>CANBQJ010000295.1 GCA_947371645.1 Burkholderiales bacterium | reverse complement strand
GGCGACGAGGCACGGCTTGGGAGCCGCAGGAGCGCCTTCATCGGTTGATGGCCACCCCGGTGATGTGGGTGCCCACGCGCTTGAGTTCGTCCACCAGGGTGTTCAAGGCGTTGACGCGGGTGCTGTTGCGCTGGCCGATGACCAGGGCGGCACCGCACTTGGCGGCGATCACGCGCGCATCGGCATAGCCTTCGCTGCTGGGCGTGTCGATGATGATGTGGTCGAACTTGGTGGCCAGCTCCTGCATCAGCATCTCGAACGCCGGGCGGTGCAGCAGCTCCAGCGGGTTGGGCGGCCGCACGCCCGAGGGCAGCAGGTAGAGGCTGGTGAGCGCTTCAACGGGGCGGAAGATCTTGATCTCGCCGCGGCCCGACAGCACGCTGCTGAGCCCGCCCCCGGCTTCGGAGTTGGTCTCGAAGATCATGTGCTGGCGCGGGTTGCGCAGGTCGGCGTCCACGATCAGCGTGCGACCACCCAGCTGGCTGAAGGCAATGGCCAGGTTGGCCACGAAGAAGGAGCGGCCTTCACCCTGCTGCGGGCTGAGCACCGCAAACATCGGCTTGCCCAGGCGGCTGCCATTGAGCGCGTTGGTGATGATGTTGGCGCGGATGACGCGGAACTCCTCTGCCGCCTGGCAAAAGGGGTTGCGCGCCACCACCAGCTCGGCCGAGAGCTTGTCGCGGTCGGTGGCGGCATAGGGGTACTGGAACTGCTGCGAAAGCGCCCACAGCACCTCCGACTCCTTCACCAGCCCCAGCGCCACGGCCGCTTCGCCAAAGAGCACGCCGTGGGTGGACTGGTAGTCGAGGATCTTCTTGACCTGATCGCTGGTCAGACTGTTGGTTTGGCGAATGATGTCGCCAATGGACCTGCCGTTGGAATCCATGTGTTGTGCTCTGTTGGATCAGGAAATGGTCAAGGCCAGGGGGTGGCGTTTGGACGTGCTGATGGCCATGGGCTGGGCGGCGCCCTCCTTGGCCAGGTTGATCTCGTGCACGGCGCCGACGAAGAGGGTGCTGATGTCGCTGCTCAGGTCGGTCTTGTCGCGCAGGCGGTGGTCGATGCGCTCGGACAGCAGCGCCGCCAGCACGCCCAGCACCAGGCCGATGACACCGGCGCTCAGCATGTTGAGGAAGGTGCGCGGTGAAGAGGGGCGCAGCGGCTTGCTGGCCACCTGCAGCGGCGTGACGTTGGTCTGGTTGGAGCGGCTTTCCAGCTCGGTCTGGTTGAAGCGCGCCATCACCGCCTCATAGCCGCGCTGGGCGTTGAGCATGTCGGCTTCCAGGGCGTTGACCTGGTCGCGCTGCGCCTTGATCTGCAGCACCTTGGCGCGCTGCTGTTCCAGCGCGACGCGCACCTGGGATTCGCGGTTCTTGTTGACGTTGCTGTTGAGGTTCACGCTGCCGGTGACCACGCGGGTCTCCGACGCGATGCGGGCGCGCAGCTCGTCGATGTTGGCCCGGGCTTCGGCCACGCTGGGGTGGGCGTTGCCATAGCGCGTGGAGAGCTCTTGCAGGTGCGCCTCCTGGCGCGACAGGTCGGCCTTGAGGCCGGAGATCACCGGGTTGGCCAGCACCTCGTCCAGGCTGTTGGCGTTCTTCTCGACCTGCTGGTTGCGGCTGTTGGACTGCTCCGACAGGGCCTGGATGGTCACCAGCTGCGACGACAGCTCTTGCAGGCGGGCGTTTTCAACGTCCAGGCGTTCGTCGGTGGCGATGATGCCCTTGTCGCGCTGGTAAGCCGACAGCTTGCGTTGCGCCTCTTCCAGGCGCTCGCGCATCTTCTTGGCCTGCTCTTCAAACAGGGTGTTGTACTGCTTGGCGGGCTCGACTTTCAGCTCGACCGAGGTGTCGATGTAGGCCTGCATGAAGGCGTTGGTCATCACGGCAGCAAAGTCGGGGTTGGCCGCCGAGTAGCTCAGCTCGATGATGTTGGACTCGCGCGAAGGCTTCACGAACAGGTTGTTTTGCAGCAGCGCCACCAGCCAGCTCTCGAAGTCGCCCGCGTTGTCACCGGCTTCGCGCCAGTTCTCCAGCAACTGGGGCTGCTGGTCCAGCTTGAGGCGCTTGATCACGTTCTTGGCCACACGCTCGCTGCGCACGATGTCCACCTGCGTGGCCATGTACCCGGGCGGGATCATGCCGGCGTAGCCGCCCGAAAGCGGGTCCGTCGTCTTGAGGTCAAGCAGCACGGAGGCCGCAGCCGTGTAGCGGTTGGGCAGCACCAGGCTGATCGCCAGCGCCACCAGGATGGCGATCACCGGGATGGAGGCCGTCAGCCAGGGGTGCGATCGGACCGCACGGAGGATGGTGTGGAAACTCATGGGTGGGTTCGCGGATGTGGCCGTGGTGAAGGGGGTTACAGGGTCTGGCCCAGCAGCATGGGCAGCCGGTCGGGCGCCAGGCCGTTGAGCATGTCCTGGATGAACTGGTCATGCATGGCGTAGGCCTCTCGCCGGTCATTGGACAGGGAAGACACACGCACCAGCAGGCCGTCGGGGATGACGCCGTGCAGGCCCTGGATGAGGCGGGACATGTTCTGCTCTGCCCAGCCCCGGACCATGTACTTGCCGTTGCGGATCCAGTAGGTGATGGGCTCGTTGCGGCCGTTCATGTGCGCTTCAACGCGCATGACCGGGATGTCCATCTGGCGGGTGTGCACCGATTCTTTCTCGAGCGCACCCACCGAAAAGCCCTGGGCGGCATAGCAGACCTCGGGCTTGTGGATCTGGGATTCACGCGACTGGTTTTCGCCGTAGGCCAGCGACAGCATCACCACCGCGCCGTCGCCACGGAAATAGGTGCGCGCCAGGGTCTCGCTGTAGAGGCCGGCAATCGACGAGGCCACGTCCGGGCTGACCAGCCCGCCGGCCTGATCGGACAGGTGCCAGGCGCCAAACTGGCGGGGGATGAGGCCTTCGAGCTTGCGCTGACCGGGCGTGCCAGCGGCCGGTTTGGGCTTGAGCGCCATCGACACGCCGGCGGCTCCACACATCAGCCCCGTGAGGACGATGGCCCGGCGGCCCAGGCGAGCTTGTGTCATGTGGGATCTCCCGAAGCCAAGGACTGGGCTGCATTGTCCCTGCGCAACTGTGACCGCCTGAAGATGGTCAGGCCCAAGAGGGCGTCCAGGCCGATCATGACCACCGTGGCCACCATGAACAGCAAGATGCCGGCGAAGTCATGCACGAAGCCCTGGCCGGCTTCGTCGCCCAGGTAGTAGGTGACCAGCACCAGCGCGATCACCCGGATCACGTTGGACACGAAGGACGTGGGCAGGATGAGCAGGGCCAGCAGCACATTGCGGGGCCCGCTCTGGTAGTTCATGGCGCTCATGTAGAACACGCCGATGGCTTCGAGCGCGAAGATGGAGTTCAGGCCCGCGCAGGCGTCGGCGACCAGCAGCTGGTAGGGCCCGATGGTCAGGGTGACGCCGGCGCGGCCCACCGGGTAGCCGGCGAAGTGCAGCAGCCCCTCGGAGGCGTAGGACACGGCCATCTTCATGGGGCCGGTGACGGCGTCCACCAGAGGGCCGGGCAGCGGGGTGATGAAGACGATGAAGAACAGCGGGAACCACATGATCTTCAGCCCGTGCCAGCCCTTGTAGAGCAGCAGCAGGCCGGCCAGCACCCAGATTTGCGAGGCGATGTAGAAAACCGGGAAGGTCTGTGAGCGGCCCAGCACGTACCAGAGCAGGCCCATGCCCATGGCGATGGTGCCGGCCCAGAGGGCGCGGGCGTTGGGCGCCTGGGCGAGTTTGTCCTTGCGCTGCCAGGCCAGCCACAGGGCCAGGGCCAGCATGACCGGCCCATGGCCTTGCCCCACCACGTTCCAGACGGTGTTGCTGAGCATCGCGTAGGCCGGCACATACATGACCAGCAGGCCCAGCAGCAGCGTGAGCAGCTCGGCCATGGGCACCCGCGCAGGCGCTGGCGCGGGGGCCTGCAATGGCGCAGTCGCGGGCGATTCAGCGGTCTCGGTGATGGGCATGCGCCGGTGGGGGAAGGATGTCACTTGGCAGTATCTCACCCGGTATGGCGGCTCCAGCCCCGTTCGGGGCCGGTGGCCGGCAGGTTTCTGGCCGAGCAAGGACGCCCGCTTGAGTGTACCGAAGCGGTATGACCCATCCAGATGCCCGAACGTTCCGGAATTCACCCTCGCGCATCCCCCCACTTTACGGTGGCTGTTTCATCCCCCTGATACAGGGTGTGTCCGTGCCGGTCCACGCAATAGGGCGGCGAGGCCACCACCTCATGAAAGTGCTCGCCCGCTGCCAGGCGGGTGTATTCGAACAACACGC
>CANBQJ010000294.1 GCA_947371645.1 Burkholderiales bacterium | reverse complement strand
TTGCTGTAGGCCGCTTCGAAGTCCAGGCCGAACTTGTCGTGCAGGTCGGGGCAGGACGAAGGCGAGAACAAGGTCCAGTCGCCGCCTTCCATGACGCGCTTCATGAACAGGTCGGGGATCCAGTTGGCCGTGTTCATGTCGTGGGTGCGGCGGCGGTCGTCACCGGTGTTCTTGCGCAGCTCCAGGAATTCTTCGACGTCCAGGTGCCACGATTCCAGGTAAGCGCAGACAGCGCCCTTGCGCTTGCCGCCCTGGTTCACGGCCACGGCCGTGTCGTTGACCACCTTCAGGAAGGGGACGACGCCTTGCGACTTGCCGTTGGTGCCCTTGATGTGCGAGCCGAGCGCGCGCACCGGGGTCCAGTCGTTGCCCAGGCCGCCGGCGAACTTGCTCAGCAGGGCGTTTTCCTTGATGGCTTCATAGATGCCATCGAGGTCGTCGGGCACGGTGGTCAGGTAGCACGAGGACAGCTGCGAGCGGCGGGTGCCGGCGTTGAACAGCGTCGGGGTGGACGACATGAAGTCGAAGGACGACAGCAGCTCGTAGAACTCGATGGCACGGGCTTCGCGGTCGATTTCATTGAGCGACAGGCCCATGGCGACGCGCATGAAGAAAGCCTGCGGCATTTCAATGCGGGTGCCTTCCTTGTGCAGGAAGTAGCGGTCGTACAGGGTTTGCAGGCCCAGGTAGTCGAAGTCCAGGTCGCGCTCGAACTTCAGTGCGGCGCCCAGGCGGGCCAGGTCGAACTGGCCCAGCTTTTCGTCCAGCAGCTCGGCTTCGATGCCCTTCTTGATGAAGCCGGGGAAGTAGTCGGCGTAGCGCGTGGCCATCTCGGCGTGCGTGACGTCTTCGCCCAGGATCTCGCGGCGGATGGTGTGCATCAGCAGGCGGGCGGTGGCGCGGGTGTAGGCCGGGTCGTGTTCGATGCGGGTGCGCGAAGCCAGGATGGCGGCCTTGTAGACCTCGTCGATGGAGACGCCGTCGTACAGGTTGCGCTGCGTTTCGGCGTAGATCGGGGCGGCCTTGACGTCGGCGCCCAGGCCTTCGCAGGAGGTCTCGATCAGGGCCTTGAGCGCGGCGGTGTCCAGGGGCACGCGCTGACCACGGTCGATGACGTGCAGGGTGGGTGCGGCGACCTGCTGCTCGGAGGCTTGTTTGGCGCGCTCTTGCGTGCGGCGTTCGCGGTAGAGCACGTAGGCACGGGCGATCTCGTGGTGGCCGCCGCGCATCAGGCCGAGTTCGACCTGATCCTGGATGTCTTCGATGTGGAAAGTGCCGCCGCCCGGACGCGAGCGCAGCAGGCCGCGCACCACGGCTTCGGTCAGGCCGTCGACGGTTTCGCGCACGCTGGCAGAGGCCGCGCCCTGGGTGCCGTGGACGGCCAGAAAGGCCTTCATCAGGGCGACAGCGATCTTGCTGGGTTCAAACGAAACGACCGCACCGTTGCGTCGGATGATCTGGTAGGCGGCATAGGCCGATTGGCGCGGCTGCAGGTCGGCATCGGCCGGGCCGGGGAAAACAGAAGTGGACGGCGACAAGGTGCTGGACGTGGACGTTTGCATGGGGTTCCCTTCAAGGCCGGTGGGGCTGGCCGCAAGCGCGCGACCAGGCACCGAAATTGGACGACAGGCTCCTGGTGAGGTGGCTTGCCGCTGACAGCTTCAGACACTAGATATGGTGTTTGGCGACCTGTTTGGCGCTACATCTAGTGTCTGGCCCCGACTATAACGCCAAAAAAGCCCACCCCCGCGAATGGGTGTGAGATTCGGGGAAAACACGAATCAAGTTGGCGTGTGTGGCAAAGCGCCGGGCCACTCGGCGCGCACTGAACGGGCCAGCAAGGACCAGTCAAAGGCACTGCCCGGATCGCGCTTGCGGCCCGGCGCCACGTGCTCGTGGCCCACGATGTTGCGCACCGGCCAAGGGGCCGCAATGGCCCTGAGCAGGCGCATCAGGCTGTCATATTGCGGCGCATCGAATGGCGTGTCTTCCAGGCCTTCGAGTTCGATGCCGATGCTGTAGTCGTTGCAGTTGTCGCGCCCTTGCCACGATGAGCGTCCGGCATGCCAGGCGCGGTCCAGCACGGAGACGAACTGCAGGCATTCGCCATCACGGCGGATCACGAAGTGCGCAGAGACTTCGGAGCCTCGGATCTGGTTGAAATACGGGTGAGCGTCCCAGTCCAGGGTGTTGGTGAAGAGGCGTTCGATGCCGTCGCCACCGTACTCGCCAGGCGGCAGGCTGATCGAGTGCAGCACGACCAGGTCCAGCACGGCGTCTGCGGGCCTCTGGCCGAAGTTGGGCGAGGGCACCTGGCGGGCAAGGCGCCACCAACCCTGTGCCCAGTCACTGGCTTCAGTGTTCATCGCCATCCTGGGCGCCCAGCTCGCCCGGCGCGGGGTCCTGGGGGGCGCCCAGCACGATGCCCTGCTCGTTGACCTGCACGCCCAGCCGTGCCATGCGGTAGCGCATCTGGCGCAGCGACAGGCCCAGGCTGGTGCCTGCCGCGGTGCGGTTGAGGCGGTGCTTGTTGAGCGCCTGGATGAGGATGTCGCGCTCGACCTGGTCGAGGTGGGAAACCAGGTCGCTGGGCAGGGGCGGCGTGACGGGCGGTGTCCCCATGGGGTCGGCGCTGCCCGCCAGGTCGTTGCCGGGCAAGGCTGCGGCGATGCCTGCGTGAGCCGCCAGCGGCAGCAGGATGTCCGCGTCGGTCGGGGCGCTCAGGCCCAGGTCTTCAGGGCTCAGTTCGCTGTGGTTGCTCAAGGCCAGGGCACGCAGCAGCATGTTTTCCAGTTCGCGCACATTGCCGGGGAAGGCGTAGCGCTGCATGGACTGCAAGGCTGCGGGGCTCAGGCGGGGTGGCGTGTGCAGGCCGGCCTCGGTGGCCAGGCGCTCGGTGATGCGCTGCGCCAGCAAAGGCAGGTCGTCACGCCGGTCGCGCAGGGGCGGCAGCGAGATCTGGATCACGTTGAGCCGGTAGAACAAGTCCTGCCGGAAGCGGCCGGCCTGCACTTCGTGCTGCAGGTCTTTGTGGGTGGCGCTGACCAGGCGCACGTCCACCGGCACTTCCTGTGTGGTGCCGATGGGCCTTGCGGCGCGCTCCTGGATGGCGCGCAGCAGCTTGGACTGCATGCTCAGGGGCAGGTCGCCGATTTCGTCGAGGAAGAGGGTGCCGCCTTGTGCGGCCTGGAAGAAGCCTTCGCGGTCTTCGTTGGCGCCGGTGAAGGCGCCTTTGCGGTAGCCAAAGAACTCGGCTTCCAGCAGCTGTTCGGGGATGGCGCCACAGTTGACTGCCAAAAAGGGGCGTGCGCGGCGTGGGCTGCCGTCGTGCACGGCGCGGGCCACCAGCTCCTTGCCCGTGCCGGACTCGCCGGACAGCAGCACCGGCGCCATGCTGCGCGAGACCTTGTCGATCATCACCCGCGTGTGCTGGATGGCGGGGCTGTTGCCGATCAGGCGGGACAGCGCATTGCCCGCAGGTGCCGCCGCAGCGCGGCCCAGGGTGCGTGTGGACGCCGAGGGCGGTGCCGCTCTGGGGACGGGGGCGTCGTCCAGCCCGCCGGGGATGGTGCGCGGCTCGTCGTCGTCAACGGCATTGGCGTCCAGGCCTGCAGCCACCACCGCGCGGAACTGTTTCAAGTCAACCGGCTTGGTCAGGTAGTCATAGGCGCCAGCCTTGAGCGCGGCCACCGCGTTGTCGGCCGAGCCATAGGCCGTGATGACGATGGCCTTTTCGCTGCGGCCTTGTGAATCCAGGTGCCGCAGGATGTCCAGGCCCGTGCCGTCGGGCAGGCGCATGTCGGTGATGACCAGGCTGAAGCGGTGTTCGGCCAGGCTGTCCAGGGCTTCGCCCACCGAACCTGCGGTGTCGATGTGGTAGCCCTCGCGCAGCAGCGTGAGCTCGTAGAGGGTGCGCAGGTCCGGCTCGTCGTCGACGACCAGCAGGCGATGGCGTTGGGAGGCGTTCATGTTCAGCCGCTGTGCCCGGCCGCTTCAAGGGGCACGGACAGGTAGAACTCGTTGCGGTGCCGCACGGGGAAGGGGTGCAGGCGGTAGTCGATGGTGGCGCCATGGCGCTCACACAGCTCGCGGCAAATATACAGGCCCAGGCCGGTGCCTCGGCTGCGCGTGGAGAAGAAGGGCTCGAACAGGGCGCGCTCGGTTTCGGCCGTGATGGGGTCGCCGTCGCTGGACACCGAGATCATCAGCAGGCCTTGCGGGTCCATGCCCGGCATCCAGCGCAAGGTCACGAAAATGGCGCCGCTCTGGCCGCTTTGGTGGCGCAAGGCGTTGTCCAGCAGGTTGACCACGAT
>CANBQJ010000293.1 GCA_947371645.1 Burkholderiales bacterium | reverse complement strand
CCCGGCCTGCATGAGCCGCTGCTGCTGGCCACGCACATCGCCACGCTGGACCTGATGTCCAAAGGGCGCTTCCAGCTGGGCGTGTCCAGTGGGGGCGCCCTGAGCAAGACGCTCACCGCCTTCGGGCTGGACCGCACGACCGCCCGCAGCAAGCTGCACGATCACCTGGACCAGGTGCTGGCCTTGCTGGCCGGTGGGCCCCCACGCGGCCGCGATGCCGAGGCGGGCCTGAGCCTGTCGGTGCGGCCGGCGCAAGACCAGGTACCGGTGTGGCTGGCCGCCGACGACGAAGCCGGCCTGCAGCGTGCCGGCCGTGAAGGCTGGGGCCTGGTGGCGGCGGCCACCCACACCCAGGACCGCGTGCGCCGCGCCGTCGACACCTACATGCGCGCCAGCAACGGCACCGCACCGCAGTTGACCCTGGCCCGCTTCGCCAGCACCGCAGGCAGCCGAGAAGAGGCCGTGGCCACAGCCCAGACCTACTTCGCACAATTTGCGCAGCACGCTGCAGAGGCCGGCTGGGGCCAGGACCCTCAGCGCTCCATGGCCCGCGACCCCGAAGCCCTGATGGCCTCATCCCTGGTCGGGCAACATGTGGAGGTGGCCGCCCAGTTCAAGGCCATGGCCGACACCTTCGGTGCCACGCGCATCGCCATCGTGCCCACCAGCGGCCAGTTCGACACGCACAAGCACATCCTGGCCGACTTCGTCGACCAGATCCGGCCCATGCTGGACGAAGACTGAAGCCTCAGGCCTCAGCGGTAGCCTTCTTCGGCCAGCACCTGGGCCACCAGCGGCCGCGCGCGCAGACGCCGGTAGAGCGCCAGGCACAGGGTCGGCAGGGGCAGACCCAGCTTGTCGGCCCAGAAGGCCACGTAGAAGAAGGCGGCATCCGCGATGCCAAAGCACTCACCCATGGCCCAGGCCCCAGGCTGCAGGCCGCCTTCGATGACGGCAAAGCCCTGGGCCACGATCTCGCGGCCACGCGCCTGGATGGCGTCTGTCCACGTCGCCTTGGCTGCGTCATCCAGCCCCGGGGGCAGGTAAGTGTCGGTGGTGAAGATGCGCGTGTAGCCGGCGCCATGCACCGTGCCCACCACCAGGTCCATCAGGGCGATGGTGCGGGCGGCCAGCACCGGGTCGTCGCTCAAGAGCTGCTGGCGCGGGTGGGCGCGGGCCAGCCAGTAGGCAATGGCCTGGAACTCGGTGAGCACCTGGCCGTCGCCCAGGACCAGCGCCGGGATGCTGCCCTTGGGGTTGACGGCCAGGTAGGCGGGCTCGCGGTGCTGGCCTGCAGGCAGGTTCAGCACCGTCACCTGAAAGGGCAATGCCAGCTCTTCGAGCAGGATGTGGATGCCGGTCGAGCACGAACCGGGCGTCATGTAGAAATGAAGAGGTGCAGGTGTGGCCATGCGCTTGTCCATGCAATTCCCGTGACAGGCTCGCCACTTGCATGCTTCAGGCTGGTCGGCGATCAGCCCTGTCGCGTTTGTCGGGCCCCTGACGCCAGACCCGCCTCCACCCCACATGTCACCCCTCACCGCCCAAGACCTGCTCGCCTGGCGCCATTGCCCACGCCGCCATTGGCTGGACCAGCGGGGCTGCGCACCCGCGCCCCGCACCGACGCCATCGACCAGGCCGGGGTCCTCACCGCCTTGCGGGCCACCTGGCCCCTGGCCCACCACCTGCCCCCGCCGCACAGCGATGCCGATTGGCACGAAGCCATCGCCCAGACCCAGGCCTGGCTGGCGTCGGGCTTCCTGCAGGCAGGTGAAGGCCGCGCCCTCTTCGGGGCTTGCGTGGCCAGCAACGATGGGGCCCGCGCCCGCATCGACGTGCTCAGCCCCGGCGAGCGCGGCCTGCGCGTGGGCCGCTTGCGGCTGGCCACCGTGGGCAAGGACGACGACCTGGACCTCATCGCCTGGTGGACCCATGTGGCCGCCCGCGCAGGGGTGCGCATCCAGGGCATGGTGCTGATGCTCATCGAGCAGGATTTCATCTACCCGGGCCATGGCTGCATGGCCGGGGTGTTCCGCGAGGTGGACGTGAGCCCCTTCCTTGGCGCGCGCGACGTGCCCGCATGGATGGTGGCCATGCGCCAGCAACAACGCGGCCCCGAGCCCGCCCTGCCCGACGCGCCCCCTTGCCTGGACGCGGGCGACAACGACACCCCCTGCCCCCACCTGGACCACTGCGGCCTGCGCCAGCGCACGCGCAAGGGCTTGGCAGCAGATGCCCTCGAGGTGATGGGCCGCGAGCTGGCCGATGTGCTGCGCGCCATGGGCCACCGCAAGCTGGACACCGTGCCGGAAGCCCTGTTGCCGGATGCCCGACGCCGCCGCGCCTGGCGCGCCATCCGCACCGGCCAAGCGGTGATCGAGCCCGAGGCCGCGACGCTCTTGCGCCAGTTGCCGCGCCCCTGGCAGCTCTTGCGCATGGACACCATTGGCCACGCCTTGCCCATCTGGGCGGGCACTCGGCCCTATGAGATGGTGCCCTTCCACTGGGCCTGCGACGTCATCGATGGGCCGGATGCCCTGGATACCGCCCCCCGTCACCACCACTTCCTGGCCCAGGGCAGTGGCGACCCGCGCCGGGCCTTCGCCGAGACCTTGCTGCGGGCACTGGGCGAGCGGGGCGCCGTGATCGCCTACAACGCGGGCTTCGAGCGCAACCGCCTGCGCGAACTGGCCCGTCATGCACCCGACCTGGCCCCACAGCTGGACGCCTTGCAGCCCCGCATCGTCGACCTTTTTCAGGTCATGCGGGCCAATTGCTACCACCCGGCCATGCGGGGCTCCTGGTCCTTCAAATCGGTGTGCCAGGCGATGGCGCCCGAATTGGGCGTCGGCCGCTTCAGCCCTGCACACGCCACGCCTGCACAAGCCTATGCCCACGGCATGCAAGACCGGCTGCCCGCCCCCGAAGTGCAGGCCATCCGCGAGGCCTTGCGCGCCCACGGGCTGTTGGAACTGGCGGCCTTGCGGCGCATCCTGGGCCTGCTGATGCAAGCCCAGCCGCTCACAACAGGCTCGACCCCACGTTGACCATCAGGCCGATGAGGCTGGTGTTGAACACGAAGGCCAGCACACAGTGCAGCAGCCCGATGCGGCGCATGTGGGGGCTGCTGAAGGCCACGTCGGCGGTCTGGCCCGAGGTTCCGATCACGGCCGAGAAATACAGGAAGTCCACATAGTCAGGCTCTTCGGTATCGGGGAAGGTGAGGCCGCCGGGCTTGCCCTGGCTGCGGGCCAGGTAATAGTCATGGGCGTAGTGCAAGGCAAAGCTGAGTTGCGCGAAGGCCCAGGACGTGAGAAGCGTGACCACGGCCAGGCCGATGTGGGCCAGCTTGTCCAGGTCCTTGTGGTCTTTGGCCACCGCCAGCTCGGCCACGATGGCCACCAGGCTCGCCAGTGCCGAGACCACCACCATGAGCAGGATCACGCGGGCGCCCTCATCCTGGTCATGGGCGCGGCGGTGGATCTGTCGGCGGTCGGCGTGCAGCATCATCCAGCCGGCCAGCCCCAGGTACAGCCAGGCCCCCACGTTCCAGCCCAGGATCACGCGCGTGACCTCGCGCACGGCCCACGACTGAGGCGGGCACCAGGCCACCAACACCCCCACCACCAGGCCGGCCAACAGGCGCGGGCGGATGCGTGCCTGGTGCACCAGGCGCTTGAACACATTCACCATGGGCTCGCTGACTGTGGCTTGAAGCCACTTTGTTCACTGATTGGCGATTGTGCCCCCGCTCACGCCCGAGACCCTGGCGTGGCAGGGACATCGGACTGAGGCCACAATGACCGGCGGCAGGCCCGAGCAGGCAGGCCGCTGTACCTCACGCTGAGCACGCCCGCGCCCGCCCAGAGGCCGTGGGCCCACACGAACATCAACCTGGAAACAACCATGAAACTGATGGACTACGGCCTCAAGGCCATTGACTTCCAAGACCCGCCCGCAGCAGCCCCGGAAGCGACCGGCGTGTCACGCCGTGGCTTCGTGATGACCTCGCTGGCCAGCGGCTTTGCCGTGGCCGCCCAGCCTGTGCTGGCCCAGGCCATCACCACCGACGACAAGGGCCTGGTGGCCGGTGAAGTGAAGGTGCCCACCACCGACGGTCAGATCCCGGCCTATGTGGCCCGTCCCGCCAAGGGCGGTGCCCACCCTGTCATTCTGGTGGTGCAGGAAATCTTTGGCGTGCACGAGCACATCAAGGACATGTGCCGCCGCTTTGCCAAGCTGGGCTACTACGCCATCGCGCCCGAGATGTTCGCGCGCCAGGGCGACGTCTCCAAGATGACGGACATCGGGGCCATCCTCAG
>CANBQJ010000292.1 GCA_947371645.1 Burkholderiales bacterium | reverse complement strand
GTAGGGGCGGCGGCCCAGCGAGGTTTTGTCCTTCGTGATCTGGACCTCTTTGATGACAACCCCGTCTAGTGAGACGACCAACTTTCCCATGCGATACCTCTCGGGTATGGAATTTTTTGAACGGCTTGTCAGGCCGCGCCGCCCAGGCGCTTGAAGGGCCACCAGGAGCGTGCGGACGTCTCGGCTGCCCCCCGGGCGCGCACCAGCACGACGGCGATATTATCCCGGCCGCCTGCTTCATTGGCGGCCGCAATCAAAGCCGCACCCATTTCTGGAAGCAAACTGTGGGCCGACATGACTTCGGCGATCATTTGATCGTGAAGCATATCGGACAGACCGTCCGAGCACATCAAGTAAATGTCACCAGATTGCACCTCGTGCTGATGGGTTTCCATCATCACCAGGTCTTCAACACCCAACGCCCGGGTCACCAGGTTCTTGTTGGCGGCAAATTGCGCCTGTTCGGGCGTGAGGATGCCGGCGTCGATCTGCTCTTGCAGCAGGGAGTGGTCTTTGGTGATCTGCTGGAATTCGGCGCCCCGCAGGCGGTAGGCGCGCGAGTCGCCAATGTGGCCCATCAGCAACCTGCCGGGCCTGAACACGCCCAGCACCAGGGTTGTGCCCATGCCGGTGTAGGTGGGGTTGGTGTGGGCGGCCGTGTAGATGGCGCGGTTGGCGTTGTCGACGCAGATGTCCATGGCGCGCTTGACGTCGGCATCCAGCGCCTGGTCGGCGGCCTCGATCATCCATCGACCCAGTTCGGCCTTGATGAAGTCGCAGGCCATGCCGCTGGCCACCTCGCCCGCGGCATAGCCACCCATGCCGTCGGCCAGCACGGCGACGCCCGCCGCCTCTTCCAGGGCGATCGCGTCTTCGTTGTTGGTTCGCACCCGCCCTGTGTCGGTTTGACTGAAGAACTCGAAGTTCATGTCCGGATTGTCGCTGTGTTTTCAGGTGGCAGCTGTCGCGCCACCGCACGCAGGTCATCGGCCAGTTGCAGGCCGCTGGTGTAGCGCGTGCCCGGGTGCTTCTGCAGGCACAGCGCCAGGATGTCGCCCAGTGCAGCGGGCAGGTCGGGGCGCAGGCTGGCCAGCGTCGGCGGCGCCTCCTGGCCGATGGCACGCATGAGGACAGCCAGCGAGCCGTTGGGGTAAGGCAGCTGGCCCGTGATCAGCTGGAACAGGGTCACGCCCAGGGAATAGATGTCACTGCGGCCATCGACCGGCAGGCCGGCCAGCTGTTCGGGCGACATGAAGGTGGGCGTGCCCAGCACCACGCCCGTGCGGGTGCGGCTGGCGTTGTCCATGCGGGCCACGCCAAAGTCCATCACCTTCACGCCCTGTGTGGCCAGGTCGACCATGATGTTGGCTGGCTTGATGTCGCGGTGGGTGACGCCCCGGCTGTGCGCAAAGGCCAAGGCGTCGGCCACGCGGGCGGCGATGTGCAACAACTCGGGCAGGGGCAGCAGGCGGCCAGGCAGGGTGAACTGCGACAGGTCCTGGCCCTGCACGACATCCATGACGATGTAGGCCACACCGCCTGACTCGCCGGCGTCCAGGATGCTGACGATGTCAGGGTGCTGGAGGTGGCCGGCCATGTCGGCTTCGCGCAAGAAGCGGGTGCGGGCCTCTGCCAACTCAGCCCCATGGAATTCATCGCCCAGGGCCATGGTCTTGACGGCGACCTCCTGGCCGG
This sequence comes from Burkholderiales bacterium, assembly GCA_947371645.1. The sequence continues at coordinate 2,648 of CANBQJ010000292.1, read as the reverse complement.
TGTCCGGGTGGCTGCACAGGTAGACCGCGCCCATGGCACCCTGGCCCAGCGGCCGCAGGATCACGTAGGGGCCGATGTGGGTGTCGGTGGCCGCCGTGAGCTGGGCCCGAGCGGCTGCACGGCCTTCGTCGCCGCCGCCCAGCGCAGAGTCACCCAGCGGCGGGCGCACATGCGGCAAGGTTTCGACGTGGGGCTCGATGTGGCCATCGAACGGGCGAACGCCCGACACACTGGCCCGGCCGCTGTGCAGCGCGGGCTTGTCGGTGTAGATCAGCTCATCGTCATAGCCCTGGCCCGGGCCGATCTGGCTAGGCACAGTGCGGGGCGACAGGGCATCGGTGTCGGCAAAGTTGGGGCGCGTCTGGACGAACTCGACGCGTGGCAGGCGCAGCTGATGCTGGCGCCAGAGCCAGGACAGCAAGGCCGCGGCCAGTGCCAGCAACAGAACCATGATCAGGAGCCAGACCCAGGTCTGCGGCATGTGTGGCGCACCCTCCAAACGACATCAGCCCTGAGTGTAGGGCTGATGTGGTGGTGATGTGGTCAATGAAGCCGGGGCCATCCCCCGGCTTGGTGGCCATGTGACTCGGCGCCGCGACACCTGTCACACGGCCAGGCCGATCAGAGCAGGCCCTTGAGCAGGCGGCCCATCTCGGAGGGGTTGCGGGTGATGGTGAAACCGCACTCTTCCATGATGGCCAGCTTGGCGTCTGCCGTGTCGGCACCGCCGCTGATCAGCGCGCCAGCATGGCCCATGCGCTTGCCCGGAGGGGCGGTGACGCCAGCGATGAAGCCCACGATGGGCTTCTTCATGTTGGCCTTGCACCACTGGGCGGCTTCGGCTTCATCGGGACCGCCGATTTCACCGATCATGATGACGGCGTCGGTGTCCGGGTCGTCGTTGAAGGCGCGCATCACGTCGATGTGCTTCAGGCCATTGATCGGGTCACCACCGATGCCCACGGCGCTGGACTGGCCCAGGCCGATTTCGGTCAGCTGTGCAACGGCTTCATAGGTCAGCGTGCCAGAACGGGACACGACGCCGATGCGACCCTTGCGGTGGATGTGGCCGGGCATGATGCCGATCTTGATTTCTTCAGGCGTGATCAGGCCAGGGCAGTTGGGGCCCAGCAGCAGGGTGCGCTTGCCACCGGCGGCTTCCTTGGCCTTCATCTTGTTGCGCACCATCAGCATGTCGCGCACAGGGATGCCTTCGGTGATGGCGATGACCAGGTCCAGGTCGGCTTCAACGGCTTCCCAGATGGCATCGGCGGCACCGGCGGGCGGCACGTAGATGACGGACACAGTGGCGCCGGTTTCCTTGGCGGCGTCCTTGACGGAGGCAAAGATGGGGATGTCCGAGAACGTCTCACCGGCCTTCTTGGGGTTCACGCCCGCAACGAAAGCGTTCTTGCCATTGGCGTAAGCCTGGCAACCGAGGGTGTGGAACTGACCGGTCTTGCCCGTGATGCCCTGGGTGATGACCTTGGTGTCTTTGTTGATGTAAATGCTCATGGCGAATGCTTCCTGGTCAAGTTCGTTCAGGCCACCGCAGCGACGATCTTGGTCGCGGCTTCGGCCATGGAATCGGCGGCGATGATGGGCAGACCGGAGTCCGCCAGCATCTTCTTGCCCAGGTCTTCGTTGGTGCCCTTCATGCGCACCACCAGCGGCACGGTCAGGTTCACAGCCTTGCAAGCCGTGATCACGCCGTTGGCGATGGTGTCGCACTTCATGATGCCGCCGAAGATGTTGACCAGGATGCCCTTCACTTCAGGGTTCTTGAGCATGATCTTGAAGGCCTCGGTGACCTTCTCTGCCGTGGCGCCACCGCCCACATCCAGGAAGTTGGCGGGCTCGCCGCCGAACAGCTTGATGGTGTCCATGGTGGCCATGGCCAGGCCGGCGCCGTTCACCAGGCAACCGATGTTGCCGTCGAGCTGGATATAGGCCAGGTCAAACTTGGAGGCTTCGACTTCAGCCGGGTCTTCTTCGTCCAGGTCGCGGTAGGCCACGATCTCGGGGTGGCGGAACAGCGCGTTGGGGTCGAAATTGAACTTGGCGTCCAGCGCCGTGACCTTGCCCTTGCCGTCACGGTTCAGCGGGTTGATTTCAACCAGCGAGGCGTCGGTTTCCATGTAGCACTGGTACAGCTTCTGGAAGATGTCCTTGGCTTGGGCCTGAGAGTCAGCGGGCATGCCGATGGCGTCGTTGATCTGCTGGGATTGGGCGTCGGTCAGGCCGAGCAGCGGGTCGATGAAGACGGTGACGATCTTCTCGGGCGTGCTGTGTGCGACTTCTTCGATGTCCATGCCACCTTCGCTGGAAGCGATGAAGGCAACCTTCTGGGTGCCGCGGTCGGTGACCACGGACACGTAATATTCTTTTTGGATGTCAGCGCCGTCTTCGATGTAGAGGCGGTTGACCTTCTGGCCCTCAGGGCCGGTCTGGTGGGTCTTGAGCTGCATGCCCAGGATCTCGCTGGCCAGACGTTTCACATCTTCCAGCGATTTGGCGACTTTCACGCCACCGCCCTTGCCGCGACCACCGGCATGGATCTGCGCCTTGACCACCCACACGGGGCCGCCCAGCTTCTTGGCCGCTTCAACGGCCTCGTCCACGGAAAATGCCGGGATTCCTCTTGGGAC
>CANBQJ010000291.1 GCA_947371645.1 Burkholderiales bacterium | reverse complement strand
GATGGCATGAAGAAAGATGCGATGAAAGCCGACACCATGAAGAAGGACAGCATGCACAAGGATGGCATGCACAAGGACGCCATGAAGAAGGACGCCATGGCCAAGGACGACATGAAGAAGGACACCATGGGCAAGTGAGCCCGACAGGGCTGGGGTGAGGTCACAATGCGTGCCCATGCACCCCATTCCTGTTCACGAGTACGAGATCACGGCCATCCGCGCCCAGGGTGCGGGCGGGCAGAACGTGAACAAGGTGTCCAGCGCCATCCACCTGCGGTTTGACATCTGCGCGTCGTCCTTGCACGACGACGTCAAGGCCCGCCTGCTGGCGCTGCCTGACCGGCGCATCACCGCAGAGGGCGTGCTGGTGATCAAGTCGCAAGAGCACCGCAGCCAGGACATGAACCGCGCAGAGGCCGTGCGCCGCCTGCATGAGCTGGTGCACAGCGTGGCCAGGCCACCGGCCATCCGGCGCGCCACCCGCCCGACGCAGGCCTCCAAAAGGCGCCGGCTGGAGGGCAAGCGCCAGCGCGCTGCGGTGAAGGCACAGCGCGGTGGCCCCGCAGAGTGAGCCGCCTGGGGCTCACCCGCAGGCAATCTCCCCGTTCAACATGGGCGGACGACGACCACGCCGCTGCAGCACCAGCACCATGGCGCCCAGGCCCAGCATCAGGCTGGCGGCAGTGCCAGGTTCAGGCACGGCGCTGAGCCGGTAAATGGCCATGTCCGAACCCTGCGCCCAGATGTTGCCGTCGTTGTCGATGGCCCAGGCAGCGGTCAGGCTGACGTCACCTGGGTCGACCAGCAGGTCGTTGAGGTCGATGACCTCGGTGCCATTCCACATCACGGCGCGTTGCTCGTACAGGCCCTTCATCGACCAACCCACGACCTGCCCCCGGTCGTTGATGTCCAGCGCGTGCGTGAATGCGTTGTGGTTGGCTGCGCGCCCGCCCCAGTTGTCTTGAAGCTCAGGTGCCAGCAGCAAGCTGTCGAGCACACGCACCATCCCGTCTTGCACCACCACGCTGGTGCCCAGCGTGTCGAAGCTGCGGTCCAGCAAGACGGCGCCCGCGTTGTTCATGTCGGTGACCTCGGTCTGGCCAGGCTGGGTGCCCTGGCCCAGCACCTCGTCGAGCATGATGGTCTTGCCCTGGCTGATCAGGAAGGGCCGTCCCCCATTGGCCCATGGGCTGCGTCCTGGGGTGACACCCCACCCCCAGGTGGCGCCGCCCGAGTTGAGATCGCCCATCTGCCCGGCGATGTCACCCCGGTCGTTGACGACCCGGGCCACGCTGATGCGTTGGTCTGCAAACAGCGGCTTCATGCTGCCGCTGTCGGTCACGAAGGCGGTGACGTGGTCGTTGCCTGCCACCCAGGAATGCCCCACGACCGTGCCCTGCGCGTTCACGTCCATGCCCTGGCTCGACAGACCGCCCAGGGTGCCCAGGACACGCTTGTTGCCCGTGTCCAGGTCCAGCAACATGGCCTGGCCTTTGGCGCGGGTGGCGGTCATCGGGTCGGTGCCCAGGTTGTAGACCGAGCCTGCCGCCCATTTCCCTGCCGTGCCCAGCAGCTCGCCTTGGGTGTAAGCCGGCAGCGTGGGGATGTTGCGCACGCCCAAGCCGTCTTGCACAAAGGCCTGCGCACTGCCCATGGGCGCACCGGCCATCACCTGAGTGCCCAATGCCTGACCTGCGGCAGACACCGCCAGCTTGCCCGCCCATTCGACCTGGCTGCCATGCCCGGCTTGCAGCCCGTCCACGGGGTTCATCACCTTTTCCGCGCTGTAGGACGTACCAGCTTGGGCAGCCAGGCTCAGGGTCAGACCACCCACGGCCAGGCCCCATTTTGTCGATGTGTTCATGATTCCTCCATTTTTAAATGCACATATTGCGCATTTATTGAAACATCAGCCGCAGCTTCGGCCTTCAGGGAAAACCAGGAGCTTGGCAGCGGATGAACCATGAAATGCGCAGATTGCGCATTGCGCTAGACTGATCCGAACATGGCACCCAAGCCCCCACCTCCCGAACGGCCTCAGGCCGAAGGCCCAGACCTGTCCGGCCTGGTGCACGCGCTGGCGCTGCCCCTGGCGCGCCTGGCCATGGCCCACGGCCTGCCCTGCGACGCCGTGGTGCAGGGGGTGGAGCGCGCCTTCGTCGAAGCCGCCCAGGCCGCCTTGCAAAGCAGCGGCCTGCCCGCCCACCGACAGGTCAGCCGCATCGCGGCGGCCACCGGCATGGGCCGACGTGAAGTGGCGCGCATCGTGGAGGCCCAGGCCGCCCATGCCCCGGTCACGCGGCCTCTCACCTGGGCGTCCGAGGTCTTCACACGCTGGGTCAGTGACCGCAGCCTGCGCACCGCGCGGGGACAACTCAAGCCCCTGCCCCGCACCGGAGACCACCCCAGCTTTGAAGCGCTCGCTCGCAGCGTCACGCACAACGTGCACCCCCGCAGCCTGCTGGACGAGCTCTGCCGCTTGCAGCTGGCCCGCCACGACCCTGAGCGCGACACCGTGACCCTGCTCAGCGACACCTTCGTGCCGCAGGGAGACCGCACGCACATGCTGGACATGCTGCGCGACAACGTCGGCGCGCACCTCACGGCCGCTGTGGACAACGTGACCGGCGACGGCCGCCGCCCCCACCATGACCAGGCCGTGCTGGGCGACGAGCTGTCCGACGACTCGCTGGCGCTCCTGCGCGCCCACGTGGACGGGGCCTGGCAGTTGCTGCTGGCCGACACCGTCAGCCTGATGGCACGCTGCATCGCCGACGACCGCGAGGCCGAGCGCCCCGCGCGCCGCCGCATGCGCATCGGCCTGTACACCCACGAAGACGAGATGCCGCCAGAGGGTTGAGTGGCCACGCCGACCGCCCTGCACACACCACAAGAAACCATCAGTGAGGAAACCATGCCCCATTCACCTGCACACCGCCGCCGCGCCGGCCCACCGCTGGCTGCCCTGCAGCTCAGCGCCCTCTTGCTGCTGCCCGGCTGCGGCGGTGGCGGCGAACCAGATCAGGTGGCTGGCGTGAGCAGCGGCGGCACCGGCAGCGTGGGCGTGGGCGGAGGCAAGCCCACGGCATTGGTAGGACAGGTGTCTGCACAGGGCCTGATGGTCAACGGCGTGCGCGTGGACACCGATGCCAGCACACCCGTCACCGACCTGGACGGCAACACCCTGGACGCCAGCGCCCTGCAGCCCGGCGTGACCGTGGTGATCGACGGCGGCACCACCGAAGCTCGCAGCGACGGCATGCACAGCCAGGCCTTGCGCGTGCAGGTGCGCGGGCTTTTGCTGGGCCAGGTCCAGTCGGTCGACGCCGCGCAACGTCGCTTCACCCTGATGGACCACACCGTCGTGCTGGACGCCAACGCCAGCATCGACGCCCAATGGGCGCGTGGCCTGGCCGACGTCCAGATCGGCGAGCTCGTCGAGGTCTACGGCTGGCAGGATGCCGCGAACCAGCGCTACGTGGCCACGCGCATCACGCACCGCACCCTGGATGCCAGCACCACCTTCAAGGTCACCGGCCTCCTGGCCGATTTGACGCTGACGCCTGGCGATGAGCACTGTGCAGTGGGCACGCAGGCCATCGCCTACGCCTGGCCCGGCGCGCCGCTCAGCCTGGCCAATGGCCAATGGGTGCGTGGTCAGGTCTACAACCTGCCGACCAATGGGCAAGGGCGATGGGGCGCCCTCACCATGACCACCGCGGCACCCTGGTTGACTGACAAGGCACAGATCAGCCTGGATGGCCTGATCACCAAGGTGGAACAGCATGGCATGAAGCTGGACGTACAGGGCTGGCCGGTCCAGGCCCAGCCAGGCCACTGCACGCTTTGCGCCGGGCTCAAGGTGGGAGACCATGTTCGCGTGCTGGGCAACCTGGTTCAGGGTACCGTAGAGGCCAGCGCCATCACCATCACCACCCCGCCTTGATGATCCAGCAGACCAAGACCTTGTTGTGGCGGGCCCTGGCCGTGTTGGGCGTGGCCCTCGCGGCCATCGGCCTGCTGCTGCCCGTGATGCCCACCGTGCCCTTCCTGCTGCTGGCCGCATGGGCGGCAGGCAAAGGCTGGCCCGCCATGGAGGCGCGCTTGCTGGCCCACCCCACCTACGGGCGCCCCATCCGCGACTGGCGCGCGCACCGCGCCATCCCCCGCAAGGCCAAGTGGCTGGCCACCGTGATGATGTGTGGCAGCGCCACCATGCTGTGGTTCGCGCCCGTGCCGCCGGCCGTGCGCTGGGCCGTCTACCTCACCATGCTCACCGTCTGCACCTGGATGTGGACGCGGCCGGACCCGCCTGCACAGGCCTTGACGCCGGCGCCCTGAGCCCCTGCGTA
>CANBQJ010000290.1 GCA_947371645.1 Burkholderiales bacterium | reverse complement strand
TCCAGCCACTGCTTCTGGCCATGGCTCAGCAGGCCGGCTTCGGTGTCCAGCTTCTCTGCCAGGCCTATCTCCTCGGCCACCACTTGCACGCGGGCTTTGACCTCGTCTGTGCACTTGAAACTCAGGGCGCCCAACACCGAGCGGCCACGGGGGAAGGACACTTCCAGGTTCTGGAAGACGCTCAGGTTCTCGTAGATCGAGGGCGTCTGGAACTTGCGGCCCACGCCCGAGCGCACGATCTTGTGCTCGGCCATCTTGGTCAGCTCCTGTTCCTTGAACTTGATGCTGCCCGTGCTGGCCTTGGTCTTGCCGCAGATGAGGTCCAGCAGGGTGGTCTTGCCGGCGCCGTTGGGGCCGATGATCACGCGCAGTTCGTTCTTGTCGACGTAGAGGTTGAGGGCGTCGATGGCCTTGAAGCCGTCGAAGGACACGGACAGGTCTTCGACGTACAGGACAAATTCCTTGGTGCTCATGGTGTGCTCCGCGGTGTGTGTCAGATGGGGTGTCTGTGGTCAGGCTTGCTGGCTGCTCAAGCCGCCAGGCATGGTCTTGGCGGGCTTGCCACCCGGAGGCACATCGGGGTAGACGGCATGGGCCTCTTTGAGTCGTGCGTCCTGCGCCTTGCGGTCGGCCTGGCGCTTGCGCCACCAGGGCATCAGCTTTTGCTCCACCAGCCCGGCCAGGCCGTCGGGGAAGGCCATGGTCACGCCGATGAACAGGGCCGACATCAGGAACAGCCACAGGTCAGGGGCGGCCTCCGAGAAGTAGGTCTTGCCGTAGTTCACGATGAGGGCGCCATAGATGCTGCCCACCAGGCTCATGCGGCCACCCACGGCCGCGAAGATCACCATCTCGATGGATGGCACGATGCCCACAAAGGACGGCGACATGAAGCCCACCTGCAGCGTGAACATGGCGCCACCGATGGCCGACAACATGGCCGCCAGGCAGAAGGCGAAGACCTTGAACATGGCCACGTCGTAGCCGGAGAAGCGCACACGGTCTTCCTTGTCGCGCATGGCCAGCAGCAGCGTGCCCAGCTTGGATTTCTGCACCCAGCGGCACAGGAAGACGCTGGCCAGCAGCAGGCCGACGCACACGTAGTACAGGATCATGCGGGCGCTGTCGGTGCGGATGTCCCAGCCCAGCAGGGTCTTCAGGTCGGTGATGCCGTTGACGCCGCCGGTGAAGCCTTGCTGGCCGATGATCAGCACGGTGAGGATCAGGGCCACGGCCTGCGTGATGATGGCGAAGTACACGCCACCCACGCGCCGTTTGAACATGGCGTAGCTCACGATGAAGGCCAGCAGCACCGGCACGACCAGCACGGCGATCAGGGCGAAGGGCAGGCTCTTGAAGGGCACCCACCAGAAGGGCAGGTGGGTGAGCTGGTTCCAGTCCATGAAGTCGGGGATGCCCGGCGTGGACTGGATCTTGGTGCTGATGGGGTCAGACGCTTCCAGCTTCAGGAACATGGCCATCATGTAGCCGCCCAGGCCGAAGAACACACCCTGGCCCAGGCTGAGGATGCCCGCGTGGCCCCACAGCATGACCAGGCCCAGCGCCACGAAGGCGTAGGTCAGGTACTTGCCCACCATGTTGAGGCGGAAGGGCTCCAGCACGAGAGGGAAGACAACCAGCAGCAGGATGGCCAGCAGCATGAGGCTGCCCAGCTTCTGCTGTGCGATCCAGGCTTGCACTTTGCTCATGAATTCACTCCTGAAAGACGGGGATGGGGCGCGTTTTTGAAGGTATGGATCAGCGGCGGACCTTGGAGGCGAACAGGCCTTGCGGGCGCAGCATCAGGATGGTCACGACCACCAGCAGGGTCAGCACCTTGGCGTTGGAGCCGGTCATGAAGAACTCGCTGATGGACTGGGTCTGCGCGATGCCGAAGGCCGAGACCACGGTGCCCATCAGGCTGCCCGCGCCACCGAAGGTGACCACCAGGAAGGAGTCGACGATGTAGAGCGAGCCGCTGGTGGGGCCCGTGGAGCCGATGGTGGTGAAGGCCGCACCGGCCACACCGGCGATGCCGCAACCGATGGCGAAGGTCAGCCGGTCGGTCTTCTTGGTGTTGATGCCGATGGCGTTGGCCATCACGCGGTTGCTCACCGTGGCCCGCACACGCAGGCCCCAGCGCGCCTTGTACAGCGCGATCAGCAGCAAGCCGGTGACCAGCAGGGTCAGGGCCATCACGAACATGCCGTTGATGGGGATGTCCAGGCCTTCCTTCGGTGCCCACGAACCCATCAGCCATTCGGGCAGGGTGGGGCTCACTTCCTTGGGGCCGAAGGTGGAACGGAAGATCTGCTGCATGCCCAGGCTCAGGCCCCAGGTGGCCAGCAGGGTGTCCAGCGGACGTTTGTAGAGGTGTTGGATCAGGGCCCACTCGGTGGCCCAGCCCACGATGAAGGCGAAGATGAAGGCAAACAGGATGGCCACCGGGAAGTACATCGGCAGCAGGTTGGGGGCGTATTTCTCTGTGAGCGTGGAGCCCAGGTAGACGGTGTAGGCGCCAATGGTCATGAACTCGCCGTGGGCCATGTTGATCACGCCCATCTGGCCAAAGATCACCGCCAGGCCCAGGCCCATCAACAGCAAGACCGAGAACAGGCTCAAGCCTGCAAAGCCCTGCATCAGGCCAATGTTGAGCATTTCTGAAAAGTTCATTGCGTCACCCCGCTACTCGTCAACGCCATCGAAAAAACCTGCGAAGCACCGCACGTACTGCCACGGTGGCCTCGCAGGGGAAGCAGGCGGTTCAGGCCGCCCGCGCGCTCACCAAACGGATGCCAAGAGGCTTTATTGATAGCCTTTGGGGAAGGGGTTGGGTTCGATCAGGTCTTTCGACTCGGACACCACCTTGAAGGTGCCATCAGGCTGCCCTTGGGCAATGCGCGAACGGCTCCACAGGTGGTGGTTCTCGTGCAGCTTCACGTAGCCTTCCGGTGCGGTCTTGAGCTCGATGCCAGGTGATGCGGCCACCACCTTGTCCACGTCGAAGCTGCCGGCCTTCTCCACGGCAGCCTTCCACAGCCAGGGGCCCAGGTAGCCGGCCTGCGTCACGTCGCCGATCACCGCCTTGGGTCCGTAGGCCTTCTTGAAGGCGGCCACGAAGCCCTTGTTGTTGGCGTTGTCCAGGGTCTGGAAGTACTTCATCGAGCTGTAGAAGCCAGCGAAGTTCTCGCCACCGACGCCGAGCATTTCGTCTTCCGTCACCGACAGGGTCAGCAGGAACTGCTTGGCACCGGTGATGCCGGCGGCCTTGAGCTGCTTGTAGAAGGCCACGTTGGAGCCACCCACCACGGCGGCGAAGATGCAGTCGGGCTTGGCCACCTTGATCTTGTTGATCAGGGAGTTGAAGTTGGTGTGGCCCAGGGGGTAGTACTCCTCACCCACGACCGAACCCAACTTGCCCACCGTTTCGATGTGCTTGCGGGCGATCTTCATGGAGGTGCGCGGCCAGATGTAGTCCGAGCCCACCAGGAAGAACGTTTTGGCCTTCTTCTCTTTGGAGCTCCAGTCCAGGCCGTAGAGGATCTGCTGCGTGGCTTCCTGGCCGGTGTAGATCACGTTCTTGGACTGCTCCAGGCCTTCGTAGAAGGTCGGGTAGTACAGCAGGCCGTTCTCTTTTTCGAACACCGGCAGCACGGCCTTGCGCGATGCGGAAGTCCAGCAGCCGAAGACGGCGGCCACGCGGTCGTTGACCAGCAGCTTCTTGGACTTTTCAGCGAAGGTCGGCCAGTCAGACGCGCCGTCTTCCTTGATCACCTTGATCTTGCGGCCCAGGATCCCGCCCATGGCGTTGATCTGGTCGATGGCCAGCTGTTCGGCCTGGATGGAACCGGTTTCCGAGATGGCCATGGTGCCGGTGGCCGAGTGCAACTGCCCCACGGTCACTTCGGTGTCGGTCACCGCCAGTTTGGTGGCATTGACGGCCGCCGTGGAAGGGTTGGCGGCGTAGCTCAGGCCGGTGATGCCCATGAGGGGCACGGCACCAAGGCCTTGCAGGACGCGACGGCGTTGGACGGACAGATCATCTTCGGTCTTGGACATGTGTGGGGCTCCTTGCACAAAAACGGGTTGCCTGTGCCGCTTCACGGTGCATGCATCCGACATGGATGCACGGCGTGGCGGCCTCGGGGTCAACAATAGGGAGCCCTGGGGTTTTCATGAATACGTCAATTAACGTAGTGGCGCGTACGCATCCCATCCGCACCAAGGCCGGGGCCTTGAACAGGGGGGTGGATCGCTTCTTGCAGACTCCTGCCCCTGTTGCCCTTCATGGAGTCCGTACTTGTCCCTGGCCCGCCAGAAGATTTTTCGCATCCGGCGCGAATACAACTCCTGGGTCGCCAACGAGACCCTGGAGGAC
>CANBQJ010000289.1 GCA_947371645.1 Burkholderiales bacterium | reverse complement strand
TCAACGGCTACCTGACCACCATCGTCGTGGCCCTGATCCCGCCGCTGTGGTTCAAGCTGATGACGCCCAAGGTGCAGGAGTGGGACAAGAAGTACGCCACGGGTGAAGAGCTGAAGCTGGCCGCAGCGGCCAACGAGCGCAGCGGCATCCCGGCGATGATGGTGTCACGCGGCTGAGCCGTGAGCAGGGGGAGAGCCCCTGCCAAAGGGGCTCAGAACGAGGTGAAGCCCTCCTCTTCATCCTCGGCCTGCGTCGGGCTTGGGTAAGCCCGACGGGGCTTGGCGTCACGGCGTGCGGGTTGAGCACGGTCGGCCTGAGGGCTTGGCGCGCGGCTGGGTTTGCCCCCGGCCGCGGCCCGGCGGCCCCCTGCTTGCCCATCGACCGTGAAGAAGGCCATCGCTTCGGTGAGCACATCGGCCCGGTTGGTCATGCTTTCTGCCGTCGCCGCGAGCTCTTCCGAGGCCGATGCATTTTGCTGCGTGGTCTGGCTCAGCTGGGTCACCGCGATGTTGATTTGCTGCACGCCCGTGGCCTGCTCGTTCGACGCGGCTGCGATCTCCTGAACCAGGTCAGAGGTGCGCTTGATGTTGGGCACGATTTGGTTGAGCAACTGGCCCGCCCGCACGGACAGCTCCACGCTGTCGCCGGCGACCTTGCCGATTTCCTGCGCCGCATCCTGGCTGCGTTCTGCCAGCTTGCGCACCTCGTCGGCCACCACCGCAAAGCCCTTGCCATGTTCGCCGGCGCGTGCCGCCTCGATGGCCGCGTTGAGCGCCAGCAGGTTGGTCTGGTAAGCGATGTCGTCGATGATGCCGATCTTCTCGGCGATCAGCTTCATGGCGGCCGCCGTGGCCTTCACGGCCTCGCCACCTTCTGCCCCGTCGATCGCCGCCCGTGACCTGGGGGCGATGGCAGCTGGCTGCCTGGCATGGTGGTGGGCGCCACCGGCGTGCGCCGCTACCGCCTGTACCGCCCGCCGCACCTCAAGCCTGGAGAACGTTTGCCCTTGATGGTGATGCTGCATGGCTGTGGGCAAGACGCCAACGCCTGCGCCCGCAGCACACGCATGAACCGCGTCGTGGCCTCGCGCGCACGCTTCTTTGTGCTCTACCCGGAGCAAGACCGGCTGGCCAACCCGCAAGGCTGCTGGAACTGGTTTGACACCGGTTCGGGCCGCGCTCAGGCCGAAGCCGCCTTGATCATGCTGGCCATCGATCAGGTGTGCCTGGTGCATGCGGTGGACCGCACACGGGTGGCCATTGCCGGCTTGTCAGCCGGGGCCAGCATGGCGGTGCTGTTGGCGGCCTGGCATCCGGACCGGTTCAAGGCCGTGGCCATGCATTCGGGCATCCCGCCCGGCGTGGCCCGTTCCCCACTCACCGCCTTGGCCGCGATGCGCGGGCGGGGTGGGGCCAGCTCGGTGGCCGCCACGCCGCTTGCCCGGGTCGTCACCTGGCCCCGCCTCCTGGTGATCCAAGGCCAGTGCGATGCCGTGGTGGCCCCGCGAAACGGTCGAGCCGCTGCGCTGGCCTGGGCCGCAGGCTCAGGCGCTCAGGCCACGGCCACCCGCAGCGTTCAGCGAGGCCGGCGCTATGGGATGTCCGTCACCGACTACAAGCGCGACGGCCACACGGCCGTGTCGCTGGTGGAAGTGGCCCAGCTGGGGCACGCGTGGAGCGGCGGCGCGGCCCATGCGGACTACAGCGACGCCCAAGGCCCCGATGCCTCGCGCATGGTGTGGGCCTTCGCGGCCAAGCAGTTCAGGTCTGCAGCGCGGCTTCCAGTTGGGCCCGGTTCATCACGGAGCGCCCCTTGATGCCACGCCGCCGTGCCTCGTCGCGCAGTTGGGTCAGCGAGGGCCCTCCTCGACCGGCTCGGGCGATGGCAAGACCGTGTCGGGTGGGGCGGCAGCCGCGACCACGGCCACGGCCATTGCTTCGGCCTGGGGCAGGGGCACGGGCTTGCCCGCCGCCACCAGGCTTTTCTTGACGTGCACGTACTGACGTTGTCGCTTGGCGCTCCAGGCGGACTTGGATGACATGGGGGCTCCTTGAAGGTGACTGGGTGTGTTGCAGGCCAGTCCCACACGATGGTTGCGCCGTCAGCCCTGGTCTGTGCGCCAGCGCACGGCGCCGCGCCCCGCACATGGCCATGATCGTCAGCGTGTAGGTTTTGAGCGCCAGGACACCCCATGCCCCATGTCACCACCAGCGACCACACCCAGCTCTACGTCAAGGATTGGGGCGTGGGGCGGCCGGTCATCCTGCTGCACGGCTGGCCCTTGTCGGCCGACAGCTGGGACGACCAGGCCATGGCCATCGCCAACGCCGGCTACCGCGCCATCTCCTATGACCGACGCGGCTTTGGCCGCTCCTCACAGCCCTGGCAAGGCCACGACTACGACACGCTGACCGATGACCTCTCGGCGGTCATCGAGCAGACCGGCGCACGCGACGCCGTGCTGGTGGGCTTTTCCATGGGCGGCGGCGAGGTGGCCCGCTACATGTCTCGCTATGGCGGCAAGGCGGTGGTCAAGGCCGCGTTGGTGTCGTCGGTGCTGCCGTTCATGCTGAAGACGGATGACCACCCGCAGGGCATGCCTCAGAGCGCTTTCGATGAGATGGCCTTCGCCATCCAGGTGGACCGCGCGGCCTTCTTCGCCAGCTTCTTTCGGGATTTCTTCGGGGTCAGCAAGAACGCCCATGCCGTGGGCGAAGAGACCGTGGAATGGGCCCGCAGCCAGGCCATGCAGGCCAGCTTGCGTGCGACGCTGGCCTGTGCCCACGCCTTTGCCACCACCGATTTCCGCGATGACCTGCAGGCCTTCAAGGTGCCCACGCTGATCATCCACGGCACGCAGGACCAGACGGTGCCCATCGAGCTGTCCGCGCGAGCGGCCACCCGGGGCATCGCTGGTGCGGAGTTGATTGCATACGAGGGTGCGCCCCATGGCCTGTTTGCCACCGACAAGGCGCGCCTGACCCACGATTTGCTGGCCTTCCTGGCCGCGTGAAGGAGAGAGACCATGCTTTATTCCATCGCCGTGATCCTGCTTGTGTTGTGGGCCCTGGGCCTCGTGTCGTCCTACACCATGGGGGGCTTCATCCACATCCTGCTGGTGGTGGCCGTGGTGATGGTCATCGTCAACCTCATCAATGGGCGCAGGGCGCTTTGATGCCCACAGACGACGGGCCGCGGGGCTTCCCCGTGGTCTGCGTGGTCTGCGTGGTCTGCGTGGGCGGCTCGGCCGGCGGGCTGGATGCCCACACCCGCCTCTTGAGCCACCTGCCTGCTGACCTGGGGATGGCGATCGTCATCGTCAACCATGTGCGTGCGGTGGCGACGCTGTTGCACCAGATCCTGCCCCGGTTCACGGCCATGCCGGTGAGGCTGATCAGCGACCGCCTGCGCATCGCGCCCAACGAGGTCTTCATCATTCCCCAGGGGCGCTGCCGTGATCCGCATCACTTCTTCTTTTTCGCTTCCTTGTTGCCGTGCTTCTTGTCTGCCATGGGCGTCTCCGGGTGAGGGATGAAGCCGGAGCGTGCGCCGGTCCGGGCCATGCGGTCTGTGGGTCACCGCACACAGGCGCCAGGTCTTGCGCTGGGCCCGATCCCCTGGGGATACCCTTGCCCCGCGCGGCACCCCCCTGGCCCGGGGCGGGGAATCCCCGAGGGCTTGCGGCCAATACGTTGGTCATTGCAGCCATTGGCGCCCGAGGCGCTGCTGCCTAGGATGGCGACCATCTGACGATGGAGACCCCCATGAAAAACAAAGCCAGCGACCGCCGCATCTTCCTGCTCCACACCCTGTGTGGGGCCGTCATCGCCTTGTGCGCCGCTGCCGCCGGCCACGCCCAGACCACCACCCTGGGCACGCGCGGTGTGCTGGCGCGGGCCAACGCGCCCCTCACCACCAACGCCAGCGCCACCTGGGGCACCACCGCCTACGACCGCGCGGCCGACTACCCCAATGCCGTCACCCTGCCCCTGCAGTTCATCACCCTGAGCAGCGGCAAGCGCCTGGCCGTGCTGGTGACCGTGCCGGCCGACGCCAGCAACAAGCCCGTCGCAGGCAGCTTCCCGGCGGTGCTGACACAAACCGCCTACCGCATCGACCTGGCCACCTTCATGGGCATGGTCGTCACCAAGGGCAACAGCCTGATCATCGGTGGCGCCGACGAGTACATCGTGCGCCGCGGCTACGTGCAGGTGGCGGTCGACATCCTGGGCTCGGGCATGTCCGAAGGCCAGGAAGGCCTGCTGGGCGCAGACGAGCAGGCCGCCTATGGCGAGGCCGTGAACTGGGTCAAACAGCAAGCCTGGTTCAACGGCAAGCTGGGCCTGGCGGGCACCTCCTACCTGGGCATCACCAGCATCCTCACGGCCGGCCAGCAA
>CANBQJ010000288.1 GCA_947371645.1 Burkholderiales bacterium | reverse complement strand
ATGTACAGGCCCACCTGGTTGGCCACGCCGCTGCCCAGGCGCTTGCGCACGCTCTCGGCCACCAGACCGTAGTGGATGAACATCAGCGTTTCATCGGTGCGGGCGTCTTCGCCAGCGTAGATGCCGCGGATGGTGAAGTTCCAGTTGCCAGGGAAGATGGTGCCGCTGATGGGGATGGTGTCGCCCACCTTGAAGCCAAAGCGCTCGGCCGTCTTGCGCCCGATGATGCAGCCCTGGCGGTCGGCCTGGAAGTCGCGCTTGGCGTCTTCGCTGATCTTGAACTCGGGGTACATCGGGAAGTAGCTGGGCCCGTCGATGGCCAGGCGCGCAAAGAAGTTGCGGCGGTCGATGTAGATCCCGCCAAACCAGTTCACCCAGGTCACGCTGGTGACGCCTTCAACCTTCTTGATCTGCTCGGCGTAGTACAGGGGCAGGGGGGCACCCACCGAGATGGCGCTGCGGGTGATCAGGCGGGTGCTGGATGTGGCGTCCACGTTGGCGTACCAGGCGTACACGACGGTGCGCAGCAGCCCATAGGCGCTGATGGCCACGATCAGGCCCACCATGGTCAACATGGTGCGCAGCTTGTGCCTGAAGGCGTTCTTCAGCAGGAGCTTGAAGAGGAACATCGGTGTTGCTCAGGCCTGCGTCAGTGGGCGCCAGCGCCCGGGTCATCGACCAGCACGCCCTTTTCCAGGTGGATCATGCGGCTGGCACGCGATGCGGCCTTGGGGTCGTGGGTCACCATGACGATGGTCTTGCCCAGGTCGCGGTGCAGCTCGTCCATGAGCTTGAGCACTTCTTCGCCGGTGGCGCGGTCCAGGTCGCCCGTGGGTTCGTCGGCCACGATCAGCGTGGGGTCGGTCACCAGGGCACGGGCGATGGCCACACGCTGCTGCTGGCCGCCAGACAACTCATTGGGGTAGTGGTCCATCCGGTCGGCCAGGCGCACCATGGCCAGGCAGGCCTCGACGTGCTCTTTGCGCTGCCTGCGGTTCAGGTTGGTCAGCAGCAGGGGCAGCTCCACGTTCTCGAAGGCCGTCAGCACGGGCATGAGGTTGTAGAACTGGAAGATGAAGCCCACGTTGGCGGCGCGCCAGTCGGCCAGCGACGCTTCATTGAGCGTGGCGATGTCGACGCCATTGATCAGGATGCGGCCGGTGGACGGCTGGTCGATGCCGGCGATCAGGTTGAGCAGCGTGGACTTGCCCGAGCCCGAAGGGCCCATGAGCGAGACGAACTCGGCGCGCTGGACCGTCAGGTTGATGTCCATCAGCACAGGGATGGGCTGGCCACCGCGTTCGTAGGTCTTGCTGAGGTGTTCGATCCGGATGACCGGATCCGGCACGCTGGTGCTCATGGTGGGGCGCTGGTGGCGTTGTGTGCTGTGGGGGTGGGTGCGAAGGCGATGTGGCCCTCACACCCGGCCTGTGTCCGTGGGGGTGAGCTTGGGTTCCCGTTGAGCCCGATCAGGAGGCGCCCAGGTTCACGCGGCCGCCGTTCTTGATGGTGGCCGGCGGCGTGGCCACCAGCTTGTCACCCGACTTGATGCCGCCCGTGAACTCCAGCAGGTCGCCCAGCTTGCGTCCTGGCTTGATGGCGACTTCTTCGACGGTGGCGCTGTTCTTTTCTTGCGCGGTGATGCGGTAGACGTAGCTGACGCCATCGCGCTGCACCACGGCCGTGTTGGCCACGGCCAGCACGGGTTGCTGGTCGGCATCGGTGATGTCTTGCGACAGGAAGCTCACCTTGGCGCTCATCTCGGGGAGGATGCGCGGATCGAGCTTGTCGAAGCGGATCTTGGTCATGACCGTGGCCTTGGCGCGGTCCACCGTGGGCACGATGCCGGACACGTGGCCCTTGAAGCGCAGCGAGGGCAGGGCATCCAGGGTGATCTCGACCGGCTGGCCCACTTTGGTCTTGGACAGGTTGCCCTCGGACACGTCGGCTTCGACTTCCAGGGTGGTCATGTCGGCCATGGTGACCACGGCACCTTGCGCACCGGCGGCGCTGGACATCGGGGTGATGATGTCGCCCAGGTTGGCGTTCTTCACCAGCACCACGCCGTCAAAGGGCGCGCGGATCTCGGTGTAGTCCAGGGCCACGCGCTGGGCCTTGTACTGGGCCTTGGCCTGCTCCAGCACGGCTTCGGCGGCGCCATTGGCGGCGAAGGCGGCCTTGTTGCGGGACAGCGTGCTTTCAACCGCCTGTGGCGACAGGAAGCCCTGGGCTTCCAGGCCGCGGGCACGTGCCAGCTCGGAGCGCGCGTTGATCAGCTGCACATTGGACTGGCGCAGGTTGGCTTCGGCCTGGTGGATGGTGGCTTCGGCGCCTGCCATGGCGGCGCGGATGTCGCTGGCGTCCAGGCGGGCGATGATGTCGTCCTTCCTGACCTTGGAGCCTTCACGCACATTGAGTTCGATCAGGCGACCGGAGGCCTTGGAGGCCACGGCAGACCGGCGTTGCGCGACCACATAGCCCGATGCCGTCAGCTGCACGTACTGCTGAGAGGGCGTGCTCATCACCGCGTTGGTGGTGCTCACGTCCACGGTGCGGGGCATGAAGAAATAGGCGCCGGCGCCGGCGACCAGCAGGCCGCCGATGACCAGGGGCCAGACGCTGCGCTTTTTCTTGCTGGCAGCCTGGGAACTGCGGTCGATCTTCAGTTGGGACAGAGCCGAGGGCGCAGCGGGAGCTTCAGTCGTCATGGCGATGCTTGGAGGCGTCAAAAGGTGAGATTTTGCACTGTCCTGCAAAAGGTGATGTGCAGCGTTCGATGTGCCGGGTCAAAGGCGGTCGACACCAGCGGGCAAACCGGGGGCGTCAGGCGCGTCAAAGAGTGGGGTCGTCATGGCTGTTACTGCGCACCGATGCGGACTGAAGGGTGGCCTGAGCACGGTGGCGCCAGCCGGCGGGTATGAAGTGCCGGCAAACGGGTGAGGGCCCAGGCCAGTGGGCAGGGCGAAGACTAAGGCAGGCGCCTTGTGTCAAAGGTAAGGGATTGCAGGGGGCTCCCATCGCTTGAGGGGCCCCCGAAGGTTGTATGTCGCGAAACGGGCGGCCGTGATGCCGCTCAATTTGTGCTTCACGCGCCATGTTTGTGCGGTTTTCGCGCGATGTGGCAGGGAAACGGGGGGTGCATGTCACCTGCTGGTGCAAGGCTGACAAATCCACACCGGGCAGATAGCATGAACAGGTGATCGAGTCCTCCTTTTCACACTTGCCGGCTGGCGTGCTGCTTTGCACCGGTGCCGACCCCGGGGCGGTGGCTTTGGGGTTGGCCGTGCGCGTCGCCGATGCGCTGAACCAGGGCCTGGCGGCGCGCGGCCGGGCCAGCCTGTGGTTGTCAGGCGGCAGCACGCCCGTGCCCTTCTTTGAGGCCTTGTCTCGCCAGCCGCTGGACTGGGCCCGGGTCACGGTGGGTTTGGTCGACGAGCGCTGGTGTGCGCCCACCGAGCCGGACAGCAACGCCCGCCTGGTGCATGCCCACCTGTTGCAGCGGGAAGCCGCCGTGGCCATGTGGCTGGGTTTGTACAGGCCACAGGCGGCGTCGCCTCATGTTGCACAGGTCGAGGTCAATGCGGCCTTGCGGGCCTGTGCCTGGCCGGCTGACGTGGTGGTGCTGGGCATGGGGGGCGATGGCCACACGGCCTCCTGGTTCCCTGAGACGCCCGAATACAGCCAGGCCCTGCACCCGGCGCCCGAGCCCCGTGGCGTGGCCGTGTCGGCGCCGGCCTTTCCCAATGTGCCCAGGCCGCGCTTCACGCTCACCCTGGGGGCGGTGCGCGACACGCGTCTGATCTGTCTGCACTTCACTGGTCAGGCCAAGGCCGAATTGCTGGCGCGCACCTGGGCGGGTGAACCGGCGCCCATCGGGGCCATCTGGTCGACACCCATGCCCAAGGGGCAGCCGCGGCCGCCCATCGAGGTGCATTGGTCGCCGTGAGGGCTGGGGCCATCAGGACAGCTGCAGCGCAGCGCCCACCTTGCGAGGCCGGCTCGGGAAGCTGTGCCGCAGGATGCGCCACAGCACCTGGCCGAACTGCTGGCGCAGCGAGCCGGTGTTGTAGGGGATGCCATGGCGCTTGCACAGGGCGCGCACGTGCGGGGCCATTTCGGCGTAGCGGTTGGCGGGCACGTCCGGGAAGAGGTGGTGCTCGATCTGGTGGCTGAGGTTGCCCGACATGATGTTGAGCAGCTTGCCACCGGCCAGGTTGGACGAACCCAGGATCTGGCGCACGTACCACTGGGCACGCGTTTCGGTCTTGAGCACGCTCTTGGGGAAGGTGTGGACTTCGGTGGTGAAGTGGCCACAGAAGATGATCATGTAGGTCCACAGGTTGCGCAGGCCGTTGGCCACCAGGTTGCCGCTGGCCACCGTCAGGAAGCCGGGGCCGGCCAGCAGCGG
>CANBQJ010000287.1 GCA_947371645.1 Burkholderiales bacterium | reverse complement strand
GAACACCCCACGCCCGTGCCCGGCGTCAGCCCTGGCGCCAAGCAGATGGGGCGCAAGGCCGCCATCAACATCATGCGCCGCATGAAGGGGCTGGAGCCGCAGGCCTTCCGCTACTTCGACTACGGTTCGCTGGCCACCATCGGCAAGCGCGCGGCCGTGGCCATGATCGACCTGCCCTTCGTCAACAAGCAGCTGAAGTTCTCGGGGTTTTCAGCCTGGCTGTTCTGGCTCTTCGTGCACGTCTACTTCCTGATCGGCTTTCGCAACCGGACCGTGGTCATGATGGACTGGGCCTGGGCCTATTTCACCTCGCAGCGCCACGCCCGCGTCTTCCCCGACCCTCACGCGCTGGAGCCCAATGCCATGGTGGTGCGCGTGCAGCCGCCGGCCGTGCCGCCGGTGAGCGTGACGGCGGCCACACCGGCTGCGCCGGAGAAGGCGCCCAGCGTCCAGTCAGTGGGTGGCACGAGGCCTTCACCGGCAGGCTGAGTCCACCGGCAGCCTGGCATCGTGTGGGGCTCACCACTGCACGGGCCAAGGCCGCGTGAAGCACAGGGCCAGTGCACTGCTTGCCGCATTCAAGTGCCCGGCACATGGCAACATGGGCGCACGCCATGCCGCCTTGGTGCGTGGCGCCAATGAACCGCCCAGCCCATGCTTGACGCCACGCCCTCTGCCCAGCCCACCCACACCCCAGACGACCCGCGCCCGGCCCGTCTGAGCGCCCTGCGCGCCCACATGGCCGCACAGGGCTGGGACGCGGTGCTGGTGCCCAGCAGCGACCCTCATCTGTCGGAGTACCTGCCTGAGCGCTGGCAAGGCCGGCAGTGGCTCAGCGGCTTCACCGGATCGGCCGGCACACTGATCGTCGGGCCCGAGCAGGCCGCCCTGTTCGCCGACAGCCGCTACTGGGAACAAGGCGAAGCCGAGCTCGAAGGAAGCGGCATCACCCTGGTGCGCATGGAAGGCTCGCCAGCTGCCGCATACGCCAAATGGCTGCAGGCGCTGCTGGGGCCTGGTGAGACCCAAACACCGCAGACGCGGACCGTGGCCGTGGACGGCGCCGTGCTGGCCCTGGCCCAGGCCAAGCTGCTGCAGGCTGCGCTCAGCGGCATCGGCTGGCAACTGGACACCGGCACCGACGTGCTGGGGCCCATCTGGCCCCAACGCCCTGGCCTGCCCCAGCCCCCCGTCTTTGCCCACCAGCCACCGCACGCCGCCACGCCCCGCCAGGACAAGCTGGCCACCGTCCGCAAGCGCATGCAAGCCCTGGGCGCCAGCCACCACTGGGTGGCCACGCTGGACGACCTGGCCTGGCTGCTCAACCTGCGCGGCGCCGACGTGGACTACAACCCCGTTTTCCTGGGCCATGCCCTGGTCGGCCTGGACGCGGCCACGCTGTTCGTTGCCGAAGGCAAGGTGCCCGCTGCCTTGCAGACCGAGCTGGCCGCACAAGGCGTGCAACTGGCCGCCTACGACCAGGCCCTGCCTGCCTTGAAGGCCTTGCCTGCTGGCAGCAGCTTGCTGATCGACCCCAAACGCATCACCTGGGGCCTGCGCGAAGCCGTGCCCGAGGGCGTGAAGGTGATTGAAGCGCTCAACCCCAGCACCTTGGCCAAGGCCTGCAAGACCGAAGCCGAAGCCGGCTTCATCCGCCGGGCGATGGAAAGCGACGGCGCGGCCATGTGCGCCTTCTACGCCTGGCTGGAACAGGCCCTGGGCCGCGAGGCCATCAGCGAGCTCACCATCGACGAGCGCCTGACGGCCGAGCGCATGAAGCAGCCCGAGTTCGTCTCGCTGAGCTTCCCGACCATCGCCGGCTTCCAGGCCAATGGCGCCCAGCCCCATTACCGCGCCACGCCTGAAGCGTTCTCATGGATCAGCACGGCCACAGGCCTGGTGGCCGAAGGCCTGCTGTTGATCGACTCCGGCGCGCAATACCTGGGCGGCACCACCGACATCACCCGCGTGTGGCCCATCGGCACACCCACCGCCGCCCAGAAGCGCGACTTCACCCTGGTGCTCAAGGGCACCATTGGCCTGTCGCGCACCCACTTCCCGCAGGGCACCTTGTCGCCCATGCTGGACGCCATTGCCCGTGCCCCCATGTGGGCGCACGGCATGGATTTCGGGCACGGCACCGGCCACGGCGTGGGCTACTTCCTCAACGTGCACGAGGGGCCGCAATCGATCTCCAAGGCCGTGCCCGAGCCCACCATGGCCATGCTGCCCGGCATGATCACGTCCATCGAGCCGGGGCTCTACCGCCCCGGCCAGTGGGGCATCCGCATCGAGAACCTGGTGCTCAATGTGAAGGTGGCCCCGGCCGTACCCGATGCCCAGCCCGGCACCCCCGAGTTCGGCGACTACCTGCGCTTTGAGACGCTCAGCCTGTGCCCCATCGACACCCGTTGCATCGACCTGAGCCTGATGAGCCTGGAGGACCTGGCCTG
The DNA here is from genome assembly GCA_947371645.1 of Burkholderiales bacterium. The sequence goes on along the minus strand of CANBQJ010000287.1, from coordinate 1,975 downwards.
GCTGAACGCCTACCACCAGGAGGTGCGCACGCGGCTGCTGCCTTTGGTGCAGGGCGATGCCCGGGCTTGGTTGGAAACGCGCACGCAGCCGGTGCAAAGCGCACTGGCCTGACGCACGGCAAGCTGTTCAAGCCCCGTTCAAGCTTCAAGGTCGCTGCGAAAGGCATCCAGGATGCCTGGCACCAGATTTGCATTGCTATATCTCGAGAGGGGCAACTTCTGGTTGCCGCTTCACAAGGTGGCTAGGGTTCCGGCGGTGCAAACCGTGACTGGTCCGAGAGCCACCGGCTGGACTCGGCCCTGACCGCATCCAGCTCCACGGCGGGACAAAAGCCCGGGAGGCGCAGCAGGCATCGCAAGATGTCGGCTGACCTCTCTGCTTGTGAAACCACCGCCGGAGCTGCCATGCCGTCTCGCCCCTCACCGATTGGGCACGTTGAACTTCTGGTTCAACGCCCTGTGCTCGACACCCCACCCTCGGTCGCCGCCGGTGGGGTGCTCTCTGCACACCATGCTGCCCAGACGTTTTGCCCCCCTTGCCACGGCCTCTCCACCGGAGGCCAGGCATGAGCACCACCCCCAGCTTCGAGATCCCCGCCAACCCACCGGTAGCTCAGCCTGTGGACGCGCCCGCGTTCTGGCAACGCTTTGCGCCTCAACTGGCGCCCGAGCGCGTGATGTGGTCCGAGGTGCTGCCCGGTGGCTGCCATTGGTCGTGGGTGATGCCGCGCGGCAGCCGCCTGCGCATGGTGGCGCTGGACGCCGGCGCCAACCTCAGCATGGTGCTCTACCACGCCAAGGAGAAGCTGGAGCGCTACAACATGCCGGACTCGCTCAAGGCCCAGCACACCGCCCACTACACCCAGGGCCACGTGCTGATGAGCGACATGGGCCGCGCCCTGGCCAGCATCACCGAAGACACCTTGGGCTGGCACGACCCCATGGGCGCCCTGCTGGACGCCGAGCGCCTGCAGGCCAAGTACGGGCAAAGCGGCGAACACAGCTTCCACACCCACCGCAACGGCATGTACCGCAGCGGCAAGGACGGCCTGCTGATCGAGATCGGCAAGTACGGCCTGGCCCGCCGCGACCTCATCGCCCCGGTCAATTTCTTCACCAAGGTGGCGGTCGATGAAGAAGGCCGCTTCCAGTTCGCACCACAGCACGCGCCTGCTGGCGCCATGGTCGAACTGCGCTTCGACATGGACACGCTGATCGCCGTGTCATCCGCGCCGCACCCGCTGAACCCTGCCTCGCAATATGCACCCGGCAAGGTCGGCCTGGCCGCCTGGAAATCCGGCCCTGCTGCCCCTGACGACGTCTGCCGACGCTTCCGCCCTGAAGGTGCGCGCGCCCTGCACAACGCCGACATGTACTACCTGTGACTGGAGCGACGACATGACCGCCATCCGCATCCAAGAAAGCCCGCTGGACCCGGCCCACGCCGTGCTGGACCACCACCTGCCCTCCGGCGAGCCCTACCTGCTGCACTTCAAGCAGGGCCAGACCCTGCGCATCGTCGACCTGGAAGGCAACCAGGCCGTGGACGTGATCTTCTACAACGCGCAAGACCTATCCGAGCACTACAGCACCACTGACACCATGCTGGCCCAGGGCGGCATCTACCTCACCACCGATTCGGTGCTGGTGAGCAGCGAAGGCCGCCCCATGCTGACCATCGTGGCCGACACCTGCGGCCGCCACGACACGCTGGGCGGCGCCTGCGCGGCAGAGAGCAACACCGTGCGCTACGCCCTGCAAAAGAAGTTCATGCACAGCTGCCGGGACAACTACCTGATTGCCTTGCAGCACGCAGACATTGGCCTGGGCAAGCGAGACCTGGTGCCCAACGTCAACTTCTTCATGAACGTGCCGGTCACCGCCGACGGCCAGCTGACCTTTGCCGATGGTGTGTCCGCGCCTGGCAAGTACGTGGAGCTGCGCGCCGAGATGGACATCCTGATGCTGGTGTCCA
>CANBQJ010000286.1 GCA_947371645.1 Burkholderiales bacterium | reverse complement strand
GAAGCCCGTGGCCACTACAAGGGCCAGAAGCAGATCTGGTTCTTGCTGCAGCTCACCGGGCGCGACTCGGACATGAACCTGCGCGCCTCCACCCACCCCGAGTTCGACGCCTGGCGCTGGCATGAGTACTGGGTGCCGCTGGAATCGGTGATTGAGTTCAAGCGCGGTGTCTACGAGATGGCCCTGTCCGAGCTGTCGCGCTTCCTGCCGCCCGCCCGGGCGCCGCAGAACCGCTACCTGCGGGGCAACATGCGGGGCAATGGCGCGCGGCATGAACACGGCCCTGAGGAGTTGTCGCCCGAACAGGCGCCCACCCCCACGGAACGCAGCACTCAGGGCCTGGGCACCGCCTGAGGCACCTCCAGGAGCTCGCCACCGTGGGTCGCCACGTAGATGCTGGTGGCCGCAAAGCCATTGGCATCCCGCCCGACGACCACGGCAGCGGGGGTGTTCAGGCCATCGACCAGCCTGCAGAACTGCCCTTGCTCCAGCCGCCACACCTCTCCGCCCCAGTAGGCCACCACATACAGCCGGCCGGCGGCATCGATGTCCAGACCGTCGAACCAGGTCCAGCGGCGTGACGGTGGCGCCTCGGCCACCGTGCGCACCTGGGCCGTGACCCGGTCCACCGCCAGCACCCTGGCCGGCAGCATCTGGTTCACATACAGGGTCTTCTGGTCAGGGCTGATGGCCAGGCCGTTGCTGTTGAGGGGCAACCAGCCAGCCTGCACCGTGCCATCGGGCAGGACGCGGTCCAGACGCCTGGCCAGGTCGTCTGAGGCGTAGAAGGTGCCGTCCTGCGCGCGCACCAGGCCATTGGCCATGCCCAGCCCCTTGATCACTGGCGTGACGGCGCCGGTGTCCAGGTTCACCTGCGCGATGCCGCCCATGCCCAGCGCCGGAATCAGGCCATTGAGGCTGTTGCCGGTGCCCACGTAGGCCTCCTGGGCGTTGCGCACCGCGATGCCGCCCGGCCCACTGAGACCGGTCGCGAGGGTCTCGGGCGCCGCGCCGGGTTGGGCCAGTCGAGCGAGCTCCCCTTTGAACAAGCGCGAGAACAGCAAACGACCTTGCATGTCAAAGGCCAGCGATTCCAGGGCGCCCTGGGCGCTCAGCAGGACGCGGGCCGGCGCCACGCCCGCACAGGGCACTGGCATGGCCTCGGCGGCGTGGGCGCCCGATGCGGCCCCCGTGGCGAGCCAGGCCGTCAAGGCGGGGCCCCTCAACCAGTGAAGCACCTTGGACTGACGCTGTGACATGCGGGCTCCCTGTGGGTTGGCGGTCTGGCGACCAAAATGTGATTTACAAATCACATTCATCATGACAGCCGCCGACGCCCAGCACACCATGGCTTACCCGAACGCATCCAACGGCCACGCCACCTCGGTGCGCAGGTCAACCCAGACACCCAAGCTCAGCGCCGCACCATGAAAAAAGCCGCAGCAGGGCTGCGGCTTCAGGCAGAGCGCGGGGTGCAGCTCAGTCGATTTCGGTCTTGGAGGCGCACTCGGCATCGCCCGGGTTGATGCTGCAACGTGCGCGCTTGATGATGTTCAGGCCGGTCTTGTTGTAGATGCCTTGCTTGGCGATCTCGATGCGCGACTCACGGAACATCAGCACGTACTTGGGGATGTTTTCTGGAGGCAGGTCGTTCCACATGGCAGCAGGAATGCCCTTCTCAGCCGTCTGGATGATCGACAGCGCACGGTCGAACTGCGACAGCCAGTACTGGCGCGACTTGTCGCCAAAGCCCTCGGGGAACTTGCCCTTGTTGATGATGACCTGCACCGTGGGGATCAGGACGGGGAAGCGGCCGATGCCACCGGTCTTGCCGATGCCCTTGTAGAGCTCGAAAGGCTTGAAGGCCACGGCGGGCAGGGTCACCATGTCGACGAAGCCGTTGTTGAACTTGGGGCCGACGTTGGTCACGTCCACCGACACGGGCTGGGCGCCGATGCGCTGGATCATCACGCCCTGGGCCTTGTCGTAGTCGAAGGCAGCGATCTTCTTGCCGGACAGGGCTTCAACGGAGTTGATGTTCTTGTCGCGGACCATGGGGTATGCGGCGCCCAGCGGGAAGATGCCGCCCACTTCATAGTTGCCCTCGACCATCAACTTGTCGGCCTTGGGGTCGGCGAACACCTTGATGACGTTGCGCACGACCTCGTAGCTGGCGTCGATGTCGACCTTGCCGCCCTTGACGATGGTGGTGGCACCGATGCTGTCGAGCGAACCGGCCACGGCGTTGAACTGGCGGGTGCGGAAGGCGGTGGCGATCACGCCATCGCACTGGCCGGCTCGGAAGTCTTCGATGGCCACGCGTTCGTCCACGTAGCTCTTGAGTTCGATGTCGGCGCCATTCTTTTGCGAAGCCACAGCCCAGTCGGTGGCCACGGCGAACACGTCACCGGTCTTGCCAGCGACGTCCCAGACGCAAACGAGGTTCTTGGCGTGGGCGGACACGGACACGCCCAAGGTGCCGCAAGCCACGGCAGCAGCAGCGGCAAGCAGAGACGGGACACGAACCAGACGGGAAGTTTTCAGGGACATCAAAGGCCTCCAGGGCGGTAGCGAGAGAAAGTAACCAGGGGTCACGGTTTTAACGTAGAACACCACCCCGACTGAGACAGCGCAAACCCTTAGTCATATCGCGCCACGGAACGGCATCGTGAAAAGGGGGTGTTTGGGCGTCAGCGTGGCACCAGTTTGGCGCACAAGAAACCCCTGGAGGGGCGATGGACAGCAGGCAGGACGGATGGGCCGTCTGCTCAGGCGAGCACGAGGTTGTCGCGGTGGATCATTTCCGACTCCAGCACGAAACCCAGCACGTCTTCGATTTCGTGCGAGGCCTTGCGGGCAATCAGCCGCGCTTCGCTGCTCGCGTAGTTGGCCAGGCCCCGGGCAATGTCCTGCCCCTGGGCATTGCGCACCGCGATCACGTCGCCGCGATGGAACTCGCCCAGCACCTCGACCATGCCGATGGGCAGCAGGCTCTTGCCCTCCGTCTGCAGCTTGGTCACCGCACCGTCGTCCACCACCACCGCGCCGCGCAGCTGCAGGTGGTCGGCCATCCACTGCTTGCGGGCGGTGAGCTTGGCCGTGTCGGCCACGAAGAGCGAGCCAATGGCCTCGCCTTGCGTGAGGCGCACCAGCACATCGGTTTCGCGGCCCCAGGCGATGACGGTGCTGGCACCGCTGCCGGCTGCACGCTTGGCGGCCAGCACCTTGGTGATCATGCCGCCTGTGCCCACGCGCGAGCCGGCGCCACCGGCCATCAGTTCCAGCGCCGGGTCACCGGCGGTGCACACATCGATGAAGCGTGCCGCCGGGTCCTTGCGCGGGTCAGCGCTGTAGAGGCCCTTCTGGTCGGTCAGGATGACCAGCGCATCGGCTTCCACCAGGTTGGCCACCAGGGCGCCCAGGGTGTCGTTGTCACCAAACTTGATCTCGTCGGTGACCACCGTGTCGTTCTCGTTGATCACGGGCACGACCTTGTGCGACAGCAGCGTCAACAAGGTGGAGCGGGCGTTGAGGTAGCGCTCGCGGTCGGCCAGGTCGGCGTGGGTGAGCAGCACCTGTGCACTGCCCATGCCGTGCTCGCGCAGCTTGGTTTCGTACATCTGCACCAGGCCCATCTGGCCCACGGCCGCCGCGGCCTGCAATTCGTGGATCTGGTGCGGGCGCGTGGCCCAGCCCAGTCGCTTCATGCCTTCGGCGATGGCGCCACTGGACACCATGATGACCTCGCGGCCGTCCTGGGCCAGCGTGGCCATCTGGCGGCACCAGTTGCCGATGGCTTCGGCGTCCACGCCCTTGCCTTCGTTGGTGACCAGGCTGGAGCCCACCTTCACCACGATGCGGCGGGCCTGCTTGAGGATGTCGTTCATGTGCGGAAGCGAAGGTTGGGGCGCGGCTTACCGGGTCTTGGTTTTCTTGGCGGCGATCTTCTTGGCCGCCACCTTCTTCAGGGCAACCTTCTTGGCCGGGGCCTTCTTGGCAGCGGTTTTCACAGGCGCATTCACGGGGGCCTTGGCAGTTGCCTTCTTGAGCACGACCTTCTTGGCGGCCAGCTTCTTGCCGGGCGTCTTGGCGACAACGGTCTTCTTCACCGAGGCCTTCTTCACAGCCACCTTCTTCACAGCCACCTTCTTCGCGGCCACCTTCTTCGCGGCCGCCTTCTTCACCGCCACCGTGGCGGTCTTCACAGGGGCCTTCTTGGCCGCGACCTTTTTGGCAGCCACCTTCTTGGCCACAGCCTTCTTCACCACCGCCGGGGCCTTCTTGGCAGCAGCCTTCTTGGCAACTGGCTTGGACACAGGCTCGGGCGCCGCCTTCTTCGCGACGGCCTTCTTTGCGCTTGGCTTGACCGCAGGTTCAGCCACTGCCTTCTTGGCCGCAGCCTTCTTCACCGGCGCCTTCTTGGCGGTCGCGGCCTT
>CANBQJ010000285.1 GCA_947371645.1 Burkholderiales bacterium | reverse complement strand
TCAGCCCATCCGTTCAAGCCGCTTGCCAGCCCGCGATGCCGGCGGCCGCCACCTGGGCGTCCTCTGGCGCCTTCACGCCACTGACGCCCACCGCGCCAATGCACTGGCCGTCCACCACGATGGCCACGCCACCTTCCAGCTGGCCTTCGATGCCCGGCGCCGACAGGAAGGCCACACGGCCACCATTGACCATGTCTTCGACCAGCTTGGTGTCGCGTTTCATCATCACGGCGGTGTGGGCCTTGGCCGGCGCAATTTTGGCCGACGCCAGGTTGGCGCCCTTGAGCCGCACGAAGGCCAGCAGGTGGCCGCCGGCATCGCACACGGCGATCGATACCGGCCACTGCTGCTGCAGGGCATGGGCCTGGGCGGCGCTCAGAATCGCGAGCGCGTCGTCGTGGTCAAGGGCGGGCTGGGTGTACATGGGGTCTCCGTGCGGGCCCCTCGGAATGCGAAGCACCGTGCCGGTGCGCACGCAAAGTTCAGGCCGCCCTGGCTTGGGGACGGCGGTGGTCTGCGTGAAAAGCACGACTTGCAACACGCTTGCGCCTTTCCGAGGTGGATCTTTACGCCTTCACCACACATATGGGACATTTGCACATTTAACATGTGCGACTGCAGGCCATCCCGGCCTTGCGGTCAGACCCGCTCATGAGGTGCCCCAGATGAACACCGGTTTGTTGCCCCGACGCGGGGCCTGGAAGGGTGTGGTGACCACCGCCATGCTGAGCGTCGTCACCTTGGCGCGGGCCGTCACCGTGGGCGAGGCCGCGCCCGACTTCCAGCTGCCCTCGCTGCAGGCCTCGCCCACGGGCAACACGCTCAAGCTGAGCGCGCTGCGCGGCCAGGTCGTCTACCTGGACTTCTGGGCTTCATGGTGTGGGCCCTGCAAGCAATCCTTTCCCTGGATGAACGCCCTCCAGCAGCGCTATGGCGCCAAAGGGCTGCAGGTGGTGGCCATCAACCTGGACGAAGAAGCCAGCGACGCGCGCCGCTTCCTGGCCCAGGTGCCCGCCCAGTTCCGCGTGGCCTTCGACCGCGCCAGCGACACCCCCAGGCGCTACGCCATCGTCGGCATGCCCACCTCCGTGCTGATTGGCGCCGATGGCCAGGTGCTGATGGTGCACACCGGCTTCCGCGCCGACGACACGGCCACCCTGGAAAGCGCCATCCAGCACGCCCTGGCGCCATGAAGCACGCACCCATGCAGACACCCACAGACCTCATACCCCACGGCCGACGCCCAGGCGCCTTGCTGTGCTGCACCCTGATCGCCTCGCTGGCCGCCTCACTGACCGGCTGCGCCGCACCCCAACCCTGGGAGAAAGGCACCCTGGCCCGGCCCGAGATGAAGATGGACAAGGACGGTCTGGAAGCCCGCTTCATGTCCCACGTGTACTTCAGCAAGGAAGCCGCCGCCGGGGGCGATGGCGTGGGCGGAGGTGGTTGTGGCTGCAACTGAGCACACCGGTTTGCCGCGCGCCTTGGGCCGCATCGTGCTGGCTGCCTGCGCCCTGCCCGGCGTGCTGGCCGCAGGCGCCGCCCTGGCCGAAGAGGCCCCGGAAAAGGCGTCACTGTCGTTCAAGCTGTCAGGCTATGCCGACTGGCAACCGGGCACCGGCAGCAGCGCAGGCACCAGCAACGCCGACGCCACGCGGGCCCATGCCGCTTCGGCATCGGTATCAAGCGCCAGCGGTGGCTCTTCTGGCACCAGTGCCAACTCGGGCGCATCGAAAAAGGTGGACCGCGTCAGGGTGATCACGCCATCGGTCTACGCCATGGTGCCCCTGGGCCGCGACTGGTCCCTCGAGGGCTCGGGCACCATCGACCAGGTCTCCGGCGCCTCACCCACCGCCTACGCCGACACCAGCACCCTGGTCACCTTCGAGGACACCCGCCGCGCCGCCGATGCCAAGCTCACCCGCTACTTCCGGCGCCAGGCCTGGGCGCTGGGGCTGTCCGGCTCCAAGGAGTCGGACTACGTCTCCAAGGCGCTGTCGCTCGAAGGCCGCATCGCCAGCGAAGACCAGAACACCACGGTCAACTTCGGCCTGGGCGCCACACGCGACACCATCAACCCCTCCACGCACCTGGTGACCGACGCCCGCAAGCGCACCAACGAATACCAGATCGGCCTGACCCAGGCCCTGACCCACCACGACCTGGTGCAGCTGGGCTACACCCGCAGCCTGCAAAGCGGTTACCTCAACGACCCGTACAAGAGCTGGGACCAGCGCCCCGACCAGCGCAACGCCCACGTGGTGCAGCTGCGCTGGAACCACTGGCTGGACGGCCACGTGCTCAAGACCGGCTACCGCTGGTATGGCGACACCTTCGGCATCCGCGCGCACACGCTGGACCTGGCCCTGGTCATGCCTTTTGGCGACGGCGGTGACATCACCTTCACGCCAGAGTTGCGCTGGTACACGCAAAGCGCCGCCCACTTCTACGTGCCCGCCAACACCGCCAGCAGCAGCTACCCCACGCCCTCGGACACCTCGGGATACACCACGCTGGACCAGCGCATGTCGGCCTTTGGCGCCATCACGGTGGGCGGCAAGCTGGCCTGGGCCGTGACCCGCGACTGGTCGATGGACCTCAAGCTGGACTACTACCAGCAGTCGTCCGGCTTCCGCCTGATTGACAAGGGCTCCAGCGGCATCGCCGACCTGTCGGCGGTGATCTGGCAGGTCGGCGCCAAGTACAGCTTCTGAAGCGGATGCCCCCTGCCATGGCGCTTGCCCCCAACCGCTGCCTGTTCCAGGCCATGGCCAGCCCCTGTGAGATCCGCCTGGAACAAGCCCAGGCGGCCGTGCCGCGCGCGCAGGCCTTTGCACAGGCCATGGCCGAGGTGCGCCGCATCGAGGCGGCCTATTCGCGCTACCGCGAAGACAGCGTGATCTCTCGCATCAACGCCGCTGCGGGGTCTGAGCAGGCCGTGGCCGTGGACGACGAAACCGCCGCGCTGTTGAACTTCGCCGCCACCCTGCATGAAGACAGCGGGGGCCGCTTTGACGTGACCTCCGGCGTGTTGCGCCGAGCCTGGGATTTCAACGCCAGCGAGCCCGCGCCACCGCAAGCGGAGCACCTGGCCAGCCTCCTGACCCTGGTGGGCTGGCAGCATGTGCAGTGGGATGGTCGGCACATCCGGCTGCCACGGGCCGGCATGCAGCTGGATTTCGGTGGCATCGGCAAGGAGTACGCGGCAGACCGCGCCGCCAGCCTCCTGCAGACGCTGGGCTTCACCCAGGGCTTCGTGAACTTGGGGGGCGACATCCGCGTGGTCGGGCCCCAAGCCGGCGGGCAAGCCTGGCGCTTTGGCATCCAGCACCCCCGCCAGCCGCAATCGCTGATCGCCCACATCGAGGTGAGCGAGGGCGCCTTGACCACCAGCGGCGACTACGAGCGCTTCCTCATCCACGACGGTCAGCGCCACGGCCACATCCTGGACCCACGCACAGGCTGGCCCGTGCAGCACTGGCAATCCGTCAGCGTGGTGGCGCCTGCCTGCGTGGCCGCCGGCGCCCTGAGCACGGTGGCCATGTTGCATGAAGCAGAGGCCCTGGCCTTCCTGCGCGACCAGGGCGTGGCCTTCCTGGCGGTGGATGCCAGCGGCGTGATGCACAGCCAGGGGCCGTGAAGCCTCAAGCCGGCGCACCGCCTTGTGAACGCAGGGCCCGCGCGATGGCGTGTGCGCGCGCGTCCAGGAGGGCGTCGGCTTCCAGGCCGTCTTCCGCCACCGACAGGTAAGCCGCCAGGGCGCGCCGCAAGCGCGGGGCCTTGGGGTACTCGGTCGCCCAGTGGCCCGGGTAGGCGGCGAAGTCACAGGTGCACACCGCCAGCAGCTGCTCGAAGCGCGCGGTTTGCGTGGGCGCCTGCAGGCGGTCCAGCATGGCGGCCAGCGCACCGGCGCGCATGTCGCTGGCGCGGTGCACGCGGTCGCATTCGTTGATCACCAGGGTGGCCAGCTCCAGGGCGTCCGGTGGCACCGCCATGCGCGCCCTCAAGGCCTGCAGCAGGGCCAGGGCGCGCTGCTCGTGCTTGTAGTGGCTGGGCCAGATCTCGCGCAAGGTGCCGCCCTTGCCCACCTTGTGCATCAAGGCGGCAAAGCGCACGGCCACGGGCTCGGCGGCGCGCGCGGTTTCGTCCAGCAGGCGCATCTGGTGCAGGCCCACGTCCACGGGCTCGGCGGCGTCGCTCAACTGGGGCACGCCAAAGAGCGCGTCCACTTCAGGCAGCCACGGCTTGAGCAGGCGGCACTCGCGCAGGGCCATGAAGCACTGCGAAGGGTAGGGCGACATCAGGCCTTCGGCCAGGCAGGCCCACTGTTCATCGGGGGCCATGCGGTCCAGGGCCAGGGTCTGTGCGCTCAGCAACAAGGCGGCGGCTTCATCGGGCTGCAAGGGCGGGTCAGCGCGTTGGGCACAGGCCAGTGC
>CANBQJ010000284.1 GCA_947371645.1 Burkholderiales bacterium | reverse complement strand
TGGGCGGGGTGATGGTGGGCGAACGCGTGGCCCGCGTGCTGATCGAGCAAGGGGGAGAGTTCGCCCACGGCTACACCTACAGCGGCCACCCCGTGGCCTGTGCCGTGGGCCTGGCCAACCTGGAGCTCATCGAGCAGCAAGGCCTGGTGAAGCAGATCCACGACGACACCGGCCCCTACCTGGCGGGCAAGTTCGCCGAGCTGGCCAAGCACCCGCTGGTGGCCGAGGCCGAGACCTGCGGCTTCATGGGCGCCATCCGCCTGGTCAAGCGCAAGGCACAGGGCGACACGCCGGCGCTGGCCTTTGCGCCCGAGCAATCGGTGGGCATGGTCTGCCGGGGCCACTGCTTTGCCAATGGCCTGGTCATGCGCGCCGTGGGTGACCGCATGATCATCGCGCCGCCACTGGTGATGACCCGTGCCCAGATCGACGAACTGGCCGGCCTGATCAAGACCTGCCTGGACCTCACCTGGGCCGACCTGAAGGCGCGCGGCTGGCTGGACGCCTGAGCAAGATCCGGGTCGACGCGCGCGCGGCCCGCAGGCACACTGCCCGCCCATGGACGCCCCGACCTCACAGGACTACGACCGCGCAGCCCAGGCCATCGCCTACCTGCGTGCCCACCTGCACGCCCAGCCCTCCCTGGACGACCTGGCCCATCACCTGGGCCTGAGCCCCTTCCATGTGCAGCGCCTGTTCACGCGCTGGGCCGGGGTGTCGCCCAAACGCTTCCTGCAGGCCCTCACGGTGAGCGAGGCCAAGCCCCTGCTGGCGCAAGCCCGGCCGGTGCTGCACGTTGCCCATGAACTGGGGCTGAGCAGCGCCTCACGGCTGCACGACCACTTCGTGCACATCGAGGCCATGACGCCTGGCGAGTTCCAGCGCGGCGGCGCCGGCCTGCACATCTCGCATGGCCAGGCGGGCACACCCTTCGGCACGGCCCTGCTGGCCTGGACGGCACGAGGCCTGTGCCACCTGGGTTTTGTGGACGACGAGGTGGCCGGGTCACCCATGCATGGCCTGCTGCAACGCTGGCCACACGCCACCTACACGGCCGACCCGGCCCGGGCGCAGCAATGGGTGTCGGCCATGTTCAAGCTGGACCAGGAAGGCGCCGCAGGCGATGCACCGGGGCACCCCTCGCCATGGTCCCTGCACGTCGCGGGCACCAATTTTCAGGTGCAGGTGTGGCGTGCCTTGCTGCAGATTGCACCCGCACAACTCAGCAGTTACGGGCAGCTGGCGCAGGCCATCGGGCGGCCCGCCGCCAGCCGCGCCGTGGGCCAGGCGGTGGGCGCCAACCCGGTGGGCTTCCTCATCCCCTGCCACCGCGTGATCCAGCAAAGCGGGGCCATTGGTGGCTACCGCTGGGGGCCTGATCGCAAGCGCGTCATGCTGGCCTGGGAGGCCGCTCGGGCCGTGGCGGACTGAGCCGTCGGCCTGCATCTTGCATGCTGAGGCAGGGCTTCGGGGCCGATTTGCAACAGCCCCGCCGGCCTTGGGTCGACGCGACCAGATCACCGAATCACAATACCTCACGCACCCATCCACCGCGGCCGCAGCACAAGGCAGGCGCGGGTGCGCAGACCTCAGGAGATGCACACGATGATGAAGAGCACCCGCACCCTCTTTCGCCAGCCTCTGGCCTTCACGCTGAGCGGCCTGGCCACGCTGGCGGCCTGCATGGCCTTGCCCGCGCAAGCCGAAGAAGAGAAGGTGCTCAACGTCTACAACTGGTCCAACTACATCGCCCCGGACACCATCGCCAACTTCGAGAAAGAGACCGGCATCAAGGTCCGCTACGACGTCTTCGACAGCAACGAGATCGTGCACGCCAAGCTGGTGGCCGGCAAGACGGGCTACGACATCGTGGTGCCTTCGTCCTACTGGGCCAAGATGCAGGCCGACGGCGGCCTGCTGCAGAAGGTGGACAAGGCGCAGCTGCCCAACCTCAAGAACCTCGACCCTGGCTTCCAGGCCCAGTTGGGCCGCCTGGACCCGGGCAACCAGTACATGGTCGACTGGATGTGGGGCTACACCACCGTGGGCATCAACGTCGACAAGGTCAAGGCCGCACTGGGCGGCATGCCCATGCCCGACAACGCCTGGGACTTGGTCTTCAAGCCCGAGTACATCAGCAAGCTCAAGAGCTGTGGCGTGTCCTTCCTCGACTCGCCCACGGAAGTGATCCCGGCGGCGCTGCACTACCTGGGCAAGCAGGCCTACTCCAAGAACATCGCCGACTACAACACCGTGCCGCCCCTGCTCAAGGCCATCCGGCCTTACGTGACCCTCTTCAGCTCCAGCGGCTACATCAACGACCTGGCCAATGGCCAGCTGTGCGCCGTCTTCGGCTACTCGGGCGACATCAACATCGCCAAGAACCGCGCGCTGGAAGGCAAGACCGGCCAGAACATCCAGACGCTGACGCCCAAGACAGGCGGTGTGGTCTTCATGGACACCATGGTCATCCCGGTGGACGCACCCCACCCCGAGAACGCCCACAAGTGGATGAACTACATCATGCGCCCCGAGGTGCACGCGTCGCTCACCAACAAGGTGTTCTACGCCAACCCCAACCTGGCGTCGCGCAAGTTCATCAAGCCTGAAATTGCCAACGACCCCGCCGTGTTCCCGCCTGAGGCCGAGATGAAAAAGATGGCCCAGCCTGAAGCCCTGAACAACGACATCCGCCGGCAGATGACGCGCATCTACACCTCGTTCAAGACGGGTCTGTGATGGCGCCTCTGGAAGGATCTGATGCGGCCGAGGGGGCCTTCCTCAGGCTGGACCGCCTGGTGCAGGACTTCGGCACGCCGGACGGCCAGACCTACCGCGCCGTCGACCAGATCAGCCTGGACATCGCCCAGGGCGAGATCTTCGCCTTGCTGGGGCCTTCGGGCTGCGGCAAGACCTCGCTGCTGCGCATGCTGGGCGGCTTCGACCAGCCCACCTCGGGCAGCATCACGCTGGGCGGCCGAGACCTCAACGGCCTGGCGCCGTATGAGCGCCCCATCAACATGATGTTCCAGAGCTATGCGCTGTTTCCCCACCTCACGGTGTGGGACAACATCGCCTTTGGCCTGCGCCGCGACCGCATCACGAAGGCCAAGGTGGCCGAACGCGTGGAGGCCATGCTCAAGCTGGTGCAACTGGGCAAGTTTGCGCAACGCAAGCCGCACCAGCTCTCGGGCGGGCAGCAGCAGCGTGTGGCCCTGGCGCGCAGCCTGGCCAAACAGCCGCAGCTGCTCTTGCTGGACGAGCCCCTGGGTGCGCTGGACAAGAAACTGCGCGAAGAAACCCAGATCGAACTCGTCAACATCATCGAAGGCGTGGGCGTGACCTGCGTGATGGTCACTCATGATCAGGAAGAGGCCATGGCCATGGCCACGCGCATCGGCGTCATGCGCGAAGGCCGCATCCAGCAGGTGGGCACACCGCGAGAGATCTACGAGACGCCCGCCACCCGCTTCGTGGCCGACTTCATCGGCAACGTCAACCTCATGGACGGCACGGTGGCAGTGGACGAGCCCGACCACGTCGAGATCCAGTGCGCCGACGTGCGCCACTGGGTGGGCCATGGCATCACCGGGCATGTGGGCATGCCTGTGGCCGTGGCCTTGCGGCCCGAGAAGATCCGCATCTCGCGCCGCCCGCCGTCCGACGATGCCGACCTCGCCCATGGACCGGGCAACCAGCCGCTCAACCAGGTGAAGGGCGTGGTCAAGAACATGGTCTACCTGGGCAGCCAGACGCTCTACCACCTGCTGCTGCCCAGCGGCGCCACCTTGAAGGTGAGCCAGGGCAACACCGAGCGCCACCCCGATGACACCCTGAGCTGGGACGACGATGCCTACGCCTGGTGGTCGCCATCGGCCCACGTGGTGCTGACCCAATGAGGACAGCCAAAAGGACAGCCATGGGGCCCGCCGCGTGAGCGCCACCACGTCCACCGCCACACCCACCCGCCGCCGCAATGGCCTGGGCTGGGGCGGGCGCAGTGTGCTGGGCCTGCCTTACGCCTGGCTGCTGCTCTTCTTCCTGCTGCCCTTCCTGATCGTGCTGAAGATCAGCGTCTCCGAGATGGAGATGGTGACCTTCAAGGACGTTGTCACCTGGGCCGAGGGCGTGCTGCGCATCCAGATCAAGTTCGGCAACTACGTCTTCATCACGCAGGACGACCTCTACTTCAAGGCCTACCTGGCCAGCCTGAAGTACGCCGCCGTCACCACCTTCTGGTGCCTGCTCATCGGCTACCCCTTTGCCTACTTCATGGCGCGCGCCCGTGCCGCCGTGCAGCCCGCCTTGCTGATGATGGTGATGCTGCCCTTCTGGACGTCCTTCCTGCTGCGCGTCTACGCCTGGAAGGGCCTGCTGGGCGAAGCCGGCTGGGTGGCCCGTGTGCTCGATGTGCTGCATGTGGACACGGCCCTGCTGGCGCTGGGCCT
>CANBQJ010000283.1 GCA_947371645.1 Burkholderiales bacterium | reverse complement strand
ACGCCACCCTTGCCCGGGCCGCGCGACAGGTTGTGCTGCACCCGAAAGCCCTCGAAGTGCTCGATGCGGCCGTCGTCCATGCGCACGGGCACGTCCACCACCAGCGTGCGCTTGGGGCGACGCAGGGTGTCCGTCCAGCGGGCCAGGTCACCCAGGTGGGGCTCCACGCGGTCCAGCTGTTCCAGGAACATGGCCCAGGGTCCGGGGTGCTCGGCGTTGAGGTAAGACGGCAGGCGCGTGGTGGTGGTCATGGGGGTCCTCAGCATGTCGTTTGGTGTGGAGATCAGGGGCGCGCGGTGCGCCTCAGTGGTGCAGGATGCGCGCGAGGAACTGCTGGGCGCGCTCGGACTGCGGGCGCTCGAAGAAGTCGGCCTTGGGCCGGTCTTCGACGATGCGGCCGGCGTCCATGAAGACCACGCGGTCGGCCACGCGGCGGGCAAAGCCCATCTCATGCGTCACGCACATCATGGTCATGCCTTCGGTGGCCAGTTCGGTCATCACGTCCAGCACCTCGCCCACCATTTCGGGGTCGAGTGCCGAGGTGGGCTCGTCGAACAGCATGACGATCGGGTCCATGCACAGGGCGCGGGCAATGGCCACGCGCTGCTGCTGCCCGCCCGACAGCTGCCCTGGCGACTTGGCGGCATGTGCCTTCAGGCCCACGCGGTCCAGCAGGGCCATGCCCTTGGCCTGGGCCTCGTCCTTGCTGCGGCCCAGCACGTGCACCTGGGCCAGGCTGAGGTTGTCGATGATGCTCAGGTGGGGGAAGAGTTCGAAGTGCTGGAAGACCATGCCCACCCGGCTGCGCAATTTGCTCAGCTGGGTCTTGGGGTCGCCCACCGAGACGCCGTCCACCAGGATGCGGCCGGCCTGGAAGGGCTCCAGCCCGTTGACGGTCTTGATGAGGGTGGACTTGCCCGAGCCCGAAGGCCCGCACACCACCACCACCTCACCCTTGGCGATGGTGGTGCTGCAGTCGGTCAGCACCTGGAAGGTGCCGTAGTGCTTGGAGACATTCTCGATCTGGATCATGTTCGGCTCCGGGGGCGCGAGCGTTGACGCATGCGCATACACGTGGGGGTAGGGGTATGGGGCGTGGGCAGGTGTTCAGTGCTGGGCCTTGGGCCGCTGCAGCCTTTGCACGCCACGCGACACGGCAAAACACAGCACGAAGTAGACGGCGCCGGCAAACAGCAGCATCTCCACCAGGCGGCCGTCGCGGTCACCCACCTTGTAGGCGGCGCCAAAGAAATCGGCCAGGGCAGACACATAGACCAGCGAGGTGTCCTGGAACAGCACGATGGCCTGGGTGAGCAGCAGCGGCACCATGTTGCGCAGGGCCTGCGGCAGGATCACCAGGCGCATGGCCTGGCCACGGCTCAAGCCCAGCGCGGTGGCCGCTGACAGCTGTCCCTTGGGCACGCTCTGGATGCCGGCGCGGATGATCTCGGCGTAATAGGCCGATTCGAACAGCGCGAAGCCGATCATGGCCGAGGCGAGGCGCACATCGGTGGCGGGCGACAAGCCCAGCACCTGCGTGAGCAGTTGCGGGATCACCAGGAAGAACCAAAGCAGCACCATCACCAAAGGCACAGAGCGGAAGAGGTTCACGTAGCCCGTGCCCAGCCAGCGCACAGGCGCCACGGGTGAGAGGCGCATCAGCGCCAGCACGGTGCCCCACACCATGCCCACCACCAGCGCGGTGGCCGTGATCTTGAGCGACACGCCCAGGCCCTGCATCAGGAAGGGCAGGGCGCCGGGGATGGAAGACCAGTCGAAGTCGTATGCCATGGTGGTGTCCTTCACTGGCCTGTCACTGGCCCATGTAGCCGGGGACCTTGACCTTGCGTTCCAGCAAGCTCATGAGGCCCATGACCACGACGTTGATCAGCAGGTACATCACGGTGACCGCGACGAAGGATTCATAGGGCTGGGCGGTGTAGTCCACCAGCTGGCGGCCTTGCGCGGCCAGCTCCAGCAGGCCGATGGTGGAACACACGGCCGAGTTCTTGAAGATGTTGAGGAACTCTGAGGTGAGCGGCGGCACGATGAGCCGAAAAGCCATGGGCAGCAACACCAGGCGGTAGGCCTGCGGCAAGGTGAGCCCCAGGGCCAGGGCGGCGCGGGTCTGGCCCACGGGCAGGCTCTGGATGCCGGCGCGCACCTGCTCGCTCACCCGCGCGCTGGTGAACAGGCCCAGGCACAAGATGGCCGCGCCCAGCTGCTGGGCCTCGGGCGGCAGCTGTTTGATGGCGTTGCCCCAGGCCGTGGGCAAGAGCTCGGGCACGATGAAATACCAGATGAAAAGTTGCACCAGCAGGGGCACGTTGCGCAGCAGCTCCACATAAGCTGTGGCCGCCCGCTGCCAGCCTTTGGCCGGCACGGTGCGCAGCACGCCCACCAGGCAGCCCATGGCCAGCGCCAGCACCCAGGCACTGAGCGACACCGTCACCGTCATCTTCAGGCCGGACAGCATCCAGCCCGCATAGGTGCTGCCGTCGCCCGTGGCCGAGGGCTGGGAGAAGACAGACCAGTTCCATTGGTAGCTCATCGTGCTTCCTTGTTTGCCTGTGTGGCGTGCCAGCTCAAGCCGCAATCAAAACGCGTGCCGGATGCCCACCTGCAGGCTGCTGACGTCCTTGCCGTTGGTGGTGTCCGGGCCCGCGCCGGTGGCCGCCGTGGTGGTGTAGGCCTCTTGCGAACCATTGTTGATGAAAGATGCCACCGCATACAGCCTGGTGCGCTTGCTCAGCGCATGTGTGGCGCCCAGGCTCCACTGCACGGCGCTCTGGCCATCGCTGTGGGCCGTGCGGCTGGCGCCCACGGCCGCACTCAGCGTGTCCACGTCGCCCACGGGCACCGTCACGCCCACCAGGGCTTCGCTGCGGTCGGCGGCGTCCACGGCACTGAGGTTGCGCACGCTTTGCAGGCCGCCCGACACCTTGGCCACGCCCAGGTCGCAGGCGGCGGTCAGCAGCACGTAGCGGCTGTCCACGTTGGCATCGGTGGGGCGCTTGAACACGTTGACGGCCAGGCCGGCACTGAAGGCCCCGCTGCTGTAGGTGCTGCCCAGGGCGTAGACGTTGCCGTTGTCGTGGCTGCCGGTGGTGGTCTCGCCCGCCGCGTACATGGCCGATGCGCTGAAGCCACCCAGTGTGGGCGTCTGGTAGACCAGGCTGTTGTTGGCCCGGCTGGTGGTGCTCACCACGCCGCTTTCGGCCGACGAGCCCGCGCCCGTGCCAAAGGTGTCGAAGCTGTCGAGGATGTTGTACTGCGGCAGGTACTGGCGGCCGGCGCTCAGGGCGCCCCAGTTGGCCGACGACACGCCCGCCCAGGCCTGACGGCCCCAGGCCAGGCCACCCTGGCCCAGCGAGCCGGTGTCGGCCAGGATGCCTTGTTCCAGCTGGAAGTTGGCTTTCAGGCCTTGCCCCAAGTCCTCGGAACCCTTGAGGCCAAAGCGCGAGCTGCTGACGCCGCCCGACTGCACGGCCACCTGCGTGCCGGCGCCACCATGGCCGTACTGCACGAAGAAGTCCATGATGCCGTAGAGAGTGACCGTGGACGGCGGCGTAGAAGATTGAGCGTGTGCCGTGGTGATGGCCAGCATGGCCGCGGCGATCACGCCGGTGCGGCGGGTGTTCAAGTCAAAGCGCATGTCAGTACTCCAGGAAGATGCGTTGGATGGTCTTGGCGTCGTTGGTCTGCGTCAGCGCCAGGGCGGTCAGCAGGCGGGCCTTCTGGGGGTTGAGGTCGTGGGCCACGACCCAGTCGTACTGGTCGTCGGGCTGTTCGGCGTTGCGCAGCACGAAGCCACCGTTCATGACGCGGGACGAGCGGACGATGTGGATGCCCTTGGCGCGCAGCTCGCGCAGGGCCGGCACCACGGCCGCCGACACCGAGCCGTTGCCCGTGCCCGCATGGATCAGGGCCTTGGCGCCCGAGGCCGCGAAGGCCTGGTAGGCGGTGGGCGAGGCGTTGCCGTAGCCGTAGGCGATCTCGACTTGCGGCAGGCTGTCGATGCGGTCGATGTCGAACTCGCTGTTCACGGTGTGGCGCTTGACGGGGGCGCGGAACCAGTAGGTCTGGCCTTCCACCACCATCCCCAGGTCACCCCAGGGGCTCTTGAAGGCCTCGGTGCGCACGTTGATGCTCTTGCTCACGTCGCGGCCCGAGTTGATCTCGTCGTTCATCACCACCAGCACGCCCTTGCCACCCGAAGTGGGCGAGGCGGCCGTGGCCACGGCGTTGTAGAGGTTCAGCGCGCCATCGGCCGACAAGGCCGTGCCCGGGCGCATGGAGCCCACCACCACGATGGGCTTGCTGGTGTGCACCGTCAGCGTCAGGAAGTAAGCGGTTTCTTCCAGGGTGTCGGTGCCGTGGGTGACCACGATGCCGTCCACATCGGCTTGCTTGGCCAACGCAGAGACGCGCTTGGCCAGCTTGATGAGGTGCTCGTTGGTGAAGCTCTCAGACGCGATCTGGAAGACCTGCTCGCCGCG
>CANBQJ010000282.1 GCA_947371645.1 Burkholderiales bacterium | reverse complement strand
GCGCCGGCCAAGCTGGCGGCCACGGTGGGCGTCATCCTGGTGGGCAAGACGGTGGCCGCGGTGGCCCTGGTGCTGCTGTTCCGCTACCCGCTCAACACCGCGCTCACGGTGGGGGCCAGCCTGGCCCAGATCGGCGAGTTCTCTTTCATTCTGGCCGGGCTGGGCGCCTCGCTGGGCCTGCTGCCCCCTGAAGGCCAAAGCCTCATCCTGGCGGCGGCCATCGTGTCCATCGCGGCCAACTCGGCGCTCTTTGGTGTGCTGTCGCCGCTGTTGGCCTGGGCGCGCGAGCACTCGGCCATGGCACGCCGCCTGGAAGCTCGCGACGATCCGTTGGCCCAGCTGCCCGCCACGGTCGACCCGGCTGGCTTGTCGGGGCAGGTGGTGCTGGTCGGGTATGGGGTCGTGGGCAAGCAGATTGCCGACCGGTTGCGCACGGCGCATGTGAACGTCGTGGTGGCCGATGAAGACCGCGATGTGATCGAGGGCTTGCGCCAGGCCCAGGTGCCCGCCGTGACTGGCGATCTGCGCGATCCGGCCACGCTGATCCAGGCCCACATTGCGCGCGCGGGGGTGTTGGTCATCGCCCTGGCCGACAGCGTGCTCACCCGCCAGCTGGTGAGCACAGCCCGGCAGCTCAATGCCGGGGTGCGCGTGCTGGTGCATGCGCCCAGCGAGGAAGAGGCCGTCTTGCTGCGGCGTGAACTGGCCGTCGAGGCCTTTGTGCAAGACCAGGAACTGGCCAAGGGCATGGCCGCGCAGGTCATCAACGGGCCGAAGCCGCAGGCCGAGCCGGTTGGCTAGGCAAAGGGTTGACCGTTGTAGAAGATGGCCGTCACCTTGGGGTTGGCCTCCAGTTCGGGGAGCTCGACCTTCTCGAAGACGGTGTGGGCGAAACTGCCGGTTGAATACCGGTGGCGGAAGTCTTCCAGCGGCCTGTCTTCCACCAGGCGGCTGGGGCCGAAGACATGCACGACACCCTTGGCGTTGCGCGCGAGTCGCCAGGAGAGCTCCCACCAGACCTCTTCCACGTCCGCCCAGGGCCGGCCGCCCCGGGTCAGCGCCCGCCACAGCGTCTGTCCCGGCGGGGTCAGTTGCAGCAAGTCGTCCAGCCGGGTGTGCCTGGGGTTCTGACGGACGAAGGCCTGGGCCCGCTCTGCCCCCTCGTCTTCTGCGTACAGCACGGTCTTGCTCACAGGTGGCCTCAAGTCCACGCGGGTGGCCAGCCTGAGCAGCTCAGGGTCGGTGGTGAAACGCACGCGGTGCTGGGGGCTGCCGGCCATGGCCATCTCCTGGGTGAAGTGTTGAACATGATGTCCCGAAGCCTGGCGCCCCAGCGCGTGTGGCAGGCCCCGGCATCCTCAGTTTGAAGGACAGAAGCCCGCCGCACGGAACATTGACTCAAGTCAAGCCGGTGGCCGCCGAGACACCCAAAAGCCATGTTTTCGGTGGAGCCCCGCATGTCCGCATGGAACCTGTCCATTGGCAAGCGCCTCGCCGCTGGCTTGGTGCTGATCCTGAGCCTGGCCATGCTGATCACCGGCATTGCGCTGTGGCGCTTGCATGAATCTGCACAAGAGACGCAGGCCATGATGAGCACGCCCCTGAGCAAGGAGCGCATGGCCCTGGCGCCCTTCTTTGCGGCTGACCAGGCCGCGGCCATCAAGTCGTCTTCCGAACTGCAAAAAGGCATCGAAGCCGTGGTGGAGTCGGCTGAGGAAAAGGCGCTGTTCAAGGACATCGCCGCGGTGCGCAAGCAGTACAGCCAGGCGCGTGACAAGCTCATCGCCCTGAAGAAGGAGGGCCACGCCGAAGCGGCCAAGGAGATCAAGACCCTGATCACCCGCAGCGTGGAACAGGTAGAGCAGGGCAGCTCGCTGTTGGACCAGGCCACACAGCAAAACGCTGCGCTGGTGGAAGAACGTGCTGCCGCCGCCGAAGGGCTCAAGGGCCAGGCCCAGCAGCGGGTGCAGGCCCATGGGCCAGGGCGGGGCTGTTCAGCCTCAGTCTGCGGGCGCAGGCCGCACCAGCAAGACCGGCAGCTTCGTCTTCTTGGTGATGTCGTTGCGCGTCTCGCCGTTGCGGGCGTTGACGGCCCAGCCATGCAGGAAGGACATGTGGCTGGTGTTCTCCGAGGTGAGGCCTCTCATGACGTTGCCGTAACTGTAGGTGTTGACCGAGCCGGTGTCGACGGAGGCCGAGGCGCTCCAGTACCAGTCGGGGTCGACGTCGCGGAAGGTGTCCAGGTGAGGCGCCGCGTGCCGGGGCCCACTGTCTGCTGAAAACAAGCGGTGCAGTTCGGCAGCGCGCGGCAGGCGCCAGCCTTCGCCTTGCGTGTTTCTGGCCGCAGCGTGCTTCAAGGCTTCGGGCTGCGTCATGAGCCAAGCTGTGCCTTCGCACCGGCGGGCGTGCCACGTCATGCCTTCGGGGCAACGCGACCACCACACGCCGTGTTGGGGGTCGACCAGGTGCTGGCCGTCTGCAGACGCCAGCAAGGGGACGTCCACAACCGGGGCGGCCTGGGTGGCCTGGGTGGTCGGCGAGCACCAGGCAAAGGTGCAGGCGCTTGCCAGGGCAAGGGCGAGGGCGAGGCACTTCCTGCTGCGCATGGGGTTTCCTTTTGGCGCTGAGGGCCCGTCAAGCACGCACGGGCCTGTCTTCGTTGTCGGCAGATCAGGCCCAGACCTGAGCGGCCTGCGCGAGGAGGTGGCGGACGGCGCCGACCATAATGCGGCGATGCGGCCCCTGAGCTTGTCCACATGGATGCCCTGATCGCGGCGGCTGCGCGTGCGCTGGCGTCGGGTGACGCGCTGGGCGCGCTCAAGCGTGTGGCCTTGCGCGAAGACCCCCCGGCGCTGGCCCTGCGCGGCATCGCCATGGCGCAGTTGGGCGAACACCCGCGCGCCCGTGAGCTGTTGCGGCGCGCAGCACAAGGCTTTGGTGAACACGAGGCCCTGGCGCGCGCCCGTTGCGTGGTGGCCGAGGCCGAAGTGGCGCTGGCCATGCGTGACCTCGGCGGGGCGCAGCAGGCCGCACTGGCACTGGCCGCCGCCACGGCCACGCTGGTGGCGGGGGGCGATGTGGCCAACGCACAGCAGGCGCGCTTGATCTCGGCGCGGCGGCTCTTGTTGCTGGGCCGCATCGAGGAGGCACAAGGCATGCTGGCTGTGCTGAACGGGCAGGGCCTGCCGCCCGCACTGGCTGCGGTCGCCGACCTGGTCCGGGCTGAAGCGGCCCTGCGCCGGCTGTCCATGGGTGCGGCACACGTGGCGCTGGCCCGAGCCCACGAGGCGGCCACACGCGCCGGCGTGCCTGCCTTGCTGGGCGAGGTGGCCGAGGCCCGGGCCGCGCTGCTGCGCCCGGCGGCCCGGCAACGCACAGCCCGCGGCGATCGGGTGTTGAGGCTGGACGAGGTGGCGGCGCTGATGGCCTCTGATGTGCTGGTGCTGGACGCCTGCCGGCACGGATGGCGTGTGGGAGAGGACTGGCGGTCCCTGGCGAGCAGGCCGGTCTTGTTCGCCCTGGCGCAAGCGCTGGCGCTGGCCTGGCCGGGTGACGTGGACCGCCTGGCCCTGATCGCCCAGACCTTCCGCACCCGTCACCCTGACGAGACGCACCGTGCGCGCCTGCGGGTGGAGATGAGCCGCTTGCGTGCCGTGGTGGCGGGCCTGGCGGACATCGAAGCGACGCCACGGGGCTTTGCCTTGAGGCCGCATGACCAGCGTGCCGTGGTCGTGCTGGCCCCGCCTTTTGAGGGCGACGAGGCCTCGCTGCTGGCCCTGCTGGCCGACGGCGCCGCCTGGTCGACATCGGCACTGGCCCTGGCCTTGGGTGCCAGCCAGCGCACCGTGCAGCGGGCACTCGTGGGCTTGCAGGCCAGCGGGCAGGTGCGCGCCATCGGGCAGGCGCGGGCACGCCGCTGGCTGTCGGCACCGCTGGCGGGATTCGCGACAAGCTTGTTACTCCCCGCTGCGCTTTCGCCTGGGTAGAGTGACTGTCATGCGCCAAAGCCTGGCGCGCCACCCGCACAGCACCATGAGCACACTGACCGCACCGCATTCCGCCCTGCCCACCGCCGAAGCCGCCGACATCGTGCGCGAGTACGGCCCCTTTGCCGGGGCAGAACGCATCCATGGCGTCACCCACGATGGCCACCAGGTCTGGGCCGCCACCGGCACCCACCTGCTCGCCATCGACCCCGACAGCGGCCAGACCCTGCGCCGGCTGGAGTGCGCCAGCGACGCGGGCACGGCTTTCGATGGCCAGCACCTCTACCAGATCGCCGAATCGCGCATCGACAAGATCGACCCGGCCTCCGGGGAGGTGCTGGCGTCCATCCCGGCGCCGGGGCAGGGCGGTGACTCCGGCCTCACCTGGGCGGAGGGCAGCCTGTGGGTGGGCCAGTACCGCGACCGCAAGATCCACCAGATCGACCCGCAGACGGGCAAGGTCTTGCGCACCATCGAGTCCAACCGCTTCGTCACCGGCGTGACCTGGGTCGACGG
>CANBQJ010000281.1 GCA_947371645.1 Burkholderiales bacterium | reverse complement strand
TTCACATGATGCGGCGCGGGTGGGCCAGGGCCTCGTGCGCGGCATGCAGGCGGCGCACCAGCACGCGGATGAAGGCCTCGTCGAAGAGGTGTCGGCAGGCCGGGCTCAGCTGTTGCATGGCCTCGGGCGTGAAAGACACGGCGGTGGTGGGCTCCGTCACCACCACGTCGGTGCTGTGGCGGCGCAGCTCGGGGCTGGGCGCCAGGTAGGCCATCTCGCCCACCGAGGTGCCTGCGCCCAGCAGGGCCACGCGCTTGGCGTTGCGGTAGACCTCCACCGCGCCTTGCGCAATGATGTGGAAGGTGCGGCCCTCCTCGCCGCGGCGGTAGAGCGCATGGCCAAAGGCAAAGCGCTGCCACTTGGCGCGGTGCACCACCTCCCACAGCTCCACGTCGCCAAAGTTCGAGAAGAAATCCAGCGAGCGCAGCAGGTTGAAGCGCTCCGAGTCCAGCACGCCCTGCAGGTGGCCGCGGGGCACCTTGTGCTCTGCAATCAGCGCCGACAAGGCCTGCGCGAAGACATCCCAGTTGGGGAAGCGTTGTTTCGGGTCTTTGGCCAGGGCCTTGAGCACCACGGCGTCGACGGCCGGGTCCACGCCCTGGCGCAGGGCCGACAGCGGCACTGGCGGCTGGTGGTAGATCATGTTCATCAGCGCAGCCTGAGAAGGGGCATCGAAGGGCGGGCGCCCGGCGATCAGGTGGTAGAGCACGGCGCCCATCGAGTAGATGTCGGCGCGGCAGTCGGGCACCTGGCCGTCCAGCTGTTCGGGCGCCATGTAGGCCAGCGAGCCCACCTGGTGGATCTGGGTCGATTCGGCCGCCAGGTTGAGCACGCTGCCGAAGTCGGTGATCTTCACGTCGGTCACCACCCCGGCGGGGTTGGTGATGGCCAGGATGTTGGCTGGCTTCACGTCGCGGTGGATCAGGCCCTGGCGAAAGACATAGCCCAGCGCCATGGCGCACTTGAAGCCCACTTCCACCACCAGCTCCAGCGGCAGCAGCTGGTCGGGCCGGCAGAAGCTGCGCAGGGTGGTGCCGGGCACGAACTCCATCACCACATAGGGCGATTTCGGGTCGGGCACGGCGTCGAAGATCTGCACCACGTTCGGGTGCTGGAAGCGGCCCACCAGGGCGGCTTCGGCCGCGAAGAAGCGGGCGTAGACCGGCCCGTCCACGGCGTCACCCAAGGCAGCAGCCCGCACGCGCTTGATGGCGACGTCGCGGTCATGGAAGTCGTCCCGGCACAGGAAGACTTCACTGCTGGCGCCTTCGCCCAGCTGGCGAATGACGCGGTATTTGCCGATCAGCTCGGGGAGCTGGTCTGTGGAGGGGGTGCTCATGCGGTGACCATTCAGCTTTCAATCTGCATGGTTTCACCAGGTGACACCCCCCGGTGGCACGAAAAGCACCGCCCGGGCGTGCCTTATGGTGCGACTTTTGTCACGCCCGGCAGCGCCGGCGCTTCAGCCCTGGCCCTTGCCGAAGTCTTCCTTGAGGATGCGCGCCACATTGCGCTCGGCCAGGGCCGTGATCGTCACAAAAGGGTTGACGCCGGTGGAGCCCGGGATCAGCGAGCCGTCCACCACGTAGAGCTTGCTGTAGCCCTTGACCCGGCCGATGTTGTCCGTGGCCCGGCCCAGCACGCAGCCGCCCAGCGGGTGGTAGCAGAAATCATCGGCCACGGCCTTGCCACCGCCAAACAGGTCGGTGCGGTAGTGGGTGCCCTGTTGCTGGTTGATGGGATCGATCAGGCTCTTGACGGCCGCCACGCTCACGGCGTTCTGGCTCAGCTTCCAGTCCAGGGTCACCTGGTCGCTCGTGGCGTCGTAGACAAAGCGGGCGCGCTCCGGGTTCTTGGTGATCGCCAGGTACATGCTGATCCAGTTCTCGAAACCGGTGGGCAGCGGCGTGATCTCGGCGAACACCGGCCGGGCCACGTTGTCCCAGTCGTCGATGCCCATCAGCGGCATGGTGGACTGCACCGCGCCGGTGGTGTTCCACAGCTGGTTGCTGCGCGCGGTCATCACGTTGCCGTTGTGGCCCCAGCCGGCGCCCACGTCGGCATTCAGTTTGGGCAGGCTGCCGGAGTCACGGGCGCGCACCAGCAGCGAGCTGGTGCCCGTGCTGCCGCCGGCCAGGAAGAGCCGCTCGCAGCGCAGGGTGCTGCGGGCCAGCTCCTGCCCTTGCGGGTTGATCTGCTTGATGGTCAGCACGTGGTCGCCATTGGCCTCCACGCCCATGCGCAGCACCTCGCTCAAGGTGTAGATGCGCACACGGCCCGTGCCCACGGCATCGGCCAGGTAGCTCTGGTCCAGGCTGCACTTGCCGTGGTTGTTGCCGTACAAAATCTCTTGCGCCGTGGCCGACCGCGTCACCTGGCCCTTGTCCTCCTTGGCCAGGTAGCCCATGTCGTAGACCGAGGGCACGAACACCGTCTTGTAGCCCGCCTGCTGTGCGTGATCGCGCGAAACGCGCGCGTAGCGGTAGCACTTGGAGGCCTCCAGCCAGGCCGGGTCCACAGAGTTGACGCCCAGGGTGCGGTTGGCCAGCGGGAACCAGCGGCCGTACATGTCGTCGGCGTCCACGTCGGGCAAGATCTCCTGGAAGTAGCTGCGCCGAGGGGTGACGGCCATGCCGCCGTTGACCAGCGAGCCCCCGCCCACGCCCCGCCCCGCGTAGACGGACATCCCGGGGTAGTTGATGCGGTCCAGCACGCCCGCATAAGCGTCGATCTTGCTGTTGATGATGTCCAGGCCCAGGAAGGTCTTCAGCGGCGCTTCGGTCTTGGTCTTGAACCACATCGCGCGGCCGTCGGGCGACAAGGTCTTGCTGAAGATGCGGCCGTCGCTGCCAGGCTGCGTCCACAGCTGGCCCATCTCGATCATCACCACGTCGATGCCCTGCTCGGCCAGGCGCAGCGCGGTCACGGCGCCGCCATAGCCCGTGCCGATGACGACCACGGGGACACGGCCCAGTTGGCTCAAGGGTGTGGCCGGCTGGGCCATCTGGGCGTTGAAGCTGCGGGCGGCGGCGATTTCGCCACCTGTGGCCGCCAGCGCGGGCCGTGCCACAAAGCTGGTCAGGCCCGCAGCGGCGGCGCATTGCAGGGCGGATTGACCGAGGAAGCGGCGGCGGCTCAGGCGCGCGCCGGTGGGGTCTTGGGGGTACGTCATGCGAACCATTGGGCCGCACGCCCACGCAAGGGGCAATGCGCGTTGTGGCGCCGGGCATGACCAATCTCGTCAATTGTCGGGTGCCGACGTGGCCATCCCCCGCGAACCAGGGTGAGGGCGGCTCGGGGGCAACCCCAGGCACCCGGGCGGACCCTCACAGGCCGGACCTGGGTGCCTTGCGCGGCTTTGCACAGCCTGGCGCCAGCGCCACCTGGGCCTGCCGCCTAAAATGCCGGGATGATCCAAGCCAAGCGCGAACTCCTCTCTGCCCTGGGCGCCGCCCTGGGCCAGGTGGCCCCAGAAGCCACAACCGGGGCCACTCCCCTCACGCCCGTTTTCGAGGCCCCCAAGCAGGCGGCCCATGGCGACCTCGCCGTGACCGCCGCCATGCAACTGGCCAAGGGGCTCAAGAAGAACCCCCGCGAGCTGGCCACGGCCCTGGTCGCCGCGCTCGAAGCCCAGCCCGCGGTGCAGCAGTGGGTGCAGCTGCCCATCGAAATCGCCGGCCCCGGCTTCATCAACCTGCGCCTCAAGCCCGAAGCCAAGCAAAGCGTTGTCACCGACGTGCTGAGCACCGGCGTGAAGTTCGGCTGGCAGCCGATGTCCGACAAGAAGGTGCTGGTCGAGTTCGTCTCCGCCAACCCCACCGGCCCGCTGCACGTGGGCCATGGCCGCCAGGGCGCCCTGGGCGATGCCCTGTGCAACCTCTTTGAGACGCAAGGCCAGAGCGTCACCCGCGAGTTTTATTACAACGACGCCGGCGTGCAGATCGCCACATTGGCCAACTCCACCCAGGCGCGCCTGAAGGGCCTCAAGCCCGGTGACACCGCCTGGCCCGAATCGGCCTACAACGGGGACTACATCGCTGACATCGCCGAAGCCTTTTTGGCCCGCGCCACCGTCAAGGCCGACGACCGCGAATTCACCGCCTCAGGCGATGTGAACGACCTGGACAGCATCCGCCAGTTTGCCGTGGCCTACCTGCGCCACGAGCAAGACCTCGATTTGCAGGCCTTTGGTGTCCGCTTCGACAACTACTACCTCGAATCCAGCCTCTACACCTCGGGCCGGGTCGACGCCGCCGTGCAAAAGCTCAACGACGCCGGCAAGACCTTCGAGGAAGGCGGCGCCCTGTGGCTGCGCAGCACCGACTACGGTGACGACAAGGACCGCGTCATGCGCAAAAGTGACGGCGGCTACACCTACTTCGTGCCCGACGTGGCCTACCACATCGCCAAGTGGGAACGCGGCTTTGGCCAGTGCGTCAACATCCAGGGCTCCGACCACCACGGCACCATCGCCCGCGTGCGCGCCGGCCTGCAGGCCGCTGGCGTGGG
>CANBQJ010000280.1 GCA_947371645.1 Burkholderiales bacterium | reverse complement strand
GGTTGACAAACCCGTTGACGTTCATTCAAATTTATTTTCACGCAGCCATTTGGTCGCCACCCACTTTTCGCCGGCCGCCACTTCCGCCCCGCCGTGCAGCACGCCTGGGCCACCCGCATCCACGTCATAGTTGAAGAACACGGCATGCCCGGCGTGGGCATGCACTTGCAAGCCCAGGTCGGGGAACACCGTGGCCCCTCCGGCTTGCGGCGTGGCCAGGTAGACCACCACCGTGCCCACGCGCTGCCCTCCCCGGCCCGTCGCGGCCTGGCCACCAGGTGAGCCCTTGTCGAAATGGTCAAAGTGCGGGCGGTATTGCGCGCCTGGGCTGTAGCGCAACACCTGCAAGCCCTCGGCCTGGGCCACCGGCCAGTTGAACAAGGCGGCGATGCGCTGCTCCAGGCGGGTCACCACCTCATGCTCACCCACATGGAAGAACATGCCCTCGCTGGTGCGTGCAACGTTCACCTCGGCCGTGGATGAACTCAGGGCCGATACCGTCTGGGAGCGCTGCAAACGCCCTCTTGCCGCGGCAATCAGGTCCTCGCACTCCGCCGGCGTCAGGAGATCGGCCACGACGACCACGCGCGGCTGCGCCAGGTCCAGCACCACCCTCACGTCATGATCGGCGACACGAAGCTGGTGTGCGCCATGGCCTTGCAGATCGGGCAGGCGTCGGGTGGCATGGGCCAGGCTCGGCGAGGCGGCCGGCCTCTGCAAAGCCAGCGTCAATCCTGAAACCGCGCGTTCGTCGAGGGGCCCTGTGGCGACGCGCCACAGGGCTTCGGTCGCATGGGGCAAGTCCCAGCCACCTTCGAGCATGGCCTGCATGAGGCTGGCCGGCGTGCACCCACGGGCCAACTGGTCCGTCAGCCAGGCCAACAGCGCAGGCGTGGTGGCGGTGGAGCCCATGTCCCGCTGGCCTGAAGCACGTCAGGCTGCCAGGCGGCGCCTGAACACCAGGGACGTCGCGCTGGAGACCTCCGGCGTGAACGCGTAGCCCTCTGCATCAAAGGCCTGCACCTGGGCCAGCCTGGTCGCCCGGTGCGTCACCAGGTGGCGGGCCATCAGCCCACGAGCGCGCTTGGCATGGAAGCTGATGACCTTCCAATGGCCAGCCTTCCAGTCTTCGAACACGCACTCGATCAAGGGCGCCTTCAGCAGCTTGGGTTTGACGGACTTGAAATACTCCTGCGAGGCCAGGTTGACGACCAGGGGCTGCTTGTCTGCGGCCAGCACGGCATTGATGGCGTCGGTGATCTGGCTGCCCCACCAGGCGTACAGGTCTTTGCCGCGTGGGTTGGCCAGCCGCGTGCCCATCTCCAGACGGTAGGGCTGCATCCTGTCCAGCGGGCGCAAGAGGCCATACAGGCCACTGAGGATGCGCAGGTGGTCTTGCGCCCACATCAGGTCAGCCTCGGCCAGGCTGCCGGCGTCCAGACCTTCATAGACATCACCATTGAAGGCGAGCACGGCCTGCTTGCTGTTTTTGGCAGTGAAGCGTGGGCGCCAGGCCTCATAGCGCGCCACATTGAGGGTGGACAGCTTGTCGCTGAGGTCCATCAGTGTGGCCACGTCAGCGGGGGTGAGTTCACGCAAGAGCTCAACCAGCTGGGCTGATTCCTTGACCATGTCGGGCACGGTGTGGAAGTCGAGCGTGGGCGGGGTGTCGTAGTCCAGGCTCTTGGCGGGGGACAGCAGGATCAGCATGGCAAAAAAGTTGGAGTCAGCAGGTCAGAGCGTGGCCCCGCCCACAGGTCGGTTGCAAGGGCACAGGGCCTGGGTTTGCAAGCCGTCCAGCACGCGCAGGGCCTCATCGGGGTTGCGCCCCACCAGGCCACTGTTGACGCTCACATGCTGGATGACGTTGTCGGGGTCGACGATGAAGGTGGCGCGCAAGGGAGAACCATCGCTGCGGTCACGCACACCCAATTGATCGATCAAGCTGCCGGTGGTGTCGGCAAAACTGTAGTGGCCCAGCTTGTGGAGGTCGGGGTGCGCCCGGCGCCAGGCCAGCTTGACGAATTCGTTGTCGGCAGAACCGCCCATCAGCACCGCGTCGAGGTCGGCGAAGGCCTTGGTCAGCTTGTCGAAGCCAGCGATTTCTGTGGGGCAGACGAAAGTGAAGTCCTTGGGATAGAAGTAAATCACCTTCCATTTGCCGGGGAAGCTGCGTTCGGTGATGTCCTCGAAGGCCGAGCGACCATGTTCTTCATGCTCGTTGAAGCCAGGTTTGACGCCCACCACCTTGAAGGGCTCCAGTTGATCACCGACTGTTTTCATGCGATACCTCGTGACGAATGCTCTGTGCTCCCACGCGCCAATCATAGGGCCAGCCCGCCCCACCCCGATGTGCCGGCGGGCCTGGTGCCCCCACCAGCGCCAAGACGGCGCCAGCCCTTTAGAATTGGTGCCCCTCCTTCGCATTCGCCCGTCTCCTCGACGGGCCCCAGCACCATGGCGATCTACCGCATCCAGGGCCAGACGCCCGACGTCCACCCCAGCGCTTACGTGGCCGAATCGGCCGACGTGATCGGTCAGGTTCACCTGGCGGAAGGCAGCAGCGTGTGGTCGCATGTGACCTTGCGTGGCGACAACGAGCCCATTGTGCTGGGCCCGCGCTCCAACGTGCAGGAATCCTCGGTGCTGCACACGGACATCGGCTACCCGCTGACCATCGGTGCCGACGTCACGGTGGGCCACCAGGCCATGCTGCACGGCTGCACCGTGGGTGACGGCAGCCTGATCGGCATCCAGGCGGTGGTGCTCAATGGCGCCGTGATCGGCAAGAACTGCCTGGTGGCGGCTGGCGCCCTGGTGACCGAGGGCAAGGTGTTCGAAGACGGCATGCTGATCATGGGCTCACCGGCCAAGGCCGTGCGTGCGCTGAGCGAAACCGACCTGGCACGCATGCACATGGGCACGGCCCTGTACGTGCGCAAGGCCCAGGAGTACAAAACAGACATGGTGCGTGTGGACGCACCGCAGGCGTGAGAACCCCCATGAGCGAATTGCACAAGTTCCTGTTTGAAGGCCTGCCCGTGCGGGGCATGCTGGTGCGCCTGACCGATGGCTGGCAAGAGGTGCTGCGCCGCCGTGCCGACGGTGACCCCTTTGATGCCCCGGTGCGCAAGCTGCTGGGCGAGATGAGCGCGGCGGGCGTGCTGATGCAGGCCAACATCAAGTTCAATGGCGCGCTGGTGATGCAGATCTTTGGCGATGGCCCCGTGAAGTTGGCCGTGACCGAGGTGCAGCCTGACCTGAGCTTCCGCTCCACCGCCAAGTTGGAGGGGGAACTGCCATCCACCGACACCGGCCACCTGCCGCTGGAGGTGATGGTGAACGTGGGTGGCGAGGGTCGCTGCGCCATCACCCTGGACCCGACAGACCGCCTGCCCGGCCAACAGCCCTACCAGGGTGTGGTGCCGCTGCATGGCGACCGCCGTGAGCCCCTGCACGAGATCAGCGACGTGCTGGAGCACTACATGCTGCAGTCGGAGCAACTGGACACCAAGCTGATCCTGGCGGCCAACGACGAGGTCGCCGCAGGCCTGCTCATTCAGCGCCTGCCCATGGAAGGCCAAGGCAACCTGGCAGGCACCTTGAGCCGCGAAGACGAGATCGGGCTCAACGAGCACTACAACCGCATCGCTCACCTGGCGTCCACGCTCAAACAGGAAGAGCTGCTGACGCTGGACGCAGCCACCATCCTGCACCGCCTGTTCTGGCAGGAAGACGTGCGCTACTTCGAGCCGCAAACCGGCGAGTTGGCCCCGCGCTTCGCCTGCACCTGCTCGCGCGAGCGCGTGGGCAACATGCTGCGCAACCTGGGTGCCGAAGAGATCGAATCGATCCTGGAAGAACAAGGGCAGGTGGACGTGGGCTGCGAATTCTGCGGCCTGCACTACCACTTCGACCCGGTGGACGCGGCCGAGCTGTTCACGGACAGCGTCGAGGTGGTGCCGGGGCCCACGCGGCTGCAGTGAGCGGGTCGCCGTCCCGGTTGCGGGTCAGCTCGGCCATCAGTCGCTGAGTTGTGTCTGGAGCATGGCCGGCCAGGTCTGGCCCTGGTCCGCGTGGGCCTCAACCGAAGACAGTTGCCACGGGTGCGCCTGCCACAGGCCACGCCAGTCGGCGTTGTCTGGGGCCTGCAAGCTGGACTCGATGCTCAGCGCCTCGCCGGTGACCGGATGGGCCAGGCTCAGGCGCCAGGCGTGCAGCCACAGGCGCTGGACATTCAAGTGCGTTGCCCACCAGCGGTTGACGGGCCCTTTGCCATGCGTGGCGTCGCCCACGATGGGGTGCGCCAGGTGTTTGAGGTGCCGTCGGATCTGGTGGCGTCGGCCAGTTTCGGGCTCGGCCAGCACCAGGGCCGCGCGGGTGCTCGGGTAGTGGTCCACGGCGATGGGCAGGCTCAAGGTGGCCAGGCAGCGCAGGCGCGTGCGAGCGTCCTGCGCAGGGGCATCCGGTGGGGCGTCATCGGGGCGCAGGGCGTGGTCCACGGTGGCATCGGCGGGTGGCCAGCCTCGCACCAGCGCCAGGTAGCGTTTGGCCACTTGTCTGGCCT
>CANBQJ010000279.1 GCA_947371645.1 Burkholderiales bacterium | reverse complement strand
GTCGAACGCGTGACCGCCTACCACCGCGAAGCGAAGTGATGCCAGCGTTCCAGCCCATGCTATAGTCTTGGGCTTGGAACGCCGGTGTAGCTCAGTCGGTAGAGCAGCTCATTCGTAATGAGAAGGTCGAGGGTTCGATTCCTTTCTCCGGCACCATTCAAATCAAACACTTAGCCCAGCCCGCAAGGTTGGGCTTTGTTGTTTCTGGGTTTCATGTGGCCACCATGTAGCCAAGAGTGCAGGCATTGTGTGCACCCCGCTGACCACGGTTGTGTGCGTGCTCAGCAGCCATTTGCTGACATCGTATGCTGACGACGCAACAGCGATCAACGCACGAGGGTGCCTGCGACGTGCGAGCCTTGATCAGCATGCCCACCAAGATGAGGTCAAAGTCCTCATGCTGCAGAAAGCGTGCCGGTCGCTGCCCGTTCAAGTCGTCCTGCGGGGCGCCCAGCCATTTGATCAGCCACTCCCTGGGGCTGTCCAACTCATTGACCGAGCGGTTACCGTGAAACCGGGAAACCCACTTTGCGTGATGTGGTTCACGCAGTCTGGACTGGCGCGACCCCAAGCCCACTCGATGGCGGTTCAACGATGACCCACTGGACATCAAGCGACAAAGAAGCTGGAAGGTTGCCCCAGCAACGACCCGTTCCGGTGGTGCTTGCCTGATCCCGATCCAACCTTGGTTTGCCGCGACTCAAAAGACCCCTTGGGCGCGCAACTCGTCCAACATGGCCTTGACGGCGTCCAACCCCTTGTTCGCATAGGTGATGACCAAGCGCTCCTGGCTCAGGTGTGCAAACACGGGGTTGCGGAACTTGTTGTTGAACGTGCTTGCATCAGACGGGTCAAAGCCAAACTGTGGCGCCAGTTTGGCGAGCAGCAAGGCGGCGTCTCCCGCGGCAGGAATCGAAAACGTGAAGTCACCGTCCGACAGGTTGTGCACGGTGTATTCGGGAAGCAGATTGGTCTGGCCTGCGGCATTGAGGTCCACGCCTTGAGCCAGCTTGCGCAAAGCCGGCAAGCGGAAAGCGCCTGTGGCGTCTTGTGTGAGGTAGCCAGCTTGCAGTGGATCGACCTGGGCCAGGATGGCAGCAGCGCGTATCCAGTTCACCACCTTGAACTCGTTGCCAAGCGTGGGTGCTGCGTGAGCAGAAGCCTGGGCGATCACGAATGCAGCGGGCAGGCCGCGCTTGACGCTTTCAGCGATGCTGATGACGTGGTGGCCACCCGTGGCGGAGCCGTTGGCGGTGTTGCCACCGAAGTTCAGCTCCTTGAATTCCTGCCCATCTGCCGTCCACTGGAACACCAGGGTCTTGGCCCAATCGTGCCAGATGGGGGCCGCAATGATCACGTCCTGATCGATCATCACCGCAGACTTCAGCCAATGGTGGTCTTCGTCGTGATCTCGGTCATCGGCGATGTAGCTCTCGCGATAGCCTTGGGCCAGGCCCAGGGCGGCACGCTGGTTGTTGGCTTCATGAATGGGCAGGCCGCCGGGGTAGCCATGGTGGCTGCTGAAACTGCTGCCCGGCGCCGCATCGAAGTTCATGGGCAAGTGAGGGCAGGGGCTGTTGTCGCCAAGCAACGGCGGGAACACGCCCGCTTTCAGCCCACCGGGAAAGGCCGCGTCATCAGCAGGCTCCACCAAGCCGGCAGCCTGCAATTGGGTCAGCAGCCTGGCCTTGTCGGCATCGCTCAAGCCAGCACGAGAGGTCACGCAGAAGTGGTCACTGCTCAGCAGGCTCAAGGTGGCCTGCCGAAGCTTGGGCTCTGCAATCTGTTGGGCCTGCGTCACCAGGAAGCGGTGCGCGTCCTGTACCCTGGGCGACCCGGTCGCAATCTGATTGGCGCGAACGTTGCCAGCGCCGATTGCGGTCTGATCGGCTGCATGGGCGTTGAGCACGGTGCCCAGTACAAGGGTGCTGGCCAGGACAAAAAGGGGCGTGCGCGACATGGTGATCTCCGGTGGGCATGGGAATGTTCACGGAGTGTGTGAGG
Source organism: Burkholderiales bacterium (assembly GCA_947371645.1). The sequence goes on along the minus strand of CANBQJ010000279.1, from coordinate 2,565 downwards.
GCCCCATGACCTGCTGGAGATGGCCTGCCCATTCGAACGGCTCATGCGGGCTTCAATTGCCACAGCCTGCGCGGCCAACGCCACCTAGCGTGTCAACAAGGCCGGCAGGCTGGTCGACAGGGCGGGCCACAAGGCGATGATCAGGGTGCCGACAAAGATCGCCAGCATCGCAGGCAGCACGGACCGCGCCACATAGCGGATGGGCTTGCCGAACATCGCCGAGGCGAAGTAGATGTTCATGCCGGCCGGTGGGCAAAGAAAGCCCGCCTCCATCGCGGCCAGAAAGATGATGCCGAAATGCAGCGGGTCGAGGCCGTAGCTGAGCGCCAGCGGCAACAGCAATGGCACCAGCACCGCGATGGCTGCAAAAATCTCCATCAGGGCGGCGGCGACAAACAGGAAGGCGCACAGCGTCAGCAAGAACAGGTGCTTGTTGGGGATGGCCGCCTGCACCCATGTCACCGCTTGATCTGGGATGCCCGCATCCACCATGAAGTTGGTCAGCGCCAGTGCCATGCCCAGGATCAGCATCACGCCACCGATCACCTGCGCGCATTCAGCCAGGCAGCGGCCCAGCAGGCGCCAACTCAGTTCACGGTGCACCAGACCTTGTGTGACCAAGGCATAGGCTGCGGTCAGCGCGGCGCTTTCTGTTGGCGTGGCCAGACCGCCGACCAGCGCACCGATGGCGACCAGGGGGGCGGCCATTTCCCACTTGGCGGTCCATGCCGCAGCCAGGGCGAGTCGCAGGCTGGGCTTGGCTGTCGGTGCCGAGTCGGCGACCGCCGTGCCCTCATGGCCTGCGCGCCGCAGGAAGCCTCCCAGCAACAGCAGGCAGACCACCATCACCACGGCCGGCAGCAGCCCCGCCAGGAACATGGCCTCGATGGGCACCCGCGCGATCACCGCATACATGATCAGCGGCACCGAGGGCGCCAGCAACACGCCGAGCGCGCTCGCGCTGGTCACCATGCCGATGCCGCGCTGCTCGGGATAGCCGGCCTGGCGCAGCAAAGGCAGGAGCAGGCCACCCAACGCCAGTATCGTGACGCCGCTGCCGCCGGTGAAAGCGGTGAAGGCCGAACACAGCAGGGCCGCAGCCAGCACCGTGCCACGCTGGCCGCCGCCAAACACCTGGACGAACAGACCACCCAGTCGACCGGCAGCACCTGTTCTGGCAAAGACCAGGCCCGCCAGCGTGAACAAGGGCAGCGCCGGCAGAGAGGGGTTGACGGTGATCTGGTAGTGCGACAAAGCAATGGACGCCAAGGGCAAGCCATCGCTCCAGAACAGCGCCAGGGCGAGGCCGCCCAAAGCGGCAAACACGGGCGCGCCTGACAACAACAAGGCCAGGAGGGCGATCAGCGCCGGCGCCAAGGGCAAGGCCTGGCCCTCCCAAGTTGCAGCGGCCAGAGCGCCCGCCAGGGGCAGCGCCATGGCGGCACCCACACGAAGTGCCGGCTGCCTGGCAGCAGATGCGCCCAGCCGCAAGCCCAGCAGCGCAAAGCCCAGAGGCAGGCTCGATTGCACCCACCAGGTCGGCACGCCGTAGGCCAGGAGCTGAGCGCCCTGGCGCTCGGCGTCCACCAGCTGCCAGCCTGCCCAGGCCAGCATGCCGCACATCAGCGCCGACCCACCCTTGGCAAAGGCGCGCACGGCTGCCTGTGTCGTGGCGCCACCCAGGTGCTCGAGGTTGCTGCCCAGGCTGCTGAGGTGGCCCCGACGTTCGGCAGCGATCGCGCCAAACATGGCCAGCACGAGGCCCAGGTGCTGAACGAGCACCGGCGCGTTGTCCACGCCACGGCCCATCACGGGCCGCAAGGCCATCTCGACCAGGGGCAAAGCCATCATCAAGAGCAGGGCCAGCACCGCCGGCACATTGTCCAGGCGGGCGAACTGCTGCAGCAGGCCGTGTGCCTGGGCCTGGGCAGGTTGCTGGCCCACGCTCACTTGCCCCGGGAGGCGCGGTAGGCCTTCAAATGGAGGAAGACCTCGTCGAACGTCTCGGCAGGCACCATCGAGCCGCGGATGCGCGGGTAGAGCTTCTCGGCCAGGTCCGTCCACTCACGCTGTTGTTCTGCCGTGGGCGTGTTCACCTTCAAGCCGCGTTTCTTCATCGCAGCGACTGCTTCGTCAACTTCCTGTCGCGCCTTGGTGCGCATCTGCAGGCCGGCCTTGTCGCCAGCCGCGCGCAGGGCCTGCTGGCCCGCCGGGGACATGGCATCCCAGGCGCTCCTGGTGACCACGATGGCGCCGACGATGGGCGCCCAGTTGATGTCCAGCATGTTCGAGGCCGTGCCGTAGACCTGGCTGGCCAGTGCGAAATAGGGTGTGGCGGGGATGACGTTGATCATCCCGGTCTGCAGCGAGGGCAGAACGTCGGCCGTCTCCAGGGGCACCGGGGTGTAGCCCAGGCTCTTCATGATGGCCTGCTGCTCGGGCTCCGAGCCCCAGGCGAAGAACTTCATGTGCTTGAAATCGTCAGGCCGGAAGGCGGCCTCTTTCGAAAAGAAGCGCACCCAGCCGGCATCGCCCCAACCCAGCACGACGAAGCCACGGTCCAGA
>CANBQJ010000278.1 GCA_947371645.1 Burkholderiales bacterium | reverse complement strand
TGGCGTGCGACATGCACGCCTCATTTGCCCGCACCATGCGGGCAAATCGGGGGGAGGGGTGCCAGCGCCGTGGCGGGCACCTCCTCGATATGGATGTGCTGGGCACTGACGTCCAGACGGATGCCGAGCAATGCGGCCAGACCGTCCATCAGGTGGGGCAGGCGGCGGGCTTCGCGTCCCTGCAGCAGCACGTGGATGTCGATGTCCAGCGCATGGAAAGGGCGCGTGCTCGCTTCCCGACACAGCAAGGCATTGATGCGGCCCTGGACGGCTTCGGCACGTTTCAACACAGCTTGTGTGCGGCCCAGCACGTCGAGCAACAGCTCGGTGATGGCCTGGGTGCGAAACCGTGCCTCGTCGTCGGTGGGCGCCAGCAAGGCCTGCAGCGCTGGCCCGATCTGCTGCGCCAGCGCCTGGCGTTGCGATGCGCGCAACTGGCCGTCCAGCCAGGTTCTCAGCGGCAGCACGTGTTCTTCGCCCAGGCCCTGTGCCGTGTGCAGGTGGATGGCTTCATAGACGGCTTCGCGGTTGCGGCGCCAGGCTTCGGTGGCGTGCAGAGACTGGTTGGCCAGCAGGCGCAGCGTCTCGGTCAGGTGGGCGCGCACGCTGGCCACTTGCGGGCCGTGTGGCAGTGGCCAGCTGTCCATCAGCTCGCCCAGCTGGGCCCAGCAACGGGTCTGGATCGGCCACAGCGAGAACACCGTGGCGTGGGCCTGCAAGCCGAGCAGGCCGTAATCGAAGGCCTCATCGAGCACGCCCAGGGCGGCTTCGACTTCGTCGGGCAAGGTCACCGCAGTGACATCTTCTGGCAGTCGGCCATCGACCATGAGCTGCAGGAAGGCGTCGATCATGGCCCGAGGGCCTGCGCACACGCCATGGCTTGAGTGAAAGGACTGGTTGCGTTCGGCGTAGTCAAGGATGTCACGTGCGGTCACCACCGCGTCTGGCATCCAGGTGGCCTCGTCCACCGGCACGAACAGCATCTGGTGGCTGACCATGCGCAGCCCGTCGGTCACCCGGAACATGGACGACAGTGCCGGGTGCAGGGCACCGTTGGCGACCTTGCCATGCTGGCGCATCAGCAGGTAGGCGGGCACGGCCAGCACCAGGGTGGACAAGCATTCCACATCAGCCAGCGTCATGTCCTGGGCTGCGGCTGGGAAGCGCTGCACATAGGCCTGTCGCACGCGGGCCAGCGCCGCCACGATCACCGGCCAGTGCGCCCGCATCGCCTTCAGCGCGGTGACGTTCATGGGCTTGTCGTCCAGGTAGCGGCTGCCTGGGTAGACGCAGGTTCGCCACTCGGTGGGCACGTCCAGGCGCAATGGGCTGGGGAAGACGTTGGACTCGCCCACCTGGCGGCCCTCTGCGTCCAGCGCCATGTGGGCGATGCGGAAGATGGGCACCACCAGTTCCAGGTGGGCCAGGGGCAGCGTGCGGCCGGTCAACTCGGCGGTGATGGCTGCGCAGTCGTGCCAGTCACGGGCCACGGTGGCGTGCGCGGCGGGCAGCGGTGAGGGGCGTGGGCCGGCCTGAACCGCCGGCGGGAGGAATGCAGCCTGCGCCGCAGGACTCAGGATGCCTTCTTCTCGCAATTGGGTCAGCAGGGGCTGCACTTCGTCCCACTCGTAGCCTGCGCCCCAGCTCATTGCATCCTGTGCCGTGAAGTGGTCGGCGTGGGCCAGGGCTTCACCGAAGGCGAAGAAGTGCGGGTCGTCAAATTCCACCTCGTGGTCGCCATGGAAGAGGCGCAGGCGTTCAGCACCTTGCTCGTCGTGGTCGCGCTGCACGACGGTGCGACGCGCCAGTGGAAAGCACAACCGCTCACCGGGCTGGACGGGCTGTTCACCGGCCCCGGCCAGTGCGACCAACATGGTTTCGCCACGCGCTGCTGCGGGGCTGAAGGCCGGGCAAGTGGGGGTGGTGGCGGGATTCATGTGGGGCTGTGTTTCGTTGATGTGGTGGATATTAAGTGTGCAAAGCGCACACGGCAAGCCTTCAAAAGAAACGAAACGTAACCGCATGAGCAAAAAAAAGCCGCCCCGGAATGCCGGAGCGGCCTTTCAATGTGGCGGTAAGCGAGCGGTCAGCGCAAACGGATGCGGGTGGCCGTCAAGGTGCTGCCGTCCGTCGACAAGGTGCCTTCGGCTTCCACCTGGCGGTCGTTGATGAGGTCCGCCTCCACCCCGTCATCAAAGCGGGTGCCGGTGCCTGGTGTGGGGTCGTAAGTCACGGTCAGGCCCTTGAGCGTGAAACGGTCGTTGCCGGTATCGACCGCCGAGATCGACCCGATGAGCTTGGCCTGTGCCGCCGATGAGCCCCCACTGGTCTTGAAGCTCAACTTGCTGGCCACCAGGGTGCCTCCACTCACCACGCCTTCCACTTCGACCTGGCTGCCATTGGCCACACCACCGCTGGTGCCGTTGTTGAAGGTGACCTGGCCCGACGCGTTCACCACTTGCCCGTTGACCTTGAAGTTGTTCAGGCTGACGAAGTCCGACACCAGACCTTCGACCTTCAGTGCCGTGCCATCTGCCCAGGATTGTTGCGCCACCACCGGCGACGACAAGGCCGGCCAACGGCCCTGTCCGTCAGCCGTCGTGCCCAGCCTGACCCGAACCAGTTGCCCCACGCTGGGCAGGCTCGCCAGGCTGCTGCCATCGATGACCAGGCTGCCGACGTTGAAATTGCCTTGGCTGCTGTTGACCGACGCCACCTGCGCACGCACGACGTAGGCGCTCAGCCCCGGCGAGGCCTCGATCCGTGTCGCCAGGAAGCGTTGCAGGTGGGCGTCGTAGAAGGCATAGACGGTGACCAACGTGCCATCGACCAGGCTCAACAGACCCTGCGGCAGGCCCTGGTACAGCGTGGCCCCATCCGTGAGCACCGTTTGCCCCAACACCACCACCGTGCCTGAGATGTTGTCCGTGGTCGTCACGCTGCCCTGCACCGGCCCCTGAACGGCCCGGATCACACGCACGCTGCTGGCGGTGGCCGCCGTGAAGCCCAGGCTGTCGATGCGGGTGGGGCCGCCCACCACCTCCACCTGCATGCCCAACGCCGTGCTGACCGCGGTGTTGTCTTCATCCCGGGCGCCGACGCTGTCATCGAAGCGCACGTCGTTGACGATGATCGAGCCCAGGCCGGTGATGGGCCCTGTGCCACCTGAGCCCCCGGTGCCGCCCACCCCCACGCCAGCAGTCTGGCCGCCACCACCGCCGCAGCCGATGAGGCAGGCAACCAGGAGGGCACACAGGCCAAGCCAGGTGCGCAATAGAGGTCGCAATGGGTCGTGCGATGGGTGGTGAAATCGGGGGTGGCGGCTCATGTCGAGCTCCTTTCGGCAGGCTGCCCGTCGGGGCGGCCATCGGGTGCGGCAGGTGCGGGCGCAGGGGCCATGGGCGCGTTGTAGGCGTACATGCCCACGCGGATGCGCTGGTCCTGCGGGCGGCCGGCGGCCGCGTCTTCGTCGATCAGAGACTGCAGCAAGGGCGCCATCTCGCGCACCAGCACGTGCCAGCGCTCGTTGATCAAAGGCCGCATGTGCTCGATGGACCGTGTGGACAGCTCATCGGCAAACAAGGCTTGCTCCAGGTGCTGCACGCCTGGGTGCAGGATGTTGTCCGCGGCGGCGCGCAGGTGGTCGCCCACGTTGGTGCTCAGGAAGCCCAGCATGTGGGCCTCGTCGTTGCTGGGGATGAAGTGCGTGCTCAGCAGCTCCACCCGGTCGTCATCGGCCACCCGGGCCAGGCCCAGGCGGCACAACTCTTCCAGCAGGGTGCGCGGCCGCACGTCCTTGATCACGGATGTGGCCAGGGCCTCGAAGCTGGGCGCCGCGCCCAGGCGGGGAATGCGCAGGGGCACGCCATCCGCCTGGTAGGACGGGTCGCTGACCCAGCGCACAAACAGCTCGGTGGCCGGCGACCGGTGCCTGGCACGGCCAGCGGGCACGTGCTGCAGCAGGCGGGTCACCTCACGCCGGTTGATGCCGGTGGTGGTGCTGATGCGGCTCACCGAGCGCTGCACGGCCACATCAGGGTGGGCACGCTGCGCCGCATGGATGAACAGCACCTTGAGCATCTCCTCGAAGTCGGCATGCCGCACCCCCCGGGCAATGGCCAGGTCCACCAGCGGCTCCAGCAGGCTGCGGGCGGCCGCGAGCAAGGCTTCGCCCTGTGGCGAATCGCTCGTGCCGCCGGGGCTGGGCGCGTCGGTTGCGCTCATGGCTGAGGTGTGGACTGTGCTGTGGGAGAAAAGCCCACATTCTGGGCCCAACTTGTGAGCAAAGATGTATGAAGCTGTGATGGCCAGCGCGCGGGCGCGGTCAGGCGCCGAGATCCAGCGCTGCAAATTAGGGGGGCATGCCCTGTGAGCGCGCGCGTGGTGATATGGTTTTTGGCGGTTCACCACGTGAAATCGCCACCATCAGGAGGACACATGCTGCTCAACGCCGACGCCAAAGTGGAACAACTCGGTGACTACAGGGTCCAGCGGGGGCACAGTTCGGTCTCCGGTCTGTCGTCCGGTGCCTTCATGACGGTGCAGCTGCACCTGGCGCACTCGGCCAGTTTTCAGGGGGCAGGCA
>CANBQJ010000277.1 GCA_947371645.1 Burkholderiales bacterium | reverse complement strand
ATCACCGCGCCTGGCGCCATCGTTCAGGTGCGTGCCGAGGCGGTGCCCGCCTACCTGGGCGCCGGGGACAATGCCGCCACCTTTGACACGCGCGCCGTCTACGGCACGGGCAGCACCGACGACAAGAACGCGCGGATCACCCTCGGTGCGAAGGTCGTGATCGACGTGTCGGGCACGACCACGGCCCAAGTGGATGCGGCCAAACGCAATTTCGTCACACCTTCGCTGATCACCAACAGTGACCTGAAGGACGCGCCCCTGCAAAAGGATGGCCCGCTCTTCCACGCAGAAGCGGCCACCTTCGACATCCGCCAGAACGTGCCCATGTTGAGCAGCCTGCAGGGCTACAAGGATGCCGCCACGGTGACGGTGACCGAGCGCATGGCGGCTGCTGGCTCGGTGGACTTGCATTCCACCGGGGCGGTGGTGACCAACGCGAGTTCCGTCATCAACATTTCTGGTGGCCAGGTCAACTACAGCGCGGTGGGGCTGGACAAGAACCAGCCGGCCGTCCAGCTGACCCGCGTGGTGGACAAGGGCGGCAACGTCTTCACCTTGAACAACGCGCCTGCAGACCGCAGCTACGCAGGCCTGGTCACGCCGGTTGAGGTGCACGAAGCGGCTTATGTGCAGGGAGCAGCGGCCGGCAAGCTGTCGGTGACGGGCAACCAGCTCGTGATGACCGGCCAACTCAAGGCCGACACCGTCACGGGGGTGCGTCAGGCCGCAGGCCTGGACGCGCTCGCTGCACGGGCCAAGGTCAGCATCTCGGGTTGGGCCAGTTCGCCTGACCTGACGGCCGCCAACATTCAGGGCGCGGTGGACAAGCTGAACATGCGCGTGGGCAAGGGCTTGTCCGGCGCCACGGCAGATTTCTGGACGCAGGTCAACGCGGGCGCGGGCGACGCTGCCGTGACGGGTCTGGCCGCAGGCTCGGTGCTGGACCTGTCTGTGCTCAACAGCCAGGCGGCCAGCGTGGCCATCCAGAACGATGGCGCCATCCACTGGCTGGCGGGCAACAACCAGACTTTCGTGCCGGGCGCCACGCTGTCGCTGGTCTCCAATGGCGGCGATGGCCTGCGTGTGGACAGCAGCATCCGTAACGCTTCAGGCACCGTGACATTGAAGACGGGCACCGTGAACCTGGGTACGGCCGAGATCACCCGCGCCCAGGGCATCACCCTGGGTGATGGCCAGTCGATCGACGTGTCCGGCCGTTTCGTGAACCAGCAGCTGGACGGCACCCAGGTGGCGGCCACGGGCATCAAGGGCGGTGACATCACCATCCAGTCGTCCGGCAGCGTGAAGCTGGGCGAAGGCAGCGTGCTGGACGTCTCCGGCGGGGCCGTGTGGAGCGCCAACCGCAGCGTGTCGGGCAAGGAGGCCGGCTCGATCACCCTGTCGTCCGAGCTGGGCTCGGAGTTCAACACCCAGGCCGAGATGCGCGGCTTTGATTTCGCCAAGGGCGGCAAGTTTTCGTTGACGGCCGACACGGTGAACGTGGGCGGCGCGGCCGTGCCAGGCGCCACCAACCTGTCTGCCAAGTTCTTCGCGCAACAAGGCTTTGGCAGCTTCTCGGTCAATGGACGCAACCAGCTCACGGTGGCGGACAACACGCAGGTCTCGCCGGTTCAGAAGAACTTGGTGGCAGGCCTGGCCATGTCGCGGTCCGCCACCGACACGGCCATGAACCGGATCACCAAGGTGCTGGACAAGGGCGCGCAGGTGCGTACGCCCACCAACCTGACGCTGGGCAGCAGCCTGGGCACGCTGAAGTTGGGCCAAGGTGCCGTGATCCGCACCGATCCGCTGGCCAACGTGAACCTCAGCGGTGCCACCGGCATCGACATCGAAGGCAGCGTGATCGACCATGGCGGCACGGTGTCCCTCACCTTGACGCCCTTGCCGGGATCGTCCTCGGCTGGCCACAAGGACGAAGCCGTCATCTGGCTGGGGCACGAGAGCCTGATCGATGTCTCCGGGCAGACGGTGCTCAGCCAGGGCACCGGCGGCCTGCGCCAGGGCAAGGTGCTGGATGGCGGCACCGTCAACCTCACGGCAGACACCTCTTCTATCCGTGATGGCAGCATGGTCATCATGAGCACGGGATCGGTGGTGAGGCTGGATGGTGCGGCCGACCGCTTCGACACCAAGGTGGCCAGTGCCACGGGCACCCAGGTTCGCAAGGTGGACGTGGCCAGCGCCGGTGGCAGCCTGAACATCACCACCAGCCATGGCGCGGTGATGGAAGGCGAGGTGTCTGCGAAGGGTGGCGCCAGCAATGCGGTGGCCGGCCAGTTGAACCTGAAGCTCAAAAAGCAGGTTTTTGAGACCGAGGCCAACCCAGATGTGATCCACATCACCTTGCAGGACAAGACGGGTGACAAGACCAAGGGCATGACTTATGCGCAGCGCAGCGCCTTGCCCACAGACGCCTCGGTGCTGGGCAATGCCGTCGTGTCCAGTGACTGGCTGAACCACGCCGGCTTTGCCGACGTGAGCCTGACAGCAGGCGGCCGGGTGGACGCGGCCAAGACGACCACCATCTCCGCTGGCCGCAGCCTCAATGTGTCGGCCTTGGCATTGAACGTGGCCGCCGGCCAGACTCTGACCTTCCAGGCACCTCAGGTCAGCTTGGGGGATGCCGCCACATCGGGTTACCTGGCGGGCAGGGCCTACGGCAATGACACCTCCGAGCTCAAGCAAGCCACTACCGGCACAGGCACGGTCAATGTGGCCGCCTTGAACGTTGACCTCAACAACCACCTGGCGATGCAGGGCGTCGGCCAGTTCAATGTGATGGGTTTGTCGGGCCAGGCCGATTCGGCCGCTGCGACGCTCAACATGCGGTCCACCGATGGCAAGGACGCCGGGCTGGACACGCTGGCGGACATCAGCATCCGCGCGGCCGAGGTCTTCCCCAGCGCCGACACCCGCTACACCCTCAACGCGTCCGGTCACACGGTGCGTTTTGGCGGTGGCGACACCTCGCTGGCGGCGCCCATGTCGGCAGGCGGCAGCCTCACCATCAACGCCGATGCCATCGAGCAGGGGGGCGTGCTGCGTGCACCTTTTGGCGCCATCACGCTCAATGCCAAAAGCATCACCCTCCAGGATGGCAGCCTGACCTCGGTCTCAGGCGATGGTCTGCTGGTGCCGTTTGGCTCCACGGTCAATGGCAGCACCTGGGTCTACACCGACGGGACGGATGTCCGCAGCAGCCTGCAGAGCAAGCAGGTGACCCTGAACGCCGGCGCAACGGGCACGGTGAAGGTAGAAGGTTCGGCCAAGGTGGATGCCTCGGGCGGTGGTGACGTGTACGCCCGCGAGTTCATCGCCGGCCCTGGCGGCTCCAAAGACATCTTCGCGGGGGCGGCTGGCGGCGCTTTCGCGGTGGTGCCCTATGCCTTTGCCAACCAGCTGGGCTTTGCAGCCTATGACCGCGCCATCCTGAGCGCAACGGACGCGGCCGGCAAGTCGGCCTCGATCGTGGCCGGGCAGCAAATCACCTTTGGCAAGAATGGCGTCCTGCCCGCAGGCACCTATGTGGTCTTGCCGGCGGCTTACGCCAACATGCCCGGGGCCTACCTGGTGAAGGCCGATGCCGCCACGGCGCGTGCGGGCGCCGCTGACCTCACCGCAGCCAGCATCAAGTTGGACGATGGCTCAGCTTCGGTGGCGGGCCTGTTCAGCTACGCAGGCACCAGCTACCACGACACCATTGCCAGCCGCTTCATCGTCATGGACAACGCGGTGTCTGGCAAGTATTCGCAAGTCAACCTGAGCAGCGGCAACGGCTTTTTCTCGGCCGTGGCCGCCAAGGCCGGCTCGACGGCCAGCTTCCTGGCGCGCGACGGCGGCACCGTCAGCTTCACCGCTGCGGTCTTGGCACAGCTCAACGCGGGGGCCTTGTCCCTGGCCGCACAGGCCGGCAACAGCGCGGCGCAGGGCGGCACGCTGGAGCTGGGCCTCGCCGATGTGCGCATCGGTGGCGCGGCCACGAAGGATGCAGGCGCGAGCCAGATCAGCCTGGGCGCGGTCAATGCGTCTGGCGCGGACACCGTGCTGGTGGGCGCCAACCGGGGCGAGCGCAATGCCAATGGCGAGCGCAACCTGAACGTCACCGCAGGCACCGTGTCGGTGTCCACCACTGGCGAGGCCACCGGCCTGACGGCCAAGGACATCACCCTGGTGGCCAAGCAGGGCATCACCTTGGGGCAAAACGTGGCGATCACCTCCAGTGGCGCCACCACCGCCGAGGCCTACCACGTCGATGGCGACGGCGCCTCGGTGCGGGTCTCGGGCGACGCGCACGCCACCTTGAGCCGCAGCAAGGGCAAGCAGCTCGACGGCGACCTGACCGTAGCCGATGGCGTGACCTTGTCGGCCAAGACCGGCAAGGTGCTGCTGGAAGGCACTCGCAATGTGGTGGTGTCTGATTCGGTCGTGTTGGACACCAAGGCCCTGAGCCTGGGTGCGGCCAAGCTGGCCCTGGGCGCTGCCCCGGCCAGCGCGGGCACGCTCAACATCGGCGGCAAGCTGCTGGCGCAGGTCAGCGCCGTCAGCGACCTGTCGCTCAAGAGCTTTTCTTCCATTGAC
>CANBQJ010000276.1 GCA_947371645.1 Burkholderiales bacterium | reverse complement strand
CCCGTCCTCAAACCCACTGCCATCCTGGAGCCTACCGATGACGACCCCGCAACGCCCTTCCCACACCAGTGCGGACATCCCCGCCGACACCTCGGCCAGCCCGGCCGACGAAGCCTCAGGCATCAGCCGCCGCACCGTGCTCAAGGGCGGCCTGCTGGGCGCCACCGGCATCCTGGCTGCGGGCTATGGCCCGTCCATCCACGCGGCCGACCCCATCGTGCTGCGCTACCTGGGCACCGCGGTGAACCAGGACAAGACCATCGGCGACAAGTTCGAAGCCGACACGGGCATCAAGGTGCAGTACATCCCGGTGACCACCGACGACGTGACCAAGCGCGCGGTGACCGCACCCAACAGCTTCGACTTGATCGACACCGAGTACTTCTCGCTCAAGAAGATCGTGCCCACGGGCAACCTCAAGGGCATTGATGTGAAGCGCATCAAGAACGCCGACAAGATCACCAGCCTGTTCACCAAGGGCGAAGTCGGTGGCAAGAAGGTGGGCGACCAGGGCACCGCGCCCAAGAAGGTGATGTACCTGGAAGGCGAGAAGAGCAAGAAGTTCTCGGCCACGCCCACGGGCTTCATGAGCCTGATCCCCACGGTCTACAACGCCGACACGCTGGGCATCCGCCCCGACCTGATCAAGCGCCCCATCTCGTCGTGGGCCGAGCTGCTCAACCCCGAGTTCAAGGGCAAGGCCGCCATCCTCAACATCCCGTCGATCGGCATCATGGACGCCGCGATGGTGGTCGAGGCCATGGGCCTGTACAAGTACCCCGACAAGGGCAACATGACCAAGAAGGAGATTGACCTCACGATCAAGACCCTGATCGAGGCCAAGAAGGCCGGCCAGTTCCGCAGCCTGTGGAAGGACTTCAACGAGTCGGTCAACCTGATGGCTTCGGGCGAGGTGGTGATCCAGTCGATGTGGTCGCCAGCCGTGACGGCCGTGCGCACCAAAGGCATCGCCTGCACCTTCCAGCCCCTGAAGGAAGGCTACCGCGCCTGGGCCGCCGGCTTTGGCGTGCCCGCCACGGCATCCGGCAAGAAGCTGGACGCCACGTATGAGTTCATCAACTGGTTCCTCGATGGCTGGGCCGGTGCCTACCTGAACCGCCAGGGCTACTACAGCGCCGTGCTGGACACGGCCAAGGCCAAGATGGAAGCCTACGAGTGGGCTTACTGGATGGAAGGCAAGCCTGCTTCGCAGGACATCAAATCGCCCAAGGGTGACGTGCTGGCCAAGAAGGGCGAGGTGCGTGACGGCGGCAGCTACGAGGCCCGCATGGGCGGCATCGCCTGCTGGAACGCCTTGATGGACGAGAACACCTACATGGTTCAGAAGTGGAACGAGTTCGTTGCCGCTTGAGTTCCCACAACGCTCATCAGATTCCCCGCATCCCCACTTCACGTTTTCTTTGGAGTACCTCTACATCATGAAGCAAGCATCCCTGCGTTCCATTCCCCTGGCTGTGGCCGCTGCGTTGCTGGGCCAGTTCGGCCTGCAGCACGCGGCACAGGCCCAGGAGGTCACTGTCTACGGGGCCATTGGCCTGGACCTGATCTACGCCAGTGGCGTGGCCAAGGCGACCGGTGGTTCGGGCAGCGTCGTCAGGCTCGACGACAACGCCATCGTCAACTCCCGCGTGGGCATCAAGGGCGGCGAAGACCTGGGCGGCGGCCTCAAGGCCATCTTCGACCTGGAGTCTTCGCTGGCGCCGGACACCGGCAAGGCGGGCAACAGCGCCGGCACCTTCTGGAACCGCAACGCCTTTGTGGGCCTGACCGGCAGCCTGGGTACCGTGAAGGTGGGCCACCAGTGGAACGTGGCCGACGACTACATGTGCGGCTACTTCGTCTGTGCGTTCTACGCGCCCTTCCAGTTCAGCGAATTCTTCTCCCTGAGCGACTACTACGACAACACCATCAAGTACACCTCGCCCAACGTGGGTGGCCTGGAAGGCGGCGTCTCGTACACGCTGGGTGAAGTGGCAGGCAAGAACAGCGCGGGCCAGAAGTTCCAGGCCGCGGTGAACTATGGCAGCGGCCCGTTCGGCTTCGGGATGGTGGTGTTCTCGGAGAAGAGCAAGACCTTGCCGGGTACCAACACCATGTACGCCCTGGGTGCCTCCTATGACCTGGGCCCTGCCAAGTTGCGTCTGGGTGTGGCTTCTGCCGAAGTCAAGATTGGCGCCGACGACAAGGGCACCGTCCTGGACCTGGGCGTGGACGTGCCCTTGAGCGCCGCCACCACCGTGTCGGCCGACTACGTCACGAAGGACATGGACAAGGGCGATGACGTGAACTTCCTGCGCCTGCGGGGCACCTATGCCCTGAGCAAGCGCACCAGCTTCAACGCCAACGTCATCGTGCTGGAGAACTCCGGCCAGGGCACCTTCGGCTTTGCCGGTGCCACCGAAGCCGGCAAGGGCCAGACCTTGCTGAGCGTCGGCATCACGCATTCCTTCTGATCCTGGTGATCTGAGCGAAGAAAGAAGAACGCCATGAACAAGTCCCTGCCTGCCTGGATCCAGGCCCTGCCCATGGGTGGGGTGTTCCTGGTGTTCTTCGTCCTGCCCCTCCTGCTGGTGGGGGCCGTGAGCTTTTGGCCGCAAAACGAGTACACGCTGGAGCCCGGCTTCACCTTCTCCAATTACGTCTCGCTGTTTGACGGCTGCTTTGGTGGCAACGAGGCCAACCCCGGTGAGCTTTGCACCACCTTCAAGACCTACCTGTCGACGCTCAAGTTCTGCGGCGTGGTCTGGGCCATCACCCTGGTGCTGGGTTTCACCCTGTCTTACTTCGTGGCCTTCCACGTGCCCAGTGTGGGCGCGCAGACGGTGCTGTTCACGATCATGACCATCCCGTTCTGGACGTCCAACGTGATCCGCATGATCTCGTGGATCCCGCTGCTGGGGCGCAATGGCTGGGTCAACACCACCTTGATGGACCTGGGGCTGATACGCCAGCCACTGGAGTGGCTGCTGTATTCCGACTTCTCCGTGGTGCTGGCCTTCGTGCACCTCAACACCACCTTCATGATGGTGCCCATTTTCAACTCGATGATGAAGATCGACCGCTCGCTGATCGAAGCGGCCGACGACTGCGGCGCCACGCCCTGGCAGACGCTGTGGAACGTCATCGTGCCGCTGTGCCGCACGGGCATCCTGATCGGCTCCATCTTCGTCATCACCCTGGTCATGGGCGACTTCGTCACGGTGGGCGTGATGGGTGGCCAGCAGATCGCCTCGGTGGGCAAGACCATCCAGGTGCAGACCTCTTACCTGCAGTTCCCGCTGGCGGCGGCCAATGCCGTGGTGCTGCTGGGCGTGGTGCTGCTCATCATCATGGCGCTCAACCGCCTCGTTGACTTGCGCAAGGAGCTGTGATCATGCAAAGCAAAAAGGCCGGTCGCGGCTTCTGGCCCCTGGCGCTGATCTTCGGCCTGTACGTGCTGTTCCTGTATGGGCCGGTCATCACCATCTTCGTGCTGAGTTTCCAGGGCCCCGAGGGCGGCCTGACCTTCCCGATGCGCGGCACCTCGCTGCACTGGTACCACGAGCTCTTCAAGGGCCTGGGCGTGGTGGACATCGGCGCGGCCATCCGCCGCTCGCTGGCGCTGGGCATCGTGGTCACGGTGCTCACGGTGTTGATCTCGCTGGTGGCCGGCCTGGCCTTCCGCAAGGGCTTCAAAGGCTCGGGCCTGCTGTTCTACACCTCGGTGGCCAGCCTGATCATGCCCTCTATCATCATCTCGCTGGGCATCGGCTTGCAGTTCAGGTTGCTGGACACCGCCATCAAGGCGGTGCTCACGGCCTGGAACATGACCGAGACCCTGGAGGCCTACACCACACTGATGGGCCTGTACACCTCGGGCCTCGGCGCCCACCTCACCTGGACGCTGCCCTTTGGCATGCTCATCATGTTCGCGGTGTTCAACCGCTTCAACCCGGCGTATGAGGAGGCCGCGCGCGACCTGGGTGCCACGCCCTGGCAGGCCCTGCGTCACGTGGTGCTGCCCTTGATCGGCCCCTCGCTGGTGGGCGTGGGCATGTTCGGCTTCACGCTGAGCTGGGACGAGATCGCGCGGTCTTCGCAGGCCATCGGCGACGTCAACACCTTGCCGCTGGAACTGCAGGGCCTGACCACCACCGTCACCACGCCGTCCATCTATGCCCTGGGCAGCATGACGACGCTGGTGTCGCTGGCCGTGATCATCAGCGCGCTGGCGGCGGTGGCGGTGATGCGGCGGCATGCCCAGGCCTCGCGGGGTGCCTGAAGGCATCATGGTGCACCCTGGCGAACCGATCCCCCCGTCCATGCCCACCCCCACCCTGGCCGTCAACCCTGCTGCCGTGGCCACCCGTGCTGTGCAGGGCGATGCCGCCCCATCGCTGTCGGACGACGACATCCACGCCCGCCTCATCGAGGCCATCGTCGACCAGCGCCTGCTGCCGGGCACCAAGCTCGTGGAAGACCGCCTGGGCCAGGCCTTTGGCGTGTCGCGCACGCGCATCCGCCAGGTGCTGATCCGCCTGGCGCAAGAGCAGGTGGTGCTGCTGCAGCCCAACAAGGGCGCCAGCGTGGCCCAGCCCAGCGT
>CANBQJ010000275.1 GCA_947371645.1 Burkholderiales bacterium | reverse complement strand
CTGGCGAAACTGGCCGATGCGCCCTTCATCAAAGTGGAAGCCACCAAGTTCACCGAGGTGGGCTACGTGGGCAAGGACGTGGACACCATCATCCGCGACCTGGTGGAAAGCGCCATCAAGCAGGAACGGTCCCGCCAGGTGCAGCTGATGCGCGCCAAGGCGACCGATGCCGCAGAAGAACGCATCCTGGACGTGCTGGTGCCGCCGCCCCGCAGTGAATTCGGGATCGGCAGCACGCAGCCGCCGGACAACACCGCTCGCCAGATCATGCGCAAGCGCCTGCGCGAAGGCACGCTGGACGAACGCGAGATCGACATCGAGCTGGCCGAACCTCGCCCGGCGGTGGAAATCATGAGCCCGGCCGGCATGGAAGGCATGGCCGACCAGCTCAAGGACCTCTTCAGCCAGATGGGCCAGGGCCGCACCCGCAGCCGCAAGGTGCGCATCGCCGAGGCGCGCACCCAGTTGATCGAAGAAGAAGCCGGCAAGCTGGTCAATGACGAAGAGATCAAGGCCCGGGCGCTGGAGCGCACCGAGCAGCACGGCATCGTCTTCATTGACGAGATCGACAAGGTGGCCAGCCGCAACGAAGGCCACGGCGCCGAAGTGTCGCGTCAAGGCGTGCAGCGTGACCTGCTGCCCCTGGTCGAAGGCACCACGGTGCAGACCAAGCATGGCATGGTCAAAACCGACCACATCCTGTTCATCGCCTCGGGCGCCTTCCACCTGAGCAAACCCTCGGACCTCATCCCCGAGTTGCAGGGGCGCTTCCCCATCCGAGTGGAGTTGAGCTCGCTGGCGGTGGGCGACTTCGAGGCCATCCTCACCCAACCCAGCGCCAGCCTGATCAAGCAGTACCAGGCCCTGCTGGGGGCAGAAGGCGTGACGCTGGACTTCACGCCTGGCGCCATCCGCCGCATCGCCGAGATCGCCTTCGAAGTGAACGAGCGCACAGAGAACATCGGCGCGCGGCGCCTGGCCACGGTGCTGGAACGCTTGCTCGACGAGGTGTCTTTCAACGCGCCAGAGTTGAGTGGCCAGGCGCGTGAAGTCACGTCCGCAGAAGTGGATCAGCGGCTGGGCGAGTTGGCCCGCAACGAAGACCTCTCTCGCTTCATCCTCTGAGGCCCTGCCCTCAGCGTGGCGCTCAGACCACCTGGCCTGCTTCCTGGGCCAGCGTCAACAGGCCTTCGAAGATGAGGTTTTCAACCACGCGGGCCGGCAACTCGTGCACATGAGACAAGCGAGACACCGCCCCGCCTGACATGATCAGCAGCGGTTGGCGCCCGGTGTGGGCATGCAGGCGCCGCAGGCTGCGCTCGATGGCGCCGGCGATGGCGTCGGTGCCGCCGCTCATCAGGGCGTCGCTGGTGTTGGTGGGGAAGTCACTGACCTCGCCCGTGGGCACCTTCAGGCCGGCGGTGCCGCTCTCCAGCGCCTTGTACATCAGGCCAAAGCCCGGCAGGATCAGGCCGCCCAGGAACTGCCCCTCGGCATCCACGGCATCCACCGTGACGGCGGTGCCCACCATGACGGCCAGCACGGGCGGCACCAGGGCAGCGCCGGATTTCAAGGCCTCGTGCCGCGCCCCGATGATGGCAGCCCAGCGGTCAGCACCCAGCCGCTGGGGGTGCTCGTAGCCATTGCGCACGCCGGCCGCCTGGGCCGAAGCTGACACCCAGTGGGGCGCCAGCCCCCAGCCCTGGTGCAGTTGTTCTTCCACCCGCCGTTTGATGGCCTCACCGGCCACCACGCAGCCCAGCATGGCCGTGGGCACAGGCTTCAGGTGGCACCAGGTTTGTTGCCACAGGCTGTCGATGTCTTCCAGCACCACGGCCCCGTGGGCCAGCAACTCGGCGCCAGGCACCGCTTGCGCATAGAGACCCCATTTGAGACGGGTGTTACCGATGTCGATGACCAGGAATGACATGCGCTGTGCAAACCGGGCGCAAGGCCGGTCGGAGGGCTTGGGGTGTGGTCATTGTCCTGCAAGACGCTGTAAGCGGCGTTGCTGCACTGCGGCAAACGCGCCACGAAGATGCATCTGCTCACACTCGAATCGGTGGAAACCCCTGGGCAGATGCCCCAACTCCGGGCACACTTGCGCACCATCTGAAATGACCAAGCGTTTACCCTTGGTTGCAATTCTCAAGAGAAATCCGGACAGGAGAAGACCATGACCCGAAAAATTGCGCAGTTCATCGCCTGCCTGGGCGTCCTGCTGGCCAGCGTGGGCATCAGTGCTCAGGCTGCCGTGGACATCAAGGGCGCCAGGTTCGACGAGACCTACCAGCTGGGCAACCAGGCACTGAGCCTCAATGGCGTGGGCATCCGGGTCAAGGTGATCGTCGACGTGTACGCCGCAGGCCTGTATGTGCCTCAAAAGGGCAAGGATGCGAGCAGCCTGCTGGGCCAGGGTGGCCCCAAGGCCATGCAGATCGTCCTGTTGCGCGACCTGACCGGTGAAGATTTCGCCGAGGCCATGGTCAAGGGCTTCAACAAGAACAACAGCAGCGCCGACCAAACGCGATTCCAGGCCAAGCTGGACGAAATCCGGGGCGTGATGTTGGGCATGGGCAAGGTGAAAAAGGGCTCGGTCATCCACATCGACTTCACGCCGGGCGTGGGCACGGGCGTGACCATCAACGGCGTTCACCAGGGCCCCGTCATTGCGGGTGACGAATTTTTCACTGCACTGCTGCGCATCTGGCTGGGCAACTCCCCCGTGGACTCCGACCTGAAGGATGCCCTCCTGGGTGCCAAGTGATTTCAGCCCCCCCCGACGGGGCACCTCCAGGGCCGTGCTGGGCACCGCCCTGCGCAATTGAAGGGGTTTGAGGCCTGTTTTCCGCTTGCAGCGGGTCGGAGCTTGGGTGCATAAGTGAGGGAAGCCCAAACTTGGGGTCCCCCATGATCGACACCGCCCTGCCCTCGCTTGCCGCCTGGACCGAAGCCCTCGCCCAGGCCCCCATTCCCGTCTTGCCTGGCACCCTGGCCGAGCTGCACCAGCTGCGCGTGATCGAAGAGGCCCACGCCACCGTTGATGCCCACACCATCGCCGACCGGGTGGGCTCAGACCCGCTGATGATGCTCAAGGTGCTGGTGCGCACGTCCGAGATGTGCCTGCGCAACGGCGTCGAGCCCCCGGAGACCATGGTGGGCGCCACCGTGATGATGGGCATCGGGCCGTTTTTCCGCGCGTTCGAGGAGGTGCACAGCATCACCGAGTGGCTGCACCCCTACCCTGAAGCCATCAGTGGCCTGATCAAGGTGGTGACCCGTGCCCGCCGGGCCTGCCACTTCTCCACCGGCTTCGCCTTGCGCCGCCAGGACGAGGACGTGGTCGTCATCCAGGAAGCCGCCCTGCTGCACGATTTTTCCGAGATGCTGCTGTGGTGCCACGCGCCGGCCCTGGCCCTGGACATCCAGAACCGCCAAAAGGCCGACCACACCATCCGCTCGGCGGACATCCAGCGCGAGGTGCTGGGCGTGGAACTGGCCGACCTGACGCAATCGCTGATGGCGCACTGGCAACTGCCGCTGCTGCTGCAGGAGTGCACCAACGACCACCACGCCAACAACCCCAAGGTGCGCAGCGTGATGCTGGGGGTGCAGATTGCGCGCCACACGCAGCACGGCTGGGAGGATGACCACGCACAAGCCGCTCTGCCGGACGATGTGGCCGAGGTGGCGCAGCTGCTCAACCTCTCCAAAGATGCTGCCTACCGCCTGCTGGTGTCCATGGACGCCTGAAGGCGGCCAAGCGAGCGGGCCAGCCGGGCTGGCCTCAGTGGATGCTGACCGCGCCCCGCATGGCCGTCACGGCGCCCGAGCCGATGGCGGCGCCAAAGCGCTTGGCCAGGCGTTCGGCCAGGTTTTCTTTCTGGGTGTAGTCGATGACGTCTTCGGCCTTGACCACATCGCGGGCCACCTGGTCCAGACTGCCCAGGTGATCCGCCAGCCCCAGGGAAACGGCCTCTTCGCCGTTCCAGAACAGGCCGCTGAAGGTGTCTTCGTTTTCTTTCAGGCGCTTGCCTCGGCCGTCCTTCACCACCTGGATGAACTGCTTGTGGATCTGGTCCAGCATGGCCTGGGCGAAGGCGTCCTGGGTGGGTTTGCGCGGCGAGAACGGGTCCAGCATGCCCTTGTTGCGACCGGCGGTCATCAGGCGGCGTTCCACGCCGACCTTGTCCATGATGCCGGTGAAGCCGAAGCCGTCCATCAACACGCCGATGGAGCCCACCAGCGAGGCCTTGTCCACAAAGATCTGGTCGGCCGACACGGCGATGTAGTAGGCGGCCGATGCGCACATCTCTTCGCACACGGCGTAGACCTTCTTCTTGTGCAGGGCCTTGAGGCGGCGCACCTCGTCGTTGACCAGGCCGGCCTGCACGGGGCTGCCGCCCGGCGAGTTGATGCGCAACACAACGGCCTGCGCACCCGTGTCTTCGAAGGCACTGCGCAGGGCCGTCATCAGGCTGTCGGCGTTGGCATCGGACTCGGCGGCGATCTCGCCGCGCACTTCCACCAGCGCGGTGTGCGGGCTGTTGGGTGCCTTGGACGCAGGCACGTTTTGAATGGTCGCCCAGACCATGGCCAGCGCCACGCCGATCCAGATCAGGCGCCAGAA
>CANBQJ010000274.1 GCA_947371645.1 Burkholderiales bacterium | reverse complement strand
AGCTCGATCGAGTTCAAGCGGGCGAACATCAGTGCCGTGATGATCGAGTTGGGCTTTCCATCGGTGTCCGGCTACAAGCCCCGCGCCAACTTTCAACGCGATGGCCTGGTGGACGTGGTGTCTGAGCAAGTCAAGCACCTGCCCATGCTGGACAAAGCAGCTGAACTGGCTGTGGATCGACCGGCTGATTTGCCTGAGTCGGTGGAGTTCAAAAAGCTGCTCGTTGACGCGCCGAAACGGCAAAGCCGCGTGGACGAGGCTCGCCCGGGCTATGTGCGGCGCGCAGTCAAACGCGACTACTTTGAGCGCGAAAGCCGCAACCGTTCATTGGGCAAGGCCGGCGAATTGTTCATCGTGCAGTACGAGCAATGGCGCTTGGTTCAACTGGGTGTGGGGCAACTTGCGGATGGCGTCAGGCACGTTGCCGAGGTCGACGGCGATGGCCTGGGCTACGACGTGCTGTCCTTTGAGCCCGATGGCCGTGAGCGCTTCATCGAGGTCAAAACCACCGCCCACGATGCGGCGACACCCTTCTTCGTCTCCTCCAATGAGGTGGCGTTTGCGAAAGAGGTGTCGGAAAGATTCAGGCTCTATCGCCTGTACCACTTCCGAACTGCCCCGAAATTCTTTGAGTTGCCGGGTGCGATTGAGCAGCACTGCCACCTCGATCCAGCAACGTACCGGGCGACTTTCTGATGGCCATTTTTCCGCAGGGACTGACACGGGTCGACAAACGATGCAACCCTGGGGAAAGGCGCGTGCTCAACCAACTCAAGCGGTGCCTAGAAGACGACTACATCGTCTGGCATGACATTCCGATTGGCCCCCAGGCACGCCAGCCCGACTTCGTGATCCTGAGTCCTCGGTGGGGCATCCTGCTGTTGGAGGTCAAAGATTGGAAACGTCAGACCTTGGTGGCAGCCAATCGGGATCAGGTTGAGCTCAAAACCGAGCATGGCTTTGTCACCGATGGCAACCCGATGCGGCAGGTGCGCGACTACACGATGGAGTTGGTGCACCTGATGCAGGCCGATGAGCAGTTGACGCATCGGGATGGGCCGTTCAAAGGAAAGCTACTGTTTCCTTACGGTTGGGGCCTGGTGTTTTCCAGCGTCACCCGTGCAGCTGCTGGTGAAGACTTTGACGAGGTCTTTCCGCAGTTCAAAACACTGCTGCGCGATGACCTCGATGAGTCGGTCGACCCTGGCGAATTTCAACAGCGCCTTTGGGGCATGTTCACGGTCACATACCTCATCACCTTGAGCCTGCCTCAACGTGATCGCATTCGCTGGCATCTGTTTCCTGAGATCCGAATGCAGGCGGCACAGACGTCACTGCTTGCTGAGGAGGAAGCAGAGTCTGCTTATGGCGCGTCCATACCTGATCTGCTGCAGGTGATGGATCTTCAGCAAGAGCAAGTTGCCCGCACGTTGGGCGCAGGGCATCGGGTCATTCATGGTCCGGCGGGCTCCGGCAAGACCATGATTTTGATCTACCGTGCCCAACAGTTGGCCGCAGCAGCAAAGCCAGGCAAGCCGATTCTGATCCTTTGCTACAACCGGTCTTTGGCGGGCCGGATCGATGCGGTGTTGCGTCAACGTGGCGTGGACGAACGGGTCCAGGTTCGCACCTTCCATGCGTGGTGTGAAGACGTCGTTCGGAGCTATCAGGTGGATGTGCCAGCAGCCAAGGTCCGAGACAACGCGTACTACGCCGCATTGGTCAAAGCTGTGGACCGCGCATTGGCGACGGGCATGGTGCCTTCAGGGCAATACCTCGCGTTGCTGGTCGATGAGGCACATGACTTCGAGGAGGATTGGCTGCGTCTGTGCACCCAGCTGGTGGACCCGGTGACGAAGAGCCTCTTGGTGATGTACGACGATGCGCAGTCGATCTACCAGAAGAAGCGCCGCAGCCGATTCACGTTTGCTGGAGTTGGGATTGAAGCCCAGGGGCGAAGAACGCAGGTGTTGAAACTGAACTACCGAAACACCAAAGAGGTTCTTCAATTGGCCATGCGTTGCGCAGACGCATTGCTACACGGAGACAACGAGGAAAGCGACACGGCCACGGTGATGCCAGCGTCCGCCGGTCGCAGTGGGCCCACACCAAGCTTGGTGCGTGCTTCGACGCCCCAGCAGGAGGCGGAGTTGGTTTCTGGGCGCATTGCATCCTTGTTGGCTGATGGGGTTTCACCAGATGAGGTCGCGGTGTTGTGCCGGGCCAAGTATCTGATGGCGCCGATTGAACGCACGTTGAGAGATTTGGGTGTGCCGGTTCAGGCCATGAGCACGGACGGATTCAAGCGCTTTGATTGGCGAAAGCCGGCTGTGCGGTTGGTGACCTTGCACAGCGCAAAGGGGCTGGAATTCGCGCATGTGTTTGTGGCGGGGCTACAAGCCATGCCTCACAAGGGCGAGAGCGCGGAGGAAGAAGTGCGGCTGCTGTACGTTGGCATGACCCGAGCGACGCAAACCTTGACCTTGTCTGCAGTGGGACGTTCTTTGATGGTGGATCGCGTGGCCAGTGCGCTGGATGCGATGGCCTAGGGTATCGATCGGATTGCCTTGTGTGCCGGCGCCGCTGAATCCTTGTTCACAAGGATCGCCCCGGCCTCTTGAACACCTCCTTTTCATGCCACTGCAAAAACTCTGCCCTCGGGTAGTAGTCCTTGCTCTGCGGCATGATCATCCCCGCCCCGTGGAACCCCAGCAGCATGCTGCGTGAAGCCTCGCCGGCCACCGCATGCTGGCTGAACACCAGGCTGTAGGTGTCGGGCAGGATGGTGAAGGCGCCCAAGTCAAACACCTTGTGATGCAGGGCGCACAGGGCCAGCCCGTTGGCCTCGATGTCCGGGCCCTTGGCCTGGAACCACTTGATGTGCGCGGCCTCCAGCCCGGCGGTCACGCTGCCGATGCGCAGGTCGAAGCCGCACACGCAGCAGCGGTGCTCATACGCCCGCAACACCCGCTCCCGAAAGCGTGGGTCGCGCCGGACCACGGTGCGTGTGCCCGTGGTGGCTTCGTCGGCAGTGGGTGCGCCCAGGTCCAGCCCGATGGCCTGCAGGATGTCGCCATGCAGCGTGTCGGGGAAGTGCGCATCCAGCAGCTGATGGGCCAGTTGTGCGCGCAAGGCCGGGTCGCGGCGCAGCGCGGCGTCCATCTCGGGCGCAAAGCCGCCAGCGATGTGCAGCTTGCGCAGCTCGCCCAGGTTGGGCGTGGCCGCAGGCGGGCGCTGGAGGAAATCCGGCGGGCCATCCAGCTGCCACACGCCATCGGTGGCCAGATGCCAGAAGGGGTAGTGGCGCGAACCGGCCGCGCTGCTGGGGCCGAACTCGCCGAGCAAGGCCTTGAGCTGCTCTTCGATGTCTTCGAAGGCCACCATGCGGGGCACATCCTGCGCGGTGCGGGCCAGCGCCAGCAGGATCAGCAAGGGCTTGTGCACGGCGCGCTGTTCGCCGCGCTGGAACACGCGGATGCGCTCGAAAGCCTTCAGGACGTCCTGGCTGCTGAGGGTCATGGCAAGTGGGGGCGGCGGGCAACCAGCACATTCAACCATGCCTGCTGCTGGCCCGGCCGCTGGTCTCCCGTGATCCAGGTGTCCGTCGGCCCCAGCCCGGGCAAGCCGTGCAGCCAGCGCGCCACACAGGCTTCATCGGCATCTGTGAAGGGCCGGCCCAGCGCGTCCACGCGCTCGTTGGCCTGTGGCCCATTGCCCAGCTTGTAGCTGGCGTACACCACCCCACCCGGCTTGAGCGCCCGCCACAGCCCAGCCCAGGCGCGGGGCTGATCGGCTGCGGCCACATGCAGCAGGCTGGCGCAGGCCCAGATGGCATCGAAACCGTTGCGGCCAGATCCGTCTTCGGCCATGTCCAGAAAGCCCCTCACACGCACCGGGATGCCGGCGTGGGCCGAGGCCAGGGCGGCGAGCTCGGGGCTGGCGTCGAAGGCTTCCACCACATGGCCGCGCTGCCGAAACGCCAGTGCATCGCGGCCCGAGCCGCAGCCCGCGTCCAGGATGCGGCCGCCTGCGGGCACATGGGGCAGGAAGCGGGCGTACAGCGGGCTCATATCCACGTCGCGGGTGGAGGCGGCGTAGGTGGTGGCGTTCTGGATGTAATAAGCGGGCGCTGTCATGGCGTGCATTCGCTATTCGCGAACCGCGAATGACACACGCGGCGTCCCACATGAAAGCATCCTTTCATTGGCACCGGCCATATTCAAGCGCGCTTTCACAGCAGTCCGGATACAAACCCCTTCAACCTCCGCAACCCTTCAGCCAGCTCCCCCTGCGAAGCCGCATAAGACAACCTCACATGCGCCCCCCCACCGCACTCGCCAAAGTCATCCCCCGGCGTGAGCGCCACGTGCGCCTCCTGCAGCGCGCGTTCGCAAAACGTCATCGCGTCCAGCCCGGTGCGGCGCACGTCGATGTACACATAAAAAGCCCCATCCGGCTTCACCGGCACCTGCAGCCCGATCTCGTCCAGCCCTTGCAGCACCAGCGCGCGCCGCTGCGCAAATTCCTGCCGCCGCGCCTCGCACACCGCGATCGATTCGGGCGTGAAGCAGGCCAGGGCCGCGATCTGCGCCGGGGTTGAAGCGCAGATGAAGTAGTTCTGCGCCAGCCGCTC
>CANBQJ010000273.1 GCA_947371645.1 Burkholderiales bacterium | reverse complement strand
TGACCCAGCGCACGGCTGAGTTACGGAGGTATCTTTGACTGGGATGAAAAATCCCGCCGCCTGAGCGAAGTCAACGCCGAACTCGAAGACCCCGCCGTCTGGAACGACCCCAAGCGCGCCCAGGAACTGGGCAAAGAGAAAAAGACGCTGGAAAACGTCGTCCTGACGATTGCCGAGCTGGAATCGGGACTGGCTGACAACGCTGAATTGTTCGAGATGTCCAAGGCCGACGACGACTTCGACGGCCTGCAGGCCATCGGTGGTGACGTGAGCGCCCAGGCCGAACGTGTGGGCGCGCTGGAGTTCCGCCGCATGTTCAACAACCCGGCCGACCCCCTGCCTGCCTTCCTGGACATCCAGGCCGGCGCCGGTGGCACCGAGGCCTGCGACTGGGCCAACATGTTGCTGCGCCAGTACATCCGCTACGCCGAGCGCAAGGGCTTCACCGCCACGGTCGAAGACGTCACCGACGGCGACACGGCCGGCATCAAGAGCGCCACCATCAAGGTGGAAGGTGAATACGCCTTTGGCCTGTTGCGCACTGAAACCGGCGTGCACCGCCTGGTGCGCAAGTCGCCGTTCGACTCCTCAGGCGGCCGCCACACCTCGTTCGCGTCGGTGTTCGTCTACCCCGAAGTCGACGACTCCATCGAGATCGACATCAACCCGTCCGACGTGCGCACCGACACCTTCCGTGCGTCCGGCGCGGGCGGTCAGCACATCAACAAGACCGACTCGGCCGTGCGCCTGACCCACATCCCCACGGGCATCGTGGTGCAGTGTCAGGACGGCCGCAGCCAGCACAGCAACCGCGACGTGGCCTGGAAGCGCCTGCGCTCTCGTTTGTATGACCACGAGATGCGCAAGCGCATGGAAGCCCAGCAGAAGCTGGAAGACACCAAGACCGATGTGGGCTGGGGCCACCAGATCCGTTCCTACGTTCTGGACCAAAGCCGCATCAAAGACCTGCGCACCAGCGTCGAAACATCCAACACCCAGAAGGTGCTGGATGGCGACCTGGACCAGTTCATCGAAGCCAGCCTGAAACAGGGCATCTGATCCCTCACCCAAGGACCGAGCATGCGCGAAGGCACAGCCTCTCTGATCCGCCGCGAGAACTACGCGGCGCCCGCTTACTGGATCAAGACGGTCGAACTGAGTTTCGACCTGGACCCGGCCAAGACCCTGGTCATCAACAAGATGACCCTGCACCCCAACCCGGAGCAGGGCGGTAATTCGCTGCGCCTGGACGGCGAAGACATCAACCTCACGCGCGTGCTGGTCGATGGCGAGCCGGTGTCCTTCCGCATCGAAGACCAGCAATTGGTGCTCGAGAACCTGCCGCAGCAGCCCTTCCACCTGGAGATCCGCACCACCTGCGCGCCTGAGAAGAACACACAGCTCTCAGGCCTCTACACCAGCAGCGGTGGCTTCTTCACGCAGTGCGAGGCCCTGGGCTTTCGCCGCATCACCTACTTCCTGGACCGCCCGGATGTGATGGCCACCTACAAGGTGAGCCTCAAGGCCGACAAGGCGAAGTACCCGGTGCTGCTGTCCAACGGCAACCTGATTGAGGAGGGCTTGGTGGAAGGCGGCAAGCACTACGCCGTCTGGGAAGACCCGCACCCCAAGCCCTGCTACCTGTTTGCACTGGTCGCCGCCGACCTGGTGCGCCGAGAGCAGCGCATCCGCACCCGTGCCGGCAAGGACCACCTGCTGCAGGTCTATGTGCGCGCCGGTGACCTGGACAAGACCGAACACGCGATGAACTCGCTGATCGCGTCGATCGCCTGGGACGAGGCCAAGTTCGGCCTGAGTCTGGACCTGGAACGCTTCATGATCGTCGCCGTCAGCGACTTCAACATGGGCGCCATGGAGAACAAGGGCCTGAATATCTTCAACACGAAGTTCGTGCTGGCCAACCCCGCGACGGCGTCCGACGTCGACTTCGGCAACGTCGAGAGCGTGGTCGCCCACGAGTACTTCCACAACTGGACGGGCAACCGCGTCACCTGCCGCGACTGGTTCCAGCTGTCGCTCAAGGAAGGCCTCACCGTCTTCCGCGACCAGCAGTTCAGCCAGGACATGGCCGGCAGCCCCAGCGCCCGCGCCGTCAAGCGCATCGAAGACGTGCGCACCCTGCGCCAGCTGCAATTCCCTGAAGACGCGGGCCCCATGGCCCACCCGGTGCGCCCCGACAGCTACCTGGCCATCGACAATTTCTACACCGCCACGGTGTATGAAAAGGGCGCCGAGGTCGTGCGCATGATGCACACCCTGGTGGGCGAGCATGGCTTTGCCGCCGGCATGGCCTTGTACTTCCAGCGCCACGACGGCCAGGCCGTGACCTGCGACGATTTCGCCCAGGCCATCGCCGACGCCAACCCGGGCAGCAACCTGGCTTACCGCCTGGACCAGTTCAAGAACTGGTATGCCCAGGCCGGTACACCCCGTGTGCAGGCCAATGGCTACTACGACGCCGACCAGCGCACCTACACCCTCACGCTCAGCCAGTGGACGCCGTCGACGCCCGGGCAGCCCAACAAGTATGCCTCGGTGATCCCGGTGGCCATGGGCCTGGTGGGTGTCGATGGCCGCCAGATCAACCTGCACATGGAGGGCTACCTCAACCCGGTGGGCCACGACACCGTGCTGGTGCTGACCGAGTTCCAGCAGAGCTTCACCTTCGTGCACGTGCCGGTTGAACCTGTGCCTTCGCTGCTGCGCGGCTTCTCGGCCCCGGTGGTGCTGGAGACGCGCCTGAGCGACGATCAGCTCTTCACGCTGCTCACCCACGACATCGACCCTTTCAACCGTTGGGAAGCCGCCCAGCAACTGGGCCTCAACCGCCTGCTGTCGGCCGTGCTGGGCCAGGGCAGCACCGAGCTGGACGTCCGGTACATCGAGGCGATGCGCACCGTGCTGCGCAGCCCCGACCTGGACGCCGCCTTCAAGGACCTGGTGCTCACGCTGCCCAGCGAAGCCTATGTGGCCGAGCAGCTGCAGGTGGTCGACCCGCAACGCATCCACCATGCCCGCGAGGCCATGCGCCTGAACCTGGCCCACGCCCTCCACGAAGACTGGATGGCCGCGTGGGAGCAGCATCACGACCTGGGTGGCTACAGCCCCGACCCGGTCAGCGCCGGCCGCCGCGCCCTGGCCAACCTGGCCCTGAGCATGCTGGTGCTGGATGGCGCCACCCGACACAGCCCCATCTGGCCGGGCAAGGCCCTGCAGCGCTTCAAGGACGCCAGCAACATGACCGACCGCCTGGGCGCGCTGTCGGCCCTGGTGGGGGCTCATTCAGAGCTGGCCCCGCAGGCTCTGGAGCGCTTCCACGCCATTTACCGCAACGAGGCCCTGGTCATCGACAAGTGGTTTGCCCTGCAGGCCACTGCGCCCGAGAAGGACGGGCAGGTCTTTGCCCGCGTCAAGAGCCTGATGCTGCACCCCGACTTCACCCTGCGCACGCCCAACCGCGCCCGCAGCCTGCTGATGGCCCTGTGCCAGATGAACCCGGCCGCCTTCCACCGCGCCGACGCGGCTGGCTATGTGTTCTGGGCCGACAAGGTCATCGAGGTGGACACCATCAACCCGCAGCTGGCCGCCCGCCTGGCCCGCGCCATGGACCACTGGCGCCGCCTGGCCGAGCCCTACCGCACGGCAGCGCAAGAGGCCCTGAACCGCGTGGCCGCCCGCACCGACCTGTCGGACGACGTGCGCGAGATCATCGGCCGCGCCCTGCAGGATTGACCTTCCAGAGTTTCAGCTTCAAACGGATTCAGACATGAGCACCAAACGCAAGAGCCTCACGCAGTACCTGATCGAGCAGCAGCGCGGCCCAGCCGAGCTGCCCGCGCAGCTTCGCCTGCTGATCGAAGTCGTGGCCCGCGCCTGCAAAAGCATCGCCATCAGCGTCAACAAGGGCGCACTGGGCGATGTGCTGGGCACCGCCGGCAGCGAGAACGTGCAAGGCGAAGTCCAGAAGAAGCTGGACATCATCGCCAACGAGGTGCTGATCGAGGCCAACGAATGGGGCGGCCACCTGGCCGGCATGGCCTCTGAAGAGATGGACGACATGCACGCCGTGCCGCTGCACTACCCGCAAGGCGAATACCTGCTGCTGTTCGACCCCCTCGATGGTTCTTCCAACATCGACGTGAACGTGAGCATCGGCACCATCTTCTCGGTGCTCAAGCACAAGGGCGGCGAGGTCAGCAACGCGAGCTTCCTGCAGTCGGGCAACGAGCAGGTGTGCGCCGGCTACTGCGTGTACGGCCCGCAGACCACGCTGGTGCTGACGGTGGGGCAGGGCGTGGCCATGTTCACGCTGGACCGCGAGCAGGGCTCTTTCGTGCAGACGGCCGACCAGGTGCAGATCCCCGAGGACACGAAAGAATTCGCCATCAACATGTCGAACATGCGCCACTGGGATGCGCCGGTGAAGCGCTACATCGACGAGTGCCTGGCGGGCAAGGACGGCGCGCGTGGCAAAGACTTCAACATGCGCTGGATCGCGTCCATGGTGGCTGACGTGCACCGCATCATGACCCGTGGCGGCATCTTCCTGTACCCCTGGGACAAGCGAGAGCCCAACAAGCCCGGCAAGCTGCGGCTGATGTACGAAGCCAACCCCATGAGCTTTTTGATCGAGCAGGCGGG
>CANBQJ010000272.1 GCA_947371645.1 Burkholderiales bacterium | reverse complement strand
GCCCTGTTGAAGCGAGCGAACGGGCGCACGCCCCGCCGCTGCGGCATCGGCCAGCAAGGCGGCGCGCCAGGCCCACCGGCAGACCTCTGGGTCTTCATCGGCCAGCAAGGCGCCCAGCCTTGGGGCCATCGGGTCCAACTGGCGCTGGTTGGCCAGCACCACGGCAGCGGCCACGGCCGTCAAGGGCTTGGCCTGCGCCAGCGCCGCGTTGAGCTCACGGGCGGTGTGCGCCGGCGGGGCCAGGCTCAACGCATCGCGCAGGCCAGCGAGGTTGTCGCCTTGTGCCCGGGTCAGCGCGGTCATCACCGCTTGCGTGCCCCCCGGGTCGGCCAGGTTCAGGAGCGCATGGGCCGCCGCGAAGGCCTCGTCGCGTCCGGCCGACGCCAGCCTCGGTGTGAGCAGTTCGATCAGCTGCGCAGGCGGCGCCACCAGCACACCTTGCAGGTGTGCCGCCAGCCGCTCCTGAAGCTCGCCATACGCACGCAAGGTGTGCCGCGACGAGCCCAGGGCCAGGCGCAACTGGCTGGCCAGGAAGGCCAGCTCGTCCAGGTGGTAGGGCAGCAGGTCCGCGATGAACCGGACGCGAGGTCGAGGCATGGCGGGCTCAGTTGATGGCGACGGTGCCGGCGCGGATGCGCTGGGTGCCTTGGGCATGGATGACGACGTCATCCCCCTTGACCAGCACCCGCCCGTCGGCCCGCATGTCGATGCGGCCAGCACCACACAGCAGGCCGATGTGCTGCGTGGCGCGGATGTCCACCGTGGCCGGGGCCAGGGCCTCGGCGGTGCACGCCGCGATGCGCCCCAGCACGACCGGCGGCGCCTCACCTGGCAAAGGCAGCACCAGCACGGCGTCGCCCGCCACCAGCCGGACGGGCACCGCAGAGACCTGCAGCCAGGCACAACGCAAGGCCAGGCCCGCATCGGTTTCCACCCGGATCATGCCCTCGGCGTCCACCTCGGTGACCACCGCCTGAAAAGGCCCTTGCGGCATGGCCTGAGGCGCCGACGTGGGCACGGCCCTCACGCGGGATTGCTTGGCTTTTTGCATCTTGATTGCTCCTGTGGCGCGTCAGCGCCCTCAACCGGACCACTCGCCGGGACCATAGAACAGCATGCCGGGGATGCCGCGGGCCTCGATGGCCTGCTTGACCCGCTCGTGCACGACGATGGCACTGACATTCTCGGCCAGCCTGAACAGCAGCGCGCCCCCGGTGCGGGACTCGTCGATCACCAGGCTGGCGAAGTCCACGTCCAGCAGTTCGCTGTCTGAGCCATCGATGCGCACCGACGCGCCCATGTCCGCACACGACACCAGGCCGATGATGTTGTAGGCCTTGAAGTTGCGGTGCTCAACCTGGGTGTCCGGGTCAAACAGCACGGCGTCGAAATACTGGATGTTGTCGACGCCGGCATCCTGCAAGGCGCCGACCAGGTCATCGCGCATCACCGGGATGCCCTCGGCGTAGTACATCGCCTTGGGCAAGCCGGGCATGCCCGCCACCAGCTGGTAGCGCAAGGGCTGGGGCACCGGGGTCGTGATGGGCTGCCCATCACGCCAGTTGTCGTCCCCATCCGGGCCCTTGCGAATCCTGCGGATCGGGTGTTCGCCACGACCTTCCATCACGTAGTACATGTCTGTCCCCTTGTTGTGAAGCGCTCAACGGCCCCGCGTGCGCTGAACCGTGCTCGAAGCCAGGTAGGCCTTGAGGAAGGTGGCGTTGACCTTCTTGCCTTGCACGATGACCGGACCCCATCGGTCCGAGGACAACCAGGGTGCCTTCCAGCCGCTGGGCCCGCCCTTGAGCTGGCTGCGCAGGAAGTTGGAGATGTTGTAGAGCCGCACCTTGATGATGAAGGGCGGGTTGATCGTGTCCTCCTCGCAGTCTTCGCACTCGTGCTTGCGCAGGACGAGCGAGATCTTGTTGAGCACCTCCAGCACCTTTTCGCTGTAGGCCTCATGGGTGTCATGGAACTGCGCCTGCGCGGCCTTGGTGGCCGCCGCCACGTAGTGCAGGCACCAGGGGTCATCGCCCAGATCGGACCAGCTCTTGCCCCGCCTGGGCGAACTGCGGCTGCGGATGTAGTAATTGCCAGGCAGCCAGACGCCGTTGTGCGCGCCATTGACGTTGTAGCCAATGTGCTTGGACACCTTCTTCTTCTTCTCGACCTTCTGCCCGTTCTTCTTGACCACGGTGATGGTGACGGTGCGGCCCTTGGCCATGAAGTTGAGCAAGGTGCTTTTGGCCAACGCGGCCTCACCCGGGATCAGGTGGTGGGCCGCGACGGTGAAGCCGTGTACGCCATCGTTGAGCTCGTCGGTGCCCTTCACCTTGACGTACAGGCGTTCTCGCCGCGTGTCGATGCGCTTGTCGGACTTGGCCTTTTCCAGCCCGCAGGGCCCGCCCACGGTGCCGGCCTTGCCCTGTGAGCCGCTGATGAGGTTCTTGCCCAAGACCCCCCCGTCGTTGGCCTGTCGGCTCTTGGCCGCAGGCCCGTCGTCGGTGGTGCAGTCTTCGTCTTCGTCCTCATCGGCCCCCTCGCTGGGGTCGGCATAAGGGCATTCATCTTTGATTTCGGCGCTCAGGTTCCCGAAGGCCACCTGCTCGATGAGTTCGGTCATGGCTCGGCTCCCGATGTTCAGCCGCAGATGTTCTTTTTGTTGTGCCACAGGGGGTCACCCATGCGGCACACGTTCTTGCCTTCCAGCATGACGTTGAACGAGTACATCATGAACTCGCACTCCTGCTTGAAGACCCCGCTCATCAGCCCGCCCACCGAGCCGGCTTCGTCGCCTGCGCTCATCATGTACTTGGCCCCCTTGACCATCACCATGTTGCCGTCGGCCTCGACCTGGGTGGTGCCTTGCGAGGTGTCGGACGCCTTGCCGATGTTGGGATAGGGGATGGGGATGGGCGGCGCAGGCGGTGCCGGCGTGTTGCACACGTCGGGGAACACCATGCTCATGCCACCGCTGCCCTTGTGGGCGAAACCGGTGATGTTGTGAACCGTGCTGGCCATGTGCCGCTCCAAAAAAATGGGTGAAAGGGGGTCAGGCCGCCAGGTCGATGAGGGAGGCCACGCGGTCCCCCCGATCGGACGAGGCGTAGACCAGGCAAGGCGAGGCCCGGTAGCGCCCCTGCAGCGCATGCGCCGCCAGGGCCATCAGCGCCGCGCCGTGCGCAGCGCCCAGGTCGCCAAAGCACTCGGCGGGGTGCTCCATCGCGTGCTCCGGCTGGAAGGCGTGCGACTGCCTCAAACGCGCCACCCCGAACTCCCGCGCCCAGTGGCGCTCGCCATTGAAGCTGCTGTAGACCGTGGCAATGGGCGCTGGCGCAGGCGCCTCGGCCAGGAGGCTGTCCAGCGCGGCGGCCAGGCCCTCGCCCTTGTAAGGCTCTTGCGCATACAAATGGCCAGGTTCATGACCCAGGGCCGTGCCCAGCACCCTCGCCAGGGGCTTCAGGCCACGCGCCTGGGCCAGGTCGGCGCGCATGACCAGCAAGAAGGCCGCGCCTTCAGATGGGCTGAAGCCATCGCTGTTGACGGGGTTGCGCACCCTGCCCTGCAGGTCCAGCATGGCCAGCACGGTCAGGTCCACCAGGGTGTCCACGCCGCCCACGAGGACGGCGGGCGCATCCCCCCGCGTGACGCGTGCGCAGGCCTCACGCAAGGCCATCAGGCTGGCCGCACGGCCACGCGGCACCGCCAGGCTCAACGCGGGGTCGATGGCACCGGGGCATTGCTGGCTCAGCTGCTGCAGGAAGGTGGCCGGCTGCACCGGCCTGGCGGGGTGGTGCTCCGGCAAGCCCACGAGCACCGGCAAGGCCGGCCCGCCCGCGGCCAGCCACGCCGACAGGGCCTCTTCGATGGCGGCGTGGGCCAGGCGCAGCATGCGCGCCTCTCGGTGGGTGAGCCCTGCGCCGTGCAAGGCTTCGGCCAGTTCGGGCAAGCCATCGTCGGGCACCACACCAGCCACGAAAGGGTCCAGCCTGGCGTCCAGCCAGCTGATCTCGCGCAGCCGCGCCACCCGCGCGCGCGCGGACGCCGCCGCCTCGGGCAGGCTCAGCCCGATGGGGCAAACCAGCCCTGCACGCGCGATGACGATGTCGGGTGTGCCCATTCAGGCCTCCGCGACGGCATAGCCCGCAGGCAGGCGCCCCAGGCCCGCCAGGGGGCTGGCGGGCCGACCATCCGCGGCCCAGGTCCGGCTGGCCACCACCACGCGGTCCAGGCGCATGAGCCATTTGTCCACGGGCAACGCGCAGCGCCACAAGAGCTGAACGCGGCCGGCATCGGGCTCGATCAGCACCGTTTCCAGCTGGGGCGGCCGCTGCACCTCGGACCCGTTGAAATCGAACACCACGTCCAGCTCGCAAGCGGGCAGCGCGAACGAGAGGGGCTGGCCCACCGTGAAGCCCGACAGCACGACGGGCTCGCCCCCGCGCAGGGGGGTCTGGGCGATGGAGGCCGTTGGCGCCACCTGAAAGTAGCGCGGGTCAAAGTCTTCGGGCAGGTAGGGGGCACGGCGGCGGCGCCAGGCCTCGTTGTAGGTGCCCACATGCTGCCGACGGGGCATCCAGGTGGGGGCCACGGGCCCCAGGCAGGCCGGCTCCGGCCGGTCGTCCGGGTCTCGGATCAAGGCATGGGGGTCTTCCAGGTTGGGCAAGGGCTGCCCCTCCACCGGATCGCCGCCGCGCCGCACAAAGCCCAGGCCCACGGGGTTGCGGGGCTCGTACTCCGGCGGGGCATCGCCGCG
>CANBQJ010000271.1 GCA_947371645.1 Burkholderiales bacterium | reverse complement strand
TCGAAGTGCGTGTACAGGAAGTTCTCTTTGTGGTGAGAGATGCACCACTTGGCCAGGATCGAGCCCCCACGCGACACGATGCCCGTGCGGCGGGCGGCGGTCAGGTGGATGTAGGCCAGGCGCACGCCGGCGTGGATGGTGAAGTAGTCCACGCCTTGCTCGGCCTGCTCGACCAGGGTGTCGCGGTAGATCTCCCAGGTGAGGTCTTCGGCCACGCCGGCCACCTTTTCCAGTGCCTGGTAGATGGGCACGGTGCCAATGGGCACGGGGCTGTTGCGCACGATCCAGTCTCGGGTGGTGTGGATGTGCTTGCCGGTGGACAAGTCCATCACGTTGTCCGCACCCCAGCGGATCGACCACACGAGCTTTTCAACCTCTTCTTCGATCGACGAGGTCACGGCCGAATTGCCGATGTTGGCGTTGATCTTCACCAGGAAGTTGCGGCCAATGGCCATCGGCTCCAGCTCGGTGTGGTTGATGTTGGCGGGGATGATGGCGCGGCCACGGGCCACCTCGTCGCGCACAAATTCTGGCGTGATGACCTGCGGGATGGCCGCACCCATCGAATTGCCGCGCAGACGCGCTTCGCGTTCGGGGTTCGTGGCGTACTTGCTGCGCCAGTCTTCGGCCAGGTCCAGGCGGCGCTGGTTCTCGCGCACGGCCACGAACTCCATCTCGGGCGTGACGATGCCCTTGCGGGCGTAGTGCATCTGGGTCACGTTGTGACCGGCCTTGGCGCGGCGGGGCTGGCGCTGCAGGCCGGCGGCGGCTTCGCGCAAGGCGGCCATGCGGGCGTCGTGGCGTTCGCCGGCGTTCAGGCCGTCGTCCAGGGCCTGCACGCTGCGGCCGGCATAGAGCTCGGTGTCGCCACGGGCCACCACGGCGGCTTCGCGCACGGGGGGCAGGCCTTTGGTGACGTCGATGGTGACGTTCGGGTCGGTGTAGGGGCCGGAGCAGTCGTACAGGGTGACCGACTCGCCGTTGGTCAGCGTGACTTCGCGCATCGGCACTTGCACGCCTTCATGGCTGCCTTGCACATAGACCTTGCGCGAGGCGGGCAGGGGTTCGCGCGTGAGGCGGGTGAGGTCGCGCAGGGCGTCGAGGGCAACGACAGGTTCGGGGGCGTTCATCGGCGGCTCCTTCGGTGGCCACAGCGGGCCGGTCAGCAAGAAATAGGGTCTTGCTCCGAAGGGTGCCTGCGCCCGGCGTGTCGGGCGACCGCACCAGCAAACCCAAGGCCAAAGGTTTGGCGGCCAGCGCGGCAGGCTCTTCTTTCGCCGGTATGAACCGGATCAAGTTCAGCGGGTTTGGACATCCATCTCAGCGCACACGCACATGGCGAGGCACACCCCGGAGCAGGCGCCAGTGTACGCCTGCCGCGGCTTCAGCGCACGACGGCGGCTTCCAGCAGGCTCACGCTGGAGACGCCGGCCGGCGGGCGGCTGGACGCATCACGCGCCAGGGCGTCTCTGCTGCGCAGGAGACTGCTGTACCGAAAGCCCATGGGCGCCAATGGCATGGAGGAGGGGTCTTCACCTTGAGGCGCTGCGGCCTGCATCCAGGGCCCAGGCGTGCCGGACAACGCGTGCGCACGCGACCCCGGCTGTGGGCTTAACCACGCCAGGACAATCGCGAGCGGCGCAATGGCAAACACGGAACGCATGACCAACCCAGACTTCAGTATGTGAGATGAAGTGTAGGGATCTGCCCCTTGGCGGGCACCCCCGGCACATGGGGGGCGTCCACACCCGAATGCGGGCGCTTGAACACGGGGGGCGCAGGCTCAGGGCCGGGCCCGACGCACGATGTGCACGCGGTGGTCTTTGGCGGCCGGGGTGGCACCGCTGCCGCAGTTGCCGCAACCGGCCGAGCAGCCCGGAGCCGCCACGGTGGATGCGTCGGGCGCTTGCCCACAAGCCGACGTGGGGGCGGCAGCGCGCTTGCTGGTCAGCAGCCCGGCCCATTGCGGCCACCAGCGCCTGAGCACATGCAGCGCCGCGACCAAACCCAGCCCGAGCGCGACCAGGGTCTGCGTGTCGGGGGTGTGCCAGACGTTCATGGGGCGTTCCTCACCAGGCCAGGGCCACGCGGTAGACGACGAAGCAGGCCACATAGGCCAGCGCAAACAGGTAGGTCAGCATGATCAGGGGCAGGCGCCAGCCATTGGTTTCGCGGCGCACCACCATCAGCGTCGACAGGCACTGCGGCGCGAACACGAACCAGGTCATCAGCGACAAGGCCGTGGGCAGCGACCAGGCCTGGCCGATCACGTGAGACAGGGCGCTGGACAGCTCGTCGCCCGTTTGCGACATGGCGTAGACCGTGCCCAAAGCGCCCACCGCCACCTCGCGTGCGGCCATGCCGGGCACCAGGGCGATGCAGATCTGCCAGTTGAAACCGATGGGCGAGAAGATCACCTCCAGGGCGCGGCCGGCCATGCCTGCCAGGCTGTACTGGATGGCCGGGCCCGTGGCCCCAACTGGCGCACCCGGGAAGTTGGAGAGGAACCACAGCAGGATCATCAGCGACAGGATGATGCCGCCCACGCGCTGCACGAAGATGCGGGCGCGTTCCCACAGGCCCAGGGCCAGGTTGCGCAGGTGGGGCACGTGGTAGTCGGGCAGTTCCATCAGCAGGGGCTGGGCATTGCCTTGCTTCATGAGGCGCTTGAGCACCAGCGCCACCAACATGGCCGAGACGATGCCCGCCGCATACAGCGCAAACAGCACCAGCCCTTGCAGGTTGAAGACGCCGCCCACCGTGCGGTGCGGAATGAAGGCCGCGATCAGCAGCGCGTAGACCGGCAGCCGGGCAGAACACGTCATCAGCGGGGCGATGAGGATGGTGACCAGGCGGTCGCGCGGGTTGTTGATGGTGCGCGTGGCCATGATGCCGGGGATGGCGCAGGCAAAGCTCGACAGCAGAGGGATGAAGGCGCGGCCCGACAGCCCGACCGTGCCCATGACGCGGTCCAGCAGGAAGGCGGCGCGCGGCAGGTAGCCCGAGTCTTCGAGCGCCAGGATGAAGCCAAAGAGGATGATGATCTGCGGCAGGAAGACCAGCACGCTGCCCGAGCCCCCGATCACCCCTTCGACCAGCAGGCTGCGCAGCATGCCATCGGCCATGTGGGCCTTGACCTGGTCGCCCACCCAGCCCACGCCGGCGTCGATCCAGTCCATGGGCGCGTTGGCCCAGCTGAACACGGCCTGGAAGACCAGGAACATCAGCAAGGCCAGGATGATCGGCCCGAAGACCGGGTGCAGGGCGTAGCGGTCCAGCGTGGCGGTCAGGCGCGAGCCGTGCTCGGGCATGTGCACGCAGGCGGCCAGCAGTTCACCCACGCGCCGGTGGGTGTCTTCCACGGGCGTTTGCGCGATGCGCTGCATGGGGCGCGGGGCGCTGGGCGGCGGCAGTTGCGACCAGTCCAGCGTGTCGAGTTGGGCCAGCAGGGCCTGCTCGCCGCCGGCGCGCACGGCCACCGCTTCGACCACGGGGATGCCCAGTTCGGCCTGCAGGCGGGCGGTGTCGATGTGGATGCCCCGGCGTGTGGCCAGGTCCATCATGTTGATGGCCAGCACCATGGGCACGCCCAGGGTCTGCAGCTCCAGCACCATGCGCAGGTTCAGGCGCAGGTTGGTGGCGTCGACCACGCAGACCAGGGCCACTGGCGCGGTCTCACCGGCGCGCACACCGGCGATCACGTCACGGGTGATGGCCTCGTCGGGCGTGGCCGCCAGGAGGCTGTAGGCGCCGGGCAGATCAAGCAGGCGCCAGGCCTGGCCTTTGGGCGAGATGAACTGACCCTCTTTGCGCTCGACGGTGACGCCCGCGTAGTTGCCCACCTTCTGGCGCGAGCCGGTCAGGCGGTTGAACAGGGCTGTCTTGCCGCAGTTGGGGTTGCCGACCAGGGCGATCAGCGGGGCGCCGGCGGTGGAGGCCGAGGACGAGGTGGCCATGGTCAGGTAGCCGGCCTCAGGCCAGCACCACCTTGATCAGCGAGGATTCCAGTTTGCGCATGGCAAAGGTGCTGGTGCCCACACGGACGGCCAGAGGGCCGTGACCGAAGAAAATGCGGCGCAACACCTGCACCCGCTCGCCCGGCACGAAGCCCAACTCCATGAGCCGGCGCTTGAGGGCCCCGCCGTCGTGGTGGCTGGTGGCGATGTCGGCGATGGTGGCCACCGCTCGCACGGGCAGCTTGTCCAGCGTCATGGCGACCGGGGAGGCATGGGGTTGGCGGCGGTGTGGCATGGGTCCATTCTAGATTTAAATGCGAACGATTCGCAATGCAAGCTTTTGACCCAGATCATTTCAGGAGGGCATTTGCACGCCCCGATATGCGGGGATGGGGTGAGGCCCGGATGTGGCAGCCAGGACCGACCAACGGTGGCAGGCGCCGCGTGAGCGGTCGGGCGCTCGTGGGGCAGGTCTGGCGCCGCACCCCCTCCCGGGTGGGAGACTTTTCGCGCCAAATCCTCATTGGGCACTTCCAGACACTGCTGCAGGTCTTTGATTCATAAGGGAAATTTTTCGGCAATCTCGTGAAATTTTCGCGGCTAAGTCCTTGATTTCATTGAACTTTTTTTGTTGTCCACCCTTGTTTTGGGGGTGGGGATGCGATAAAGTGGGATTTAGTGCAAATTCGTGGGGTTTTGTGTGAGCCAGGTCTTTCAAGGTGCTGCAGCGCTGTCGCTGGATGCCAAGGGGCGCATGAGCGTCCCTGCGCGCCACCGCGACCTGCTGCAAGCGCTGTGCGAAGGCCAGCTGACGCTCACCAAGCACCC
>CANBQJ010000270.1 GCA_947371645.1 Burkholderiales bacterium | reverse complement strand
GCGCCGGCTTCGGCCACGCCGATGATGATGCTGCGGCCCCAGCCCTTGTGCGTGCACTCCAGCGCCTGGCGCATGGTGGTGGTGTTGCCGATGCACTCGAAGCTGTAGTCGGCGCCGCCGTCGGTGAGCTGCACGATGGCATCGACCACATTGCCCACTTCTTTCGGGTTGACGAAGTGGGTCATGCCGAACTTGCGCGCCATGGCTTCGCGGCCGGGGTTGATGTCGACGCCGATGATCTTGTCGGCGCCGACCATGCGCGCGGCCTGGATCACGTTCAGCCCGATGCCGCCCAGGCCGAAGACGACCACGTTGGCGCCGGCCTCGACCTTGGCCGAGTAGATGACGGCGCCCACGCCGGTGGTGACGCCGCAGCCGATGTAGCAGACCTTGTCAAACGGCGCATCGGGGCGGATCTTGGCCAGCGCGATCTCGGGCACGACGATGTAGTTGCTGAAGGTGGAGGTGCCCATGTAGTGCAGCACGGGCTTGCCTTTCAGCGAGAAGCGCGAGCTGCCATCGGGCATCAGGCCCTTGCCTTGCGTGGCGCGGATCTTCTGGCACAGGTTGGTTTTGCGGCTGAGGCAGAACTTGCAGCTGCGGCATTCGGGCGTGTAGAGCGGGATGACGTGGTCGTCGCGCTGCAGGCTGGTGACGCCGGGGCCCACATCCACCACGATGCCTGCGCCTTCATGGCCCAGCACGGCAGGGAAGAGGCCTTCGGGGTCGGCGCCGGAGAGCGTGTAGTAGTCGGTGTGGCAGATGCCAGTGGCCTTGATTTCGACCAGCACTTCGCCTTCTCTCGGGCCTTCCAGGTCGAGTTCTTCGATGGTCAGGGGTTGGCCTGCTTGCCAGGCGACGGCGGCGCGGGTCTTCATGTTCGGGCTTCCTTGTGGGGTGCTGTTCTGGGGATGCGGAACTATCCCACAAACGAAAAAAGGGGCCGCCCGACTGGACGGCCCCAAACCCAGGGGAGGGATACGGGAGAAAAGAGAGGAGAGCGGAGAGGTCAGTGCAGGCTGATGTTGGACAGGATGTCGCGGGCCTTCACCTCCACCTTGGTGGCGGTCAGCACATGGGTGCTGGTGTTGAGCGCGCCGGTCACCTCCACCAGGCAGGTCTTGCTGCCGGTGGTCGAGGCGGCCAGGGTCACGTCCTTGCCGGTGCTGAAGGTGGCGGCGCTGGCGTCCACCGACACGCTGCCGTCGCGCAAGGTCAGGGTGAAGGTGCCCGCCAGGTCGCTCTGGCCATTGGTGCACGAGGCCGTGCCGTAGATCTCGAAGCTGCGCGGCACGACGGAGACCTGCTGCTGCGTCTTGATCTCGCTGGCGGTCAGCACGCCGTTGGCGTCGGCCTGGGCCTTGACCTCGACGTAGCTGCCGTTGGTGGGCAGCGTCAGGCTGCTGGTGCCGGCGATGGTGACCGTGACGCCCTGCACCACGAAGGTGGCCGGGTTGCTGCCGCTGGCCGCCGTCGATGCGCTCACCAGGCCGAAGAGCTTGACCCCTTCGGCGTGCTGGTCGTCGTAGGTCTTGCTGCTCACCGACTTGGCCACCAGCACGCCATTGGCGAAGGTGCCTTGCACCTTGACCAGCGTGCCTGTGGTGACGGTGGCCAGGTCAACGCCATGCAGTTCTGGCGACTGCGACACGTCGACGGTGGCGTCACCGATCGTCCAGGTTTTGCGGTCGCTGCTGATGGTCTTGATGGCGCCGATCAGGGCGGCCTTCACGCCGTCAGACTGCTTCTCGCGCTTGACGATGACCTTGGCCGCCGTCACGTTGACCGTGCCGGTGGTGGCGCTGGCCAGGGCCGTGGCGTTGGTCGCGTCCATGAGGATGCGCACACCGGCGCCGTCGGTCAGCAGGCTGGCGGAGGGCTTGACGTTGGCGTCCTGCACATAGGACACGTGGGCGATCAGGCCGGTGCGCAGCGTCAGGTCGAAGACGTGGGTGCTGGTGTTGAGCCCGCTGACCAGGCCGCGCACGGCGTAGCCTTCGGCGGTGACGTCGGCCTGGGTCTTTTCTTCGACGCGGGTGGCCTGCAGGGTGCCGGTGGCGGCGTCGAGCACGCCGAAAGCTTCGACGTAGACGGCGGTGCTGGCGTTGGCAATGAAGTCAAAGTCAAAGCCGTTGGACGTGCCGTCGAAGACGGTGGTGCTGCTCACCTGGATGACCTGGCCAGCCACCTTGAAGGTCTTGTTGACGCTGTCGACCGCCGACACGAGGCCCCGCGCGCCGCCATGCACGGTGATGGACGTGGCGGTGCCGGTGCCGGCGGCGTCGTCCACGCTGCCGGTGACGGTCACGGTGGTGCCCAGGCCGAAGGGCTTGGTGAAGGCCTTGCTCGGGTCGTCGCCGTCGGCGGTGTCGGCGCCGGAGGTGCTGAAGCGCACGCCATTGACCACGATGGAGCCCAGGCCCGTGACGGCGCCGCTGTAGCTGGAAGCGCCGGACGAGGTCGCGTCACCGGTGCCGCCACCACCGCCACCGCCGCAAGCGGCCAGGGTGAGGGCGATGAGCGCGGCGGCCGTGGTGGCGGCCAGCGGGAAGAAGCCGGTGTGGCGGCGGAGGGCGATCAGCTTGGCGGTGGTGCGTGTCATGGTGTCCTCTTGGGTCAGCGGGGTCAGGCAGTGCACGCCGGTGAGGGCGCTGTGTCGGTGCATGAAGTGTGCGTCATGCACACTTGGTGGCTGGTGTCGAATTGTGAACCGATTGCCGCCCAGTTGGCAAGTTGTGTGTGCGAAATACACACATGAATGCCTGGGTGCCTTGGGTGCGGGCGTGAAAAAGCCCGCTGAGCGGGCTGTTTCAATTGCTTGCATTCAGGGGCGGCGCGCGCCCCAGGCGTCACAGCAACAAGACGGGTGCCAGGAAGCCGC
Source organism: Burkholderiales bacterium (assembly GCA_947371645.1). The sequence continues at coordinate 1,916 of CANBQJ010000270.1, read as the reverse complement.
GCACGTTCAACTCGTCTTGCGCGTCCAGCCCGTTCTGGCTGGGGGTGACGAGGTCGGCGGCGGCACCCTGGCCTTCCGTGAGGCCCAGGCTGCCGTCGCCATTGAGGTCGAAACGCATGCTGCCGCTGGCCGCACAGGCGTTGGCGGGCGCGTACTGCCGGTGAGAGGCGCTCAGCTGCCAGCTGGTGGCCGCGGCGTTCAAAGTGGCCTGCTGCCACTGGAAGCCGCTGAAGACCGTGCCGTTGGCGCCGGGGCCGTTGAGGTTGCACACGAGGCCCAGCATGACGCCGTCGGTGACGCCGATGTCGTCGGTGTGGCCGCTGGCGATCGACAGCGTGCGCGTGGCGGCACTGGTGTTCAGGCTGCTGTGGCCGGCCAGCAGGTGGGCGTGGCCAGCGCCGCCCTGGGGCTGGGCTTGCCAGGCCAGCAGGAAGTCGCTGGTCTGGGCCGACACCAGGTGGTCGCTGCTCCAGCGGCTGAAGAGGCGGTGCCAGCCGGCCACCCCGCCTCGGGTGTTGCCGCCGAGGTACATGGCCGGGTCCAGCTCACCCGTGAGCGTGAGGCTGCCCAGGTCGGCGATCTGGCTGGCGCTCATGGCGCTGCCATTGCCGCAGTACACGCCGCTGCGGGCGCGCAGGCTCATCCATTCGTCCTGGCGGTTGTAGCCCAGGCTCAGCAGGCGGGCCAGCTTGTAGCGGCCCGCGCCATCGCGCTGGTCGCTGCAGCCCAGGGTGGCGTCGGTGCTCAGGTAGGACAGCGCCAGCTGCAAGGTGCCGGCAAAGTGGGTGTCGGTGTCGGCCGGGGTGTGCAGCAGCGTCAGCTCCAGGCTTTGCGCACTGGCACCGCTGCCGCGCGTGAGCAGCAGGCGATAGACCTGCTCGGAGCCGTCGTCGTTCACGGCCACGCTGGCGGCGGCCACGCTCACGCCGCCGAGCACGGGTTGCAGCAGGCTGGCGGCCACGGCGGTGAGGTCGGTGCGCTGGCCGCTGTTGGGCATGCCCAGCGTGCCGTCATTGGAGACGCGCCAGCGCAGCGCCGACAGCATCAACATGGCCTGGTGGGTCTGGGCGCTTTGCGAGGCCAGCTGGGTGTTGACTTCGGCCACGGCGCAAGCGCCTTGCGGGTCGCTGGCGTCGTGGTCGCTCCACAGGTTCACTTCGCCTGCGGGCAGGGTGCCCGAGCCGCCGCCGTCGTCGTGGGCCGCGTAGGCCACGGCGGGGCTCCAGCAGCTGGCGTGGGTGTCCACCGTGGTGTCGAACAGGGCGTTGGTGTCGGCCCAGCCGCTGCTGGCCAGGCTGATGCGGCCGTTGGCGATGGCGTCCACCTGGGCACTGGCCTGGGCCTGGGCAGGCCAGCGGCTGGTGTTCAGGCCCAGGTCGCTCACGCCGGTGCTGCCCGCAGGCACGTTGGCGGGGTTGACCAGCGCGGTGGCGGGCACCCAGCTCACGCCAAAGGGGAAGGCCACAGAAGAAGTGGGGCGGCCACCCGCGGTGGCATCGGTCGCGCTGCCGCCACCCCCGCCGCCGCCACAGGCGCTCAGCATCAGGCCCAGCAGCAAGCTGGTGTGCCGAAGCGGGCGCAGGTGGCGCAAGCCGCGCAAGGGGCTCGCCGTGTGGGCAGGGTGACGGACGCGGGCGGGACGGGCAGGGTGGACGGGCATGGCGGCCTCAGGCAGGGCACAGTTCAGTCGACACGATGCCCGCGCCAGGTGGCCGGCACTGCCCGCAGTACCGGGGGGAAGGCCGCCCTGTTCAGGGCTTTGCCCTCTGGCGATAATGCCGCTTCGTCTTGCAGCCACACCACACCATGTTCCAGCACGTTGAAGCCTATCCCGGCGACCCCATCCTCACGCTCAACGAAGACTTCCAGAAAGACCCGAGAGCGGGAAAAATCAACCTGAGCATCGGGATTTACTT
>CANBQJ010000269.1 GCA_947371645.1 Burkholderiales bacterium | reverse complement strand
GTCGGCGAAGAGGTCTACATCCTGCCGCTGTCGTCGGTGGTGGAAAGCTTCCAGGTCAGCCCCGAGATGGTCAAGACCATTGGTGGCTCCGGCCGCGTGGTCGAGGTGCGCGAAGAGTACATGCCGGTGATCGAGCTGGAGAAGGTCTTCCAGGTGCCTCGATTCGACTGGGAACACACCAGCGGGATCATGGTGGTCGTCGAAGCCGAGAGCGGCCGCGTGGCCCTGCTGGTCGACGAGCTGCTGGGCCAGCAACAGGTGGTGGTCAAGAACCTGGAGACCAACTACCGCAAGGTGCACGACGTATCGGGTGCCACGATCATGGGCGACGGCCGCGTCGCACTGATCCTGGATGTGGGCAGCCTGGTTCGCCGCTCGCGCCATTGAGTAACGAACGATTCACGGAGATCAAGCCATGGGCATGATGGAAAAACTGGACGTGCAGACCGAGCTGGCACGCGAGTACCTCACCTTCCGGCTCGGTGACGAGGAATACGGCATCGACATCCTGCGCGTGCAGGAGATCCGTGGCTACGAAAACCCCACACGCATCGCCAACGCGCCCCACTTCCTCAAAGGGGTGGTGAACCTGCGCGGCACGATTGTCCCCATTGTCGACCTGCGCATGCGCTTTGGTTGCAGCTCGTCGGAGTACAACACCTTCACGGTGTCCATCGTCCTGCACATCGGCCAGCGCACCATCGGTGTGGTGGTGGACTCGGTGAGCGACGTGATGGAGATCCCCGTGGCGGCCGTGCGCAATGCGCCCGAGATGAACTCCGCCATCGGTGCCAGCTACATCCGCGGCCTGGCCCAGGTGGGTGAGCGCATGGTCATCTTGCTGGACATCGAAAGCATGTTGATGAGCCCCGACATGGCGCTGGTGGACTGACGCACTTTCGCGCGTGGGTCCGGTTGACCGAGCCGGCCCACCTTGCTGCCCTGAGGCTTGCACCCGTCATCGGTCGAGTGAATCTCATGGAGCATGGTATGAAAGCAATCTTCACAGGGGCCTTGCTGGCCTCTCTTGCGGTGGGCAGCGCCTTTGCTGCCGATGGCGGCGCCACCGAAAAGGAAGCCGTGGCCATGGTCAAGAAGGGCCTCGCGGCCATCAAGGCCGGCCCCAAGGACAAGGCCTTTGCCGAGATCACCGACAAGACGAACACGACCTACCACGAGCATGACCTCTACCTGACGGTCTACGGACTGGATGGCGTGGTGCTGGCCCATGGTGCCAATGCCAAGTTCGTGGGTCGCAACATGATTGACCTCAAGGACATCGACGGCAAGGCGTTTGTGAAAGAGCGCGTCGAGCTGGCCAAGACCAAGGGCACCTTCTGGCAGGACTACAAGTTCACCAATCCAGAGACCAAGAAGGTCGAGCCCAAGTCCATGTACTGCGAACGGCTCGACGAGATGGCCGTCTGCGGCGGCATCTACAAGTGAAGTTGGGGCTGGTGCGGGCCCTTCATGCCGCATCCGATTTGACGGAGACGGTCCATGAAACTGCGCACCAGCCTGATGGCTGCGCCCACATTGGTCAGCGTGGTGTTGCTCTTGTGCCTGACCGGCTTCCTGCTGGTGATCTCGGCATACGAGAAGGATGTGCGACAGCACGTGACCAACGGGCAGTTGCGGGAAGAGGCGCTCGACAAGGTCAAGCGGCGTATCGGTGATGTGCACGTGGCGCTCTACCGCACGGTGTCGCTGGTGGCGGGACTGAGCGAAGACGAGGTCAAGCGACGCCGGGCGACGCTGCCAGGCAAGGCCCAGGAGGTCAAGGACCTGCTGCAGCAGGCCTTGAACAAGGACATGCTGGGTGCCCCGCCCGTGGAAGACCTCAACAAGGCCCTGGGCAGCTTCGTGGGCCACGCCGACATGGCCATCGACCTGGCCACCGTAGACCCCAGCACGGGCGTGGCAGCCCTGCAGTCTGCCGACGACGATCACACCCGCATCGTGACTGCCCTGGCGGCGGTGCTCAATGCCTTGCAGGCACAAGACGCCAGGGAAGTGGCCGATCTGGAGCACAGCCTGACGATCAAGGAAGTGCTGATTGCCGCCCTGGGGCTCGCGTGCGGCGTGGCCGCATTTGCTTTTTCATGGTGGATGCAGCGCCGCATCGTGGGTGACATCCAGGGTGCAGTGAACACGGCGGACCATGTGGCCGAGGGTCAGTTCGACCTGATCGTGGGTGTGGACCGGGACGACGAAATCGGCCAATTGCAGGCGGCGCTGGCCCGCATGGTCAAGGAGCTCTCTGGCTCCATCAACACCGTGCAGATCGCGGCCCTGTCCATCGGCCAGTCCTCCAAGGAAATCGCGGTGGGCAACCAGGACCTCAGCCGCCGCACCGAACACACGGCCTCGCAGTTGCAGGCCACGGCATCTTCCATGGAACAGCTCACCGGCACCGTGCGGCACACGGCCGACGCGGCCCGTTCGGCCGATGCGTTGGCGCAATCGGCTGCTGGCGTGGCCAAGCGCGGCGGTGACGTGATGAAGCAGGTGGTCACCAACATGTCGGAGATCGACCAGGCCTCGCGCAAGATCAACGAGATCATTGGCGTGATCGATGGCATTGCCTTCCAGACCAACATCCTGGCGCTCAATGCGGCCGTGGAAGCGGCCCGCGCTGGCGAGCAGGGCAAGGGCTTTGCGGTGGTGGCCGGCGAGGTGCGTTCGCTGGCTCAGCGCAGCGCCAACGCAGCCCGCGAGATCAAGGCCCTGATCGGCACCTCCACCGACCGCGTGGAAGTGGGCACACGGCTGGTGCAGGACGCGGGCCGGTCCATGGGTGAGATCGTGGACGGCGTGGTGCGCGTGACGCAGATCATCTCGGAGATCACGTCCGCCGCCGACCAGGAGTCATCTGGCATCGGTCAGGTGAACGTCGCCGTGACCGAGCTGGACCAGATGACGCAGCAGAACGCCGCCTTGGTGGAGCAGTCTGCCGCAGCGGCCGAGAGCCTGCAGGCGCAGGTGGGCAACCTGTCCGAGGTGGTGGGGCGCTTCAGGCTGGCTGGCCAGCGCTGAGCCTGGCCGCTGCCCTCAATGGGTCAGGGCCGTCCGAATGGCTTCATCCAGGGCCGGCAAGGCCACCTGCCAGGCTTGCAGCCGCTCATGGGCCACCTCGCGCACAGCCTGGCCCCAGATGGGGTTGGGAAAGTGGCTGTCGTCTGCAAAACGCGCGACGACGTGCCAGTGCAGGTGCGGCACCACATTGCCCAGGCTGGCCAGGTTGACCTTGGTGGGCTGCAGCGCATGGCGCAGCAGCGTTTCCACCTTGGCCACCGCCTGCATCAGGTGGCTGCGGTCTGCGGGCTCCAGGTCGGTCCACTCGGCCACGTGCGCGTTCCAGATCACCCGGTAAAAGCCGGGGAAGTTGGCATCCAGCACACGGATGACACGCAACCTGGGCGTGCGCACCAGCAGCCGGCCGCCATCTTGCTCACACAGCTCGCAGCCCATCGTCGTCACACCAGCACGCGCTCGATGCCGCCGTTGTTGGCCTTGGCCACGTACTCAGGCATCCAGTTCTCACCCAGGATCTGCCTGGCCATTTCAACCACGATGTAGTCGGCTTCCAGCAGGCCGTTCTTCGTGTCTTCGCCATAGCGGCTCAGACCCTGCAGACAGGCCGGGCAGGACGTCAGGATCTTGACGTTCTCCTTGGGCGCGATCAGGCCCTTGTCGCGCAACTCGGCCTCGCCCTTGAGGATCTCTTCTTCCTTGCGGAAGCGGATCTGGGTGGAGATGTCCGGGCGGTTCACGGCCAGGGTGCCGGCTTCGCCGCAGCAGCGGTCGGACTTGATGACGCCTTCGCCCACCAGGGCCTTGACGGTCTTCATCGGGTCCTGCAGCTTCATGGGGCTGTGGCAGGGGTCGTGGTAGAGGAAGGCACCCTTGCTGTTGGACAAGGTGATCTGCTTTTCCAGCAGGTACTCGTGGATGTCGATGATGCGGCAGCCGGGGAAGATCTTGTCGAACTGATACCCCTGCAGCTGGTCGTAGCAGGTGCCGCAGCTGACCACCACCGTCTTGATGTCCAGATAGTTCAGCGTGTTGGCCACCCGGTGGAAAAGCACACGGTTGTCCGTGATCATCTTCTCCGCGGTGTCGAACTGGCCTGCGCCGCGTTGCGGGTAGCCACAGCACAGGTAACCCGGCGGCAACACGGTCTGCACGCCCGCATGCCACAGCATGGCCTGGGTGGCCAGACCCACCTGGCTGAACAGGCGCTCCGAGCCGCAGCCGGGGAAGTAGAACACCGCCTCGGTGTCGGCCGTGGTGGCCTTGGGGTCGCGGATGATGGGGACGTAGTCCTTGTCCTCGATGTCCAGCAGCGCACGCGCCGTCTTCTTGGGCAGGCCACCCGGCATCTTCTTGTTGATGAAGTGGATGATTTCCTGCTTGAGCGGCGCCTTGCCCACCGAGGCCGGCGGCGCCCCCGTCTGCTTGCGTGCCATCACTTTCAGCACGTCATTGGCCACACGCTGCAGCGGCATGGCCACGTCCACCAGCGCCGTGCGGATGAACTTGATCGTTTGCGGGTTGTTGGTGTTGAGCATGGCCATGCCGGCTGCACCCGCCGGGCGGAAGCTCTTCTTGCCCAGTTTGTTGAGCAGGTTGCGCATGGCCATGGACACGTCGCCAAAGTCGATCTTGACCGGGCAGGGCGACAGGCACTTGTGGCAGACCGTGCAGTGGTCGGCCACGTCTTCGAACTCTTCCCAGTGCTTGATGGACACGCCACGGCGCGTTTGCTCTTCATACAAGAAGGCTTCGACCAGCAGCGAGGTGGC
>CANBQJ010000268.1 GCA_947371645.1 Burkholderiales bacterium | reverse complement strand
ACCGGCAGGCTCAGCACCCAGCAGGCCCAGTTCATGAGGTTCCACAAGTCGGGCGGGATCTGCCCGGGGCCCGCCACGTACTGCGGCGTGGTGATCATCATCACCTGCATCATGCAAAACGCGGCCACCGACAGGCGCCAGACCAGCTGGCGGCGTTCGCGCAGCCGCTCGTGGCCGGCGCGGGCGGCTGCATCGGGCCAGGCCTTGTAGCCCACAGCTTGCACGGCCGCCACCAGATCGGACAAGCGCGTGCGAGCCGGATCCAGCAGGATGCGGGCGCGCTGCGTGGCCGCTTGCACCTGAACTTCCGTCACACCGGGGACGCGCTGGATGGCGTCTTCGATGGTGATGGCGCAGGCCGCACAGTACATGCCAGACAGCCCCAACCCGATGCGGCGCTGGCTGCTGCCCAATGGCGCTTCCAACACGCATTGGGCCAGCAAGGCAGGGTCGTCCAGGCCGGCGACCTGAGCCGGGTTCAAGGCAGGCAAGGCAGGCAAGGCTGGCAGGCCAGCAGGAACGCTGGCAGGGGCGTTGGCAGTGGTCAACAAGAGGTGCAAACAGGCGTAAAGCGGGGCAGGCGGCCGCAGCAAGGACAAGTGGCGCTGCTAAAGTGCCTGCGCATGAGGCAGACCGGGCCACCAGGCAATGTAGGTCAAGGCTGCGCTGAAAAAACTGACAAGGATCAAGGCGATGTCGCGCATTGTGTTGCAAACCCTGAAGGCCCCACCGCTCGAGCTGGTGTTGGGGCTGCGCCAGCGTGGCATGGCGGGTCTGGCGTTGGCCTGTTTGGCGGCGGTGCTGGGCGGCGGGCCTGAGGTGGCACGCGCGCAAGACGAACCGCAGCGCCTGCCCACCACCACGCTGGGCGCCGGCATCCTCAACCTCAAGGTGGAGGTGGCCCAGACGCCGCGTGAGCATGAGATTGGCCTCATGCACCGCACCAGCATGCCCGCCAATGAGGGCATGTTGTTCATCTTCGAGCGGGCGGGCCAGCAGTGCTTCTGGATGAAAAACACCCTGATCCCGCTGGCGGTGGCTTTTGTCGCCGATGACGGCACGGTGGTTAACCTCGATGAGATGAAGCCTCAGACCCTGGATTCACACTGCTCGACCCGGCAGGTGCGCTTCGTGCTCGAGATGAACACCGGCTGGTTCAAACGCCATGGCGTGAAGCCCGGCGACAGGCTGGCCGGCGCGCCGTTTGGCACGCCGCGCTGAGCCTCTGAGCCAGCTCCCAAGGTTCAGCGCGTCTTGGCGCTGATCTTCTCTTTCAGTTGCGCCAACACCGTGAGCGCGGCTTCACGCCCGGCCAGCAGCGACAAGCGCCGGTTGCCAAAATCGGCGCTGCCAATGCCTTCCAGCTTGGGCCGCATCACCACGTCGGCCTCGTTCATTTCGTACTGGCTGATGCTGTGGCCCATGATGTTGAAGGTCTGCAGCAGGATGTCGACCATGCCCTTGGTGGGCTGCCCCTCCGGGATGGCCGAGATGTCCACGGCGATGACGATGTCTGCCCCCATCTGACGGGCGAAACGCACGGGCACCGGTGACACGGCGCCCCCGTCGATGTACTCGCGGCCGTTGATTTTCACCGGCTCGAACACACCCGGCACCGAACTGGACGCCCGCACCGCCTGGGCCGCATCGCCCTTGCGGAAAAGGAAGGCTTGCCCGCTTTGCAGGTCGGCGGCCACGATGCCCAGCGGCAGGCGCATGGCCTCGATGGCCTTGCCGCCGCTGTGGGTGCGCACCAGCTTGGCAATTGCCTCGCCCTTCATGAGCGAACGCCCTGGGAAGACCCAGTCCGACAGGCTGGATTCATCCAGGTTCATGGCGATGTTGGCGATCTCGGTGGGCGTTTTGCCCGACGCATACAAGGTGGCCACCACACTGCCCGCCGACGTGCCCACGATCAGGTCCGGCTTGATGCCCTGCTCTTCCAGCACCTGCAGCACGCCAATGTGGGCAAAACCGCGCGCCGCGCCGCCGCCCAGCGCCAGGCCGATCTTGGGTGGTTTGGGGGCAGGCTTGGGCTGCACCACGGCGGGTGCAGGGGCCGGCGCCACCACAGGGGCGGTGGTCTGCCCGCCGGGCGTGGCGCACGCTGTCAACAGCGCCAGCACCGCCGCCGCCAACACGCCGCGCATCTTATATTTCCCAAAGAAATAACCAGATTCCAAAAATGTAGTTTTCATTTATATAGAAGGTTTTGTACAGTCTCGCCTCTTGCAGGCATGGCCCGTTGTGGCGCCTCAGCCGAGCAAACAACCCGGTTACCGAACATGCATTTTGACTGGACAGCTGTGGCCGCAGGCGCAGGCGTGGGCACCATTGTGGGCCTCACCGGCGTGGGTGGCGGCTCGCTGATGACGCCCTTGTTGATCACGGTGTTCCACCTGGACAAGGCCGTGGCCATTGGCACGGACCTCTGGTTCGCGGGCCTGACCAAGGTGTCGGGCTCGGTGGCGCACCACCGCGAAGGGCATGTCGATTACCACATCACCAAGAAGCTGCTGTCCGGCTCCATCCCTGCGGCCATCCTGACCATGGTCTACATGCATGTGGCCGGGATCAGCAAGAGCGGGCAAAACACACTGGCCTATGCCCTGGGCGTGGCCCTGGTGTTGACCGCCATCACCGTGGCCTTTCGCCCCGTGTGGCACCGGGTGGGCATCTGGCTGGAACGCTGGATCACCCGCGAAACCCGCCCTTTCCTGACGATTTTGTGCGGCGCCATCCTGGGCGTGCTCGTTTCACTGAGCTCGGTGGGGGCTGGCGCCCTGGGCGTGACAATGATCCTGCTGCTCTACCCGCGCCTCGACATGAAGCGCCTGATTGGCTCCGACATCGCGCACGCCGTGCCGCTGACCATCGTCGCCGGGATAGGCCATGCCTCTTTGGGCAACGTGGAATGGACGCTTCTGATGGAATTGCTGATCGGATCCCTCCCCGGAATCTGGGTGGGCGCCAAACTGACCAAGCTCTTGCCTGAGACAATCACGCGTTTTGCGCTGTGCGCCTGCCTGCTGCTGGCGGCCAACAAGGTGCTCAAGCTGGTTTGACGCCTTTGGCTTCAGCCTTGCACCCCACCGCCCAGCCATTGATTTGAAGCCTTGCCCGACAACGGGAGACTCGCCATGTACCAGTACAACGAATTCGACAAGCAGTTTGTCCGCCAACGCGCGGCACAGTTCCGCGACCAGCTGGAACGCAACCTCGCCGGCAAGCTCGGCGACGAAGAGTTCCGCCCGCTGCGATTGCAGAATGGTTGGTACGTTCAGCGTCATGCGCCCATGCTGCGCGTGGCCGTGCCTTATGGCGAAATGTCTGCCAAGCAGATTCGCCAGCTGGCCCGCATCGCCCGGGACTACGACCGCAGCTACGCCCACTTCACCACGCGCCAGAACGTCCAGTACAACTGGATCCCATTGCCCAAGGCCGCCGAGGTGATGGAGCTGCTGGCCGAAGTGAACATGCACGGCATCCAGACTTCGGGCAACTGCATCCGCAACATCACGGCCGACGCCATGGTGGGCGTGGCCGAAGACGAGGTGATCGACGCCCGCCCGTATTGCGAAGTGCTGCGCCAGTGGTCGACCCTGCACCCCGAGTTCGCCTTCCTGCCGCGCAAGTTCAAGATCGCCGTGAGCGGCGCCAAGGAAGACCGCGCGCTGGTGTACTGGCACGACATCGGCCTGCAGCTGCTGCACAACGACGCGGGTGAGGTCGGCTTCAAGGTGATCGTGGGTGGCGGCATGGGCCGCACGCCCATCACCGGCACCGTGATCAATGCCTTCGTGCCCTGGCAGCAGATCCTCGTCTACATCGAAGCCATCGTGCGCGTCTACAACCGCTACGGCCGGCGCGACAACATGTACAAGGCCCGGATCAAGATCCTGGTCAAGGCTGAGGGCCAGAAGTTCTTCGACCAGGTCAACGCCGAGTTCAAGCAGATCCTGGAGCGCGACGCCGACGGTGCCGCCCACCTGATCCCACAGGCTGAATTTGACCGCGTGAACGTGGGCTTCGCGCTGCCCGCCTCGGTGAAGGCCCATGTCCCTGCGGGCAATGGATTGCCGGTCGATGCATCTGAGGCCGACAAAACCCAATTCAGCAAATGGCTGGAACGCAACGTCAAGGGCCACAAGATCGCTGGCTACAAGAATGTGCACCTGTCGGTGAAGCGCGTGGGCCAGGCCCCGGGCGACGTGACCGATGCGCAGATGGACCTGATCGCCGACATGGCCGACCGCTTCAGCTGCGGCGAGTTGCGCGTGACCCACGACCAGAACGTGCTGCTGCCCTTCGTGCGCGAAGAAGAGCTGTTTGCCCTGTGGCAGGCCGCCAAGGCCGCCACGCTGGCTTCGGCCAACCTGGGCCTGTTGAGCGACATGATCGCCTGCCCCGGCGGCGACTTCTGCGCCCTGGCCAATGCGCGCTCCATCCCGATTGCCAACGACCTGATCGCCCGCTATCAAGACCTGGATGAGCTCTACGACATCGGCGACATCGACCTGCACATCTCCGGCTGCATCAACTCCTGCGGCCACCACCACACCGGCCACATCGGCATCCTGGGCGTGGACAAGGACGGCAGCGAGTGGTACCAAATCACCCTGGGCGGGTCGGACGGCTCTGACCACGCGCCCACGGCCGTGGTGGGCAAGGTGATCGGCCCCTCGTTCTCGGCAGACGAAGTGACCGATGTGATCGAGTCCGTGATCGAGACCTACCGCGCCCAGCGCGGGTCAGGAGAAAAGTTCATCGACACCGTCAAGCGCGTCGGCATCGACCCGTTCAAGACCGCCGCCAACGCCGTGCGCCGCACGACGGCCAAGGCCGCCTGATCGCGGCC
>CANBQJ010000267.1 GCA_947371645.1 Burkholderiales bacterium | reverse complement strand
GGTGCCGGCGCTTCTTCGATGATCTTCTGGTGGCGGCGCTGCATGGAGCAGTCGCGCTCGCCCAGCCACACGGCATTCTTGTGCGTGTCGGCCATGATCTGGATTTCGATGTGGCGCGGGTGCTGGAGGAACTTCTCCATGTACACCTCGGGGTTGCCAAAGGCTGCACCCGCTTCCGACTTGGTGGTCTGCACGGCGTGGATCAGCGCGGCTTCGGTGTGCACCACGCGCATGCCACGGCCACCGCCGCCGCCTGCGGCCTTGATGATGACGGGGTAGCCCACGCTGCGGGCGATCTTGATGATCTCTTTCGGGTCATCGGGCAAGGCGCCTTCGGAGCCGGGCACGCAAGGCACGCCCGACTTGATCATGGCCTGCTTGGCCGAGACCTTGTCGCCCATCAAGCGGATGGACTCGGGCGAGGGACCGATGAAGGTGAAACCGCTTTGCTCCACACGCTCGGCGAAGTCGGCGTTCTCGGACAGGAAGCCATAGCCGGGGTGGATGGCCTCGGCGTCGGTCACTTCGGCGGCCGAGATGATGGCCGGCATGTGCAGGTAACTTTGCGCAGAGGGCGCGGGGCCGATGCACACGGCCTCGTCGGCCAGCTTGACGTACTTGGCTTCGCGGTCGGCCTCGGAGTAGACGACAACCGACTGGATGCCCATTTCGCGGCACGCACGTTGAATGCGCAGGGCGATCTCGCCCCGGTTGGCGATCAGGATCTTCTTGAACATGAGATCCCCTTATTCAATGATGAGCAAGGGCTGGCCGTATTCGACTGGTTTGCCGTTGTCGACGAGGATCTTGGCGATCACGCCGTCCTTGTCGGCTTCGATCTCGTTCATGATCTTCATGGCTTCGATGATGCACACAGGCTGGCCGGCCTTGACCGTGTCGCCCACTTCGGCAAACGGCTTGGCACCCGGGCTGGATGAGCGGTAGAAGGTGCCCACCATGGGTGACTTGACGATGTGGCCGGTCTCTTCGGGCGGGGCTTCCACCACGGGGGCGGCGGCCACGGGGGCGGCCTGCATGGCCTGTTGCGGCATCATGGCGTGGGTCATGACGACCGGCGTGGCGCCAGCCTTGACGATGCGCACTTTGCCATCTGCCTCGGTGATTTCCAGTTCCGACACGTTGGATTCGGACACCAGGTCGATCAAGGTCTTGAGTTTGCGCAGGTCCATGGGGTTCTCCAGCAAGCGTTGGCCGTTGGGCTCAACGGTGAAGGGCAGATGGGTTTGTGGCCAGTTCTGCCCAGGGTTCAAACAGGTGGTGCGCCGGCAGGCGGCGCGCGTGAGGGTGGTGGCCTAGGCTTTGGTGGCCTGGGTGGATGTCGGGGCTCCCAGACGTTCCAGGGCGGCCTGCAAGGCCAGGCTGTAGCCCGTGACGCCCAGGCCGACGATCACCCCTTCGGCCAGGTCCGAAAAATAAGAGTGATGGCGGAAAGGCTCTCGGCGGTGCACGTTGGAGATGTGCACTTCAATGAAGGGCAGGGCCACGCCGGCCAGCGCATCGCGCAGCGCCACGCTGGTGTGGGTGAAGCCGCCCGGGTTGATGACGATGAAGCGGGTGCCATCGGTGCGCGCGGCGTGGACGCGGTCGATCAGGGCGCCTTCGTGGTTGCTCTGGAAGGCCGTGAGGTGAGCGCCGTGTGCGCTGGCCTGCGCCATGAGGGTGGCGTTGATCTGCTCCAGCGTGGTGGCGCCATACACCTGCGGCTCACGGGTGCCCAGCAGGTTGAGGTTGGGGCCGTGGAGGACAAGAATCTGCATGCGAGAGGGGCCGACGTGGGCGCTCAGGTGCCTGAGGGGGCGCCCGTGGGCTTGGCCGGTCCGTAACTGAACGTGAGTGGATTTTAGCCGCGAATGGCCAAAAATCCAGTGCCTTACGCAGCTTTGCCTTGTTTTGGCGGAAATTGCCTGAGATTTGCTGCCTGGCATCAAGCAGGGAGGGCGCGGGCCCACCCGGCGAGTTCGTCGAAGCTGGTGGCGCCCAGTTTGCGGTGCGCAATGCGACCTTGGGCGTCCACCATGACCGAAAACGGCAGGCCGCCGGCGTCGTTGCCCAGCGCCTGGGCCAGTTCGGTGCCGCCCAGCCCGGCCAGCCCGATGTCGAATCCTACCCTGACTTTGCTCAGGAAGGCCCGAACCGGGGTGGGGCTGTCCACAGCCAGGCCGATCACCGCCCAGCCCTTGTGGACGAATTCGCTGTGGAAGCGGTCCAGCTCGGGCATTTCTTTGACGCAGGGCGGGCACCAGGTCGCCCAGAAGTTGATCAGCATGGGCTTGCCCTGGAAGGCGGCCAGCTTCAGCTCGCCGCCCGGCGGGCGCTCAAAGGCCTGCGCCCAGAAGTTGGCGGGCAGGTCGCTGGCGGCTGATGCCGGGGCTGCGGATGCGGATGCGGATGCCGTGGCAGGGTCTGCGGTGGGGGGGGTGACAGGGGTGCCCGGGCGGCTCAGGCGCCAGCCCAGTCCAGCGGCGGCGGCGCCTGCACCGGCCAGGATGAGGGTGTTGCGGCGGCTGAGGCCGCGTTCGGGGTGGGTGGGCTTCATGGCACTTGGGTGGGGGCAGGTGGAGGCGGGGTGGCGTCCAGCGCGGACAGGCGGCGCTGCAGCGCGCTCAGGTCACCCTGGCTGCTGCGGCCCTGGGCGTCCACCTTGATCGCGCCGCGCAGGTCGTCGGCGTCGAGGATGGTCAGGTGCAGGCCGATCACTTCACCCAGGCCCGGGCAGCGCACGTTCAGGCTGAGGCGGTCCACGGTCTGCCCGCGCGGGCTGTTGGCGCTGCTCACCTCGTAGTCCATGCCCTGGTTGAGCAGGGCGATTTCGGCGGACTTGCTGTCGTCGCAGTACAGCTGCAGGTGGATGTCGTTGAGGCGCGTGGCCGTGCCGCGCCAGACCGCGCCGCTGAGGTGGGGGCGGAACTCGGCCAGGCGCTGCATCCACTGGACGGCCAGTTCGCGCAGGGCTTGCAGTTCGGCCGGCTGGGTGTCGGCGCAGAAGACCGAGAGGTACTCGCGCACGGCTTCTTCCAGCAGGTCGTTGTCGGGCAGGGCGCTGCGGCTGTTGAGGCCCATCTGCTTGACGGCGCGGCGCTTGGCAGGGCCGTACTCCAGGCCTTCTTCCACCACGATGCGGGCCGCCGTGGCGGCGATTTCTGCGGTGATGTCCATGGCGGGCTCGGTGCTGTCGATGCGGTCGGGGCGATCAGGCCGCGATGGCCTGCACCCACACGGGCACGGCGCTGAAGGCGGCATTGGCGCTGATGCGCTCGGTCAGGCGGTCGTCGGTGAGGTCGTTGATGCTGACGCCGGCGTGCGCCCGGGCCACCTGCAGCACCACGCCTGCGCGGCCGTGGCCCCAGCCGTGGGGCAGGCTGACGACGCCGGGGCGGATGTCCGGTGTGACCTGCACGGCCACGTCGACCTGGCCCACGCGGGAGGCCACGCGCACGGTCTGGCCATCGCTCAGGGCGCGGGCCTGGGCGTCTTGCGGGTGCATCCACAGGGTGCAGCGCGGCTTGCCGGAGACGAGGCGGGGGCTGTTGTGCATCCAGGAATTGTTGCTGCGCACGTCGCGCCGGCCGATGAGCTTGAGCGCCGGGGCGGCCGAGGCCGCTGCAGGGGCGTCTGGCTGCAGGCCGGCGTTCGTGGCCCGGTGCCGGTTCAGCTCGTGGGCCAGGCTGCGCAGTTCACGGGCCACCAGGTCGGGCAGCAGCTGGACGCGGCGGCCACGGCGGCTGAGCTGCTGGTGCAGCGCGGGGCGCAGCGGCCCCAGGTCGATGCCTTCGGGCCGCTTGCGCAGCTGGCCCAGGCTCATGCCCTGGCGGGCTTGCAGCAGGCCCAGCGCCAGCAGGCGGTGCGGGGGCATGCGGCGCATGAAGGCGCGGCCCAGCAGGCTGCTCAGGCGCTGGGCGATGCCGCCGCGCTCCAGGGCCCAGGTGCGGCGGGCGTAACGCCGAGACAGCTCGGAGAAGATCTGCCAGTCGTGCAACTGCCCGGCTTCGGGGGCAACCACAGCCTCGCTGTAGCGGGCGACGTTGCGCACGGCCAGGTGCAGGAAGACCAGGTCGTAGTGGTCATGTTCGACGAAGCAGGTGGGCGGCAGGATGACGTGGGCGTGGCGGGTGGTCTCGTTGATGTAGAAGTCCACCGAAGCCATGAAGTCCAGGCCGGACAAGGCCTCGTCCAGCTGGCGGCCATTGGGTGTGGAGAGCACGGGGTTGCCCGCGATGGTCAGGAAGGCGCGCACCTGGCCTTGGCCGGGTGTGAGCATCTCTTCGGCCAGCACCGACACGGGCAGTTCACCCGCAAATTCAGGCGCGCCGCGCACGCGGCTGCGCCAGACGTCGAAATGGCCGGGGCCGATGAGGCCCAGCTTGATGAGGTCGACGGCCGGCGAGGTGAGCAGGGCGCCGCCTTCGCGGTCGAGGTTGCCGGTGAGCAGGTTGAGCACCTGCACGGCCCATTGGCAGACCACGCCGTGTGCCTGGGTGGACACGCCCATGCGGCCGTAGGCCACCGCCGTCGGGCTGAGCGCGAATTCACGGGCGATGCGGCGCGTGGTGTCGGCATCGATGCCGGTGAGGCCGGCCACCGCTTCAGGGTTGAAGGGGGCAACGAGGTCGCGCACGGCCTTGATGCCGTCGGTGAGGGCGTCCCAGGGGCCGGGGCGCACCCGCTCTTCGGCAAACAGGGTGTGGATCAGGGCCAGCAGCCAGAAAGCATCCGTGCCGGGGTCGATGAAGTGGTGCTCGCTGGCCACGGCCGCGGTTTCGGTGCGGCGGGGGTCGATCACCACGAGCTTGCCGCCGCGCCCGCGCAGGGCCTTGAAGCGCTCGCGCACATCGGGCACGGTCATCAGGCTGCCGTT
>CANBQJ010000266.1 GCA_947371645.1 Burkholderiales bacterium | reverse complement strand
GGCAGGCGCTCGGCCAGGCGCGGCACGATGGGCAGGTGGTAGCCACCGGAGGACACCACCACCTGGTCGGCGGTGTAGTCGCCCACGCTGGTTTGCACCAGGTAGCCGCCTTCAGCCAGCGGCTGCACCAGCTTGACCGTCACGCCGGTGCGCACGGGCGGGTTGACCTTCAGCAAGAAGGCGTCCAGCCAGGCGATGATTTCCTTCTTCTTCATGAAGCCATGCGGGTCATCGCCCGCATATTCATGCCCGGGCAGCTTGCATTGCCAGTTGGGCGTGACCAGGCAGAAGTTGTCCCAGCGCTGGTGGCGCCAGGCGTGCATGGGGGTGTTCTTCTCCAGCAGCAGGTGGCCGATGCCCCGCTGTTGCAGGTAGACGCTCAGGCTCAGGCCGGCCTGGCCTGCGCCCACGATGAGCACGGGGACGTGCGGTGCGGCGGTGGCGGTGTTGGTGGTCATGGGGGGTGTCCTCTCGGCGGGGGATCAATGCGGGGATCGATCCGGTGGGGTCAGTCAAAGTGCAGCACCGTCACCTGCGCGTCGGGCTGTTGGGTGAAGGCCTGGGCCTGGGCGTCGATGGCGGCCCACTGGTCCATGGCGCGCGAGCAGGCAAAACCGTACTTGGCGCGCACGCGCTCGGAGGCAATTTCCAAAGCGGTGTGCGTGCGCTGCAGGAAGTCGCTCAGGGCATAGGCCTGGCCGGTCTGCAGGTGCTCTTGCACGACCAGCGAGGGCGAATAGCAGGTGCTGGTCTGGCCATCGGGCCAGCGCACGGTGAAGTGCATTTCAGGCATGGGGCAGGGTGTTCAGTGGGGTGGTGGGGATGTGGCCATCGTGGGCCGTGCTGGCCGACTGCAGGCCGTTGCCGCAGGCGCGGCGGCTGAGTTCATGCAGGTAAAGCGCTTCGTGGCGGGCGGCGCTGCGCGACCAGCTCAGGGCCGCGCACACCTGCGGCGCACGGGCGCGCACCGTGTGCAGCCGGGCGTGGTCTTCGGCCGTGTGCCCCAGGCTGGCGAGCAGGGCCTGGGCGATGCTGGCCGGGTCTTCCGGGTCGCACCAGAGCACGTCTTCGGGCTGGAAGTGTTCGGTGAAGGGCGCACGGCGCGACACGATGGCCGGTGTGCCGCAGGCCAAGGCCTCCAAGGCCACCAGGCCAAAGCCTTCCTGCAGCGAGGGCATGGCCAGGGCGGTGGCGCGGCGGTAGAGCGCGGGCAGGGCCTCGTCGGGCAGGGCGCCCAGCAGCTGCACGGCGTCTTGCAGGCCCAGGGCCTGGCGCAGGTCGGCAAAGCGGCGGGCGTAGGTGTCGTGGTCCAGCAGGCTGGCGCCACC
Organism: Burkholderiales bacterium; assembly: GCA_947371645.1. The sequence continues at coordinate 3,554 of CANBQJ010000266.1, read as the reverse complement.
GGCGATCACCAGGCGGGCATCAGGCTGCTGCTGGCGGGCCTGGGCAAAGCCTTGCAGCAGGCCGATCGCGTTCTTGCGGGCCTCGACGCCGCCCACCGACAGCCACACGGGCCCCGGCTGGTCCAGCCCGAAGCGCTGCAGCCAGGGGGCGTCTGTGCTTGCCGTGGTGGCATCCGGGTGGTGGAAGCGCGCCAGGTTGACGCCATTGGGCACGGTGTCGGCGGTGATCACCCAGTCGCGCGCCAGCGTCTGCTGCCACACCGTGCTCACGCACAGCACGCGGGCCGCAGCGCGGATGCCGCGGGCTTGCCAGCGCATCACCTGAGGCGCATCAAACTGGTCGATGTGGTGCACGGTGCGGATGAAGCCGGGCGTGCGGCCTTCTTCGTGCAGCACGGCCAGGGCATTGGCGGTGATGCCGCATTGGGCGTGCATGACGTCGAAGGCGTGCAGCTCGGGCTGTTCACGCAGGTGGGACACCAGCGCAGCGATGCGCCCGCCCACGGCGTGGACCAGGCGGTCGGTGCCGGGGATGGGTGGCGCGGTGTTCAAGGGCGCGATCGACAGCTGGGCCCGCGTGCCGCGGAACAGCGCCTCACCCGGCTTGGCCGCCGCGAACACGGTGACCTGGTGGCCGCGTGCGCACAGCGCATCGGCGAGCTCCAGGGTGTGGACCACGCCGCCGCGTGGGTTGAGTGAATGCATCAGCAGGGCAATGTTCAGGCTCATGCCGGGCTCTCCTGGGTGGACATGGTGGGGGCGCCAATGAAGGGCTCGCGGTGCAGGTGCCACAGCAAGGCCTGCTCCGTGGGGATGTGGGTGGCGGCGGTTGCCGCGGTGTGGGTGAGCCAGACCTCGCCGCTGTCGTCCAGCAGGCCGATGTCGGCGCAGGCGATGCCGCGAGCCCGAAACCGCGCCATCACCTCGTCGGCCTGTTCGTCGTCCACGGCCAGCAGGTAGCCATAGCTGGGGAAGGCCTGCAGCCAGCGCAGCCAGGTATCTGGCGCGTCTTGCGGGCCGTGGCCCGGCGGGTGGGGGATGTCTTGCAAGCGGATGCGGCCACCCAGCCCCGCGCACTCCAGCAGCATCAGCACGGTGCCCAGGGTGCCGGCCATGCTGATGTCCTTGGCGCTGGCGCACAGGCCGTCTTCGGCCAGCTCGGCCATGAGGGCCAGGTCGCCTCGCAGCTGTTCAGGGCGGGCGGTGGTCGACGCATCCCAGAAGGGGTAGTGGCCTTGCCATTTGCCGCGCAGGTCCACGGCCATGAGCAGGCGCTGGCCGGCTTGCGCGGCGAAGCTGGAGAGCAGCGCCTGCGCGCGGCCCAGCACGGCCACGGCCAGCTGGCCCGCACCGGCGCGGTGGTTGCTGTGGCCGCCCACGATGGGCACGCCATAGGCCGCGGACGCGGCGGCCATGCCTTGCAGCAGGGGCTCGGCCTGCTCGGCGTTGACGCTCCACAAGGCATCGACCACGGCGATGGGGCGGCCCCCCATGGCGGCGATGTCGCTGAGGTTGACCATCACCGCGCTGTAGCCGGCGAACCAGGGCATGGCCTCCACAAAGTCGCTCACCAGGCCTTCGATGGCCAGCAGCAGGTGGCCGTCGGCGTCAGGGATGGCGGCGCAGTCGTCGCCCAGCAGCACGCCTTCGCGCGCGGCCAGCGTGGTGTCGGCCAGGCCACCGGGCAGGGCGCGGGCCAGGGTGCCCATCACGGCGGCGATGTCGCGCTTGTGGGTGAAGCCTCGGCTGGCACGCAGGCGGCTGACCAGCTCGGGCAGGGGCAGGGAGAGCCCCGTGCTGGTGGGCGTGGGTGCGCCCGGTGCGGTGGGTGATGGGGGGGCTGCGGCGAGCTTGGGCATGGTGCGGTGTCCCTGTGTGCGGCGGGGCCAGCGTTCGATCAGTGCGCAGGCCGTGTGGCCTGGCGTGTGGCGCCGCCGTGGGCCAGCGTCAGGTAGCCCCATTCCGGCGCGAGGCAAGGCGGGTAATGCGCCAGGCTGGCCTGCATCAGGCCGTGCGGGTGGCCGTGGCACAGCAGTTCCTGCTGCAGCTGCCAGTGCAGCTTCTGAAAGAGGGCGATGTTCTGTTGCTGCACATGGGCCAGGAAGCGCTGAGCGCCTTGCGCATGCGCCCAACTCACCGCCAGGCGGATGAGGGTGGCACCCAGTCGGCCGGTGTCGCGGTGGGCGGCGTGCACGGCCAGGCGCGAGCCCCACCACACGCCGGGGCTGGCTTCATGGATGCGCACCGTGCCCACCACCTCGTCGCAGTCTCCGGCCACGCAGCTGCAGGCCACCAGCAGCTGGGCCTGGTCGTCGATGGCGTCGCGGTCGTCGTGCCGGAAGAGGCCTTGCTCGGTGCAGAAAACGCTGCGGCGCAGGGCGTGCGCGGCCTGGCGTTCCCAGGGGGCGCTCACGGCCTTGATGCGGTACTCGGCCGGCGCGTAAGGCGCGGGCAGGGCGCACCAGAGGTCGGGGTCGAAGCCGAAGTGCGGGTTGGACGTGAGGGGCGTGGCGGCGGCATGCATGGCGTGCCTTCAAGCGGTGAGGGCGGAGGCAGACGTCAACACGGCGGGCAAGGCGCCCGCACTGCCCTCATGTCCATCCCCGCTTTCATAGACCGACAGCGAAGAGCAGGCGCCGCACTTGCCGCAGCCCGCCTTGATGTCGGTGGACCGCATGTTTGCTGTGGCCACCATCTCACCCAAGGGCTGCAGCACAGACCGCATGAAAGCCGGGTCGGGTGCCGGATGGCTTTCCAGCGGCGTGCCGCTGATGGGCACGAAGGGGACGACGAAGGGGTAGACGCCGATGTCCAGCAGGCGCTGGCCCATGTCCAGGATGGCCTCACGGCTGTCGCCCAGGCCGGCCAGGATGTAGGTGCTGACCTGACCGCGGCCAAACACCTTCACCGCCGCTTCAAAGGCGCTGAAGTAGCGCGACAGCGGCACGCTGGCTTTGCCCGGCATGATGCGCGCGCGCACCTCCGGGGTGACGGCTTCGAGGTGCATGCCGATGGTGTCGGCACCGGCCTCGCGCAGGCGCTCGAACCAGGCGTCGTCGTCGGGTGGTTCGCACTGCACCTGGATGGGGATGGCCACCGCTGAGCGGATGGCGCGCACGCTGTCGACCAGGATGGCCGCGCCCCGGTCGGGTGTGGCGGGCGTGCCCGTGGTCAGCACCATGTGCTTGACGCCGTCCAAGTCGACTGCAGCCCTGGCCACTTCGGCCAGCTGGGCCGGTGTCTTGTGGGCGATGGTGCGGCCCGCCGCCAGCGACTGGCCGATGGCGCAGAACTGGCAGGTCTTCTTGCGGCTCTCGAAGCGGATGCAGGTCTGCAGCACCGTGGTGGCCAGCACGTCGCGGCCATGCAGGGTGGCGATGTATGAGTAGGGCACGCCATCGGCGGTGTGCAGGGCATAGAAGCCGGGCGTGCGCGGGAACTCGATCGTCGCAATCGGGATGCTGGCGTGCTTGAGCGTGCTGCGGCCTTGCGCATCCGGCGCTTCGGCCATGAAGGGCGAGTTGAAGGCCGGCTCGGTGTGCACGGGCACCATC
>CANBQJ010000265.1 GCA_947371645.1 Burkholderiales bacterium | reverse complement strand
GGCATCAGCACCTTGCCAGGCAAGCGGGTCGAGCTCATGCGAGCCTGGATGATGGCGACAACGTTCACAGTCCGCTCCATTTCGAAGGGTTGACCAGCGCTTCGTCGGCCACGCTGATGACGGGCCAGGCCGTCGCGGGGCTGACAGAGGAAGAGGCGGCGGCGATCAGCTGCGCGAACTGCGCCAGGCCGTCCACGCCGACCACGATGCGATCGACCTGAGGGAAGGACTGCACGAAACCGATGCACGCCTGCGCGGCCGAGCAACCAGGATGATCGCCCTGCCAGACGTGCCAGGCGTCCCACACGCTAGCCCAGGACCTGTTGAACTTGTCGGGGATGGCCGAGCGCGGCATCAGCAAGAGCCCCTGCAGGAAGGCCGAGCGCACATGGATCTCCACACCCGCCTCCTGCAACTTGTCCATCCAGCCGCTGGTGTGCAAGCGCCGGTCGATGAGGCTGAACGGTGCCTGCACCAGGTCGATCGGGCAGGCATCGCACACACTGCCCAGCTCATCGGGCGAGTAGATGGACGCGCCGATTTTGCGCACCAGGCCGCGCTCTTTCAAGCCAAGCAGCGCCCGCGCCAACTCAGGGCCACGCGGGCCATGCAACTGGTGCGGTCGGTGCAGCAGCAAGCCGTGGACGGCGCTCACCTGCAAGCGCTGCAGGCTGTCGGCCACCTTGCCCTGCACCCACGCACCCACATCGGCCACATCGTCGGGCATCGCCGACAACTTGGTCACCACCTTGAACCCGGCCACGCCCTGCGCGCCCAGACTGGCCTCGCTGTTGCCGTAGTCCATGGCCGTGTCCAGGGTGTCGACGCCATGGTCTCGCGCCAGCGCCAGGATGCGCCCCACCTCCTCCGCCGCCACCTGGCCCGACTGGTTGGCCACGCCGTAGGCCATGCCGAATTGCGCGGTCCCCAGGGCCAGGCGGCCGCCTGCCGCGGACACGGGTGCAGACGCCGCGCTCATGCCGACGTCGCCTCGCTCAGCGTCCGCACCACCGCGTCTTGCTGGGCATCTGTCAGCCCAGGGTACATGGGCAGGCTGATGGCCTCGGCGTAGTAGCGCTCCGCTTGCGGGAAGTCGCCCACCTTGAAGCCCATCTGTTGGTAGTAGGGCTGCGTGTGGACCGGGATGTAGTGCAGGTTCACGCCGATGCCCTGCGCGCGCAGGGACTCGAACACCTCACGGTGCGAGCGCCCGATGCGATCCAGTTGCAGGCGGATCACGTACAGGTGCAGGCCGGAATAGCCGTCCGGGTGCTGCCAGGGGGTGGTGAGCGGCAATGCGGCCAGCGCCTCGTCGTAGCGCGAAGCAATCGCATGCCGTCGGGCCACGTAGGCATCCAGCCGCGTCATCTGGCTGACGCCCAGCGCGGCCTGCAGCTCCGTCATCCGGTAGTTGAAGCCCAGCTCCACCTGTTGGTAGTACCAGGGGCCGTCGGGCGCGTGCGTCATGCGCTCGGGCTCGCGGGTGATGCCGTGGCTGCGCAACAGGTTCATCTTGTGCGCCAGCTCAGGGTCGTTGGTCACGGCCATGCCGCCTTCGGCCGTGGTGACGATCTTGACCGGGTGGAAGCTGAACACGGTGATGTCGCTGTAGCGGCCGTTGCCGATCGGCTCGTTGCGGTAGCGGCCGCCGATGGCATGCGAAGCATCTTCGATGACCTTGAACCCATATTGCTGGCTCAGGGCATGGATGGCCGCCATGTCGCAGGGCTGGCCACACAGGTGCACCGGCACCAGCACCTTGGGCAAGCGGCCCAGTTTCTCGGCCTGCGCCAGCTTGTCCGCCAGCCGCTCGACGCTCAGGTTGAAGGTGCGCGGGTCGATGTCCACAAAATCAACCTGAGCCCCGCAATAAAGCCCGCAATTGGCGCTGGCCACGAAAGTGACGGGCGTGGTCCAGAGCCAGTCTCCCGGCCCCAGACCCAGCGCCAGGCAGGCGATGTGCAAGGCCGACGTGGCGCTGTTGACGGCCACCGCGTGCCGTGCGCCGCAATGATCGGCCACGGCCTTTTCAAATTGGGGTACCGCCGGACCTTGTGTCAGGAAATCCGAGCGAAGCACCTCCACCACCGCATCGACATCGGCCTGCGTGATGTCCTGGCGACCGTAGGGAATCATGGCTCAGATCTTCCCGATCGAATCGCGGTTGCGGGCAATCCAGCCCGCCAGCTCGGCCGCATCCATCCATTCAGGATTCTTGTCCGATGAATAAATGAAATCGTCCGCCACGGGCTTGCCACCATTGATGCGAGCTGCATCCTGGCTCCAGTTGTGGATGGCCGGCAGGATTTTGTAATACCCGTCGTATTCGTAGGTGTGCGGCGCATCCTCGGCGCCAATCATCTGTTCGTGCAATTTCTCGCCCGGCCGGATCCCCACGATGTCGTGCGTGGCCTCGGGCGCCACGGCGCGCGCGATGTCTGTCACCAGCATGGACGGTATTTTCTTGACGTAGATTTCACCGCCTGCCATGTCGTCAAAGGCGCGCCACACGAGCTCCACGCCTTCTTCCAGCGTGATCATGAAGCGCGTCATGCGCGTGTCGGTGATGGGCAGCACACCCTTGCTGGCCAGCGTCATGAAAAAGGGAATCACCGACCCACGAGAACCCATCACATTGCCATAGCGAACCACCGCAAACCGCGTGTCCTGCGTGCCGCTGTATGAATTGCCGGCGATGAACAGCTTGTCGGATGCCAGTTTGGTGGCGCCATACAGATTGGCCGGGTTGCTCGCCTTGTCGGTCGACAAGGCCACAACGCGCTTGACCCCTTGATCAATGCAGGCATCGATCAGGTTCATCGCACCGATGATGTTGGTTTTGACGCACTCGAAAGGATTGTATTCAGCCGTGGGCACGATTTTCGTAGCGGCGGCGTGAACCACAAAATCAATACCTTTGAGCGCACGAGCCAGTCTGTCTTTGTCGCGGACGTCGCCAATGAAGAATCGCACCCGCTCATCGTCCTTGTAGAGCTTGGCCATTTCCCATTGCTTCATTTCATCGCGAGAGAAAATAACCAGGCGACGGGGTTTATATTTGGCCAGCGTCATGGGCACAAATGTGTGACCAAAAGAACCGGTTCCACCGGTAATCAGAATGGACGAATTATTCAACATTGATCAACCCCAAAAACCGGCATGCGGGCAACCCTCCAAGGCCCCGCAACCCACACAAGCAAACCAGAGCAATCAACCTGTTCATGCCATAACCGGCAGAATGTATTGACCAGGCAAACCAAACGACGCCCTCAAAAAACAGCTGAAGGGAAACCGCACGGCAATGCCTTACCGCGCCTGCGCGGCGCATGAGCCCAGATTGTACCGCCCAACGCAGCCGGCACTCCCCCAGGCACCCTAACTGCCGAGCCCAATATCGCCCACGACCAGAATCACAGGCCTGCGATACCGGAACTGAGCACCAGCGCCGGCCCAATAGACCGCTTCAGCCAGAAGCGCCGCATGTCACACTCGCACCCTGCTGTACCATCTTGCGAGCTTGGCATCGCGATACCGTAATCTGACCCATGGCCGACTCCACCCTCGCTGAAGCCCCTGGCTCCCTCTCAGGCGTCGCCCGAGTGCTCGTCAACGCGGGCAAGCTGGACACCAAATCGGCCGAAAGCCTGAGCAAGGCCGCCAAAGACCAGAAGCGCAGCTTCATCGCCACGCTGGTCGCCAGCGGCGCCATCAACCCCGACGACCTGGCCCACACGCTGTCCAGGGCGCTGTCGGTGCCTGTGATGGACCTCACCGCCATCGACGTCAATCGCCTGCCCAAAGGCGTCATAGACACCAAGCTGTCCACCCAATACCAGGTGCTGGTGCTGTCTCGCCGCGGCAACCGGCTGTTCGTGGCCGGCTCAGACCCCACCGACCAGGAAGCCATCGAGCGCATCAAGTTCGCCACCCAGCTCACGCCCGAGTGGGTCATCGTCGAACACGACAAGCTCACCAAGCTGCTGGACACACTCAACGGCACCGCCGAAGAGCAACTGGCCGCCATCGCACCCTCGGACTTCGAATTCGACGTCACCGAGGACATGGGCCTGCCCTCGCCCGACACCAACGAGGTCGCCGCCGAAGTCGAAGACGCGCCCGTAGTGCGCTTCCTGCAGAAAATGCTGATCGACGCCATCAACCTGCGCGCCTCCGACCTGCACTTCGAACCCTTCGAGTACAACTACCGCGTGCGTTTCCGGGTGGACGGCGAGTTGCGTGAAGTCACCCAGCCGCCCATTGCCATCAAGGACAAGCTGGCCTCCCGCATCAAGGTCATCTCCAAGCTGGACATCGCCGAGAAGCGCGTGCCGCAAGACGGCCGCATGAAGTTGAAGTTCGGCAACAAGTCGATCGACTTCCGCGTCAGCACCCTGCCCACGCTTTTTGGCGAAAAGATCGTGATCCGGATCCTGGATTCGTCGTCGGCCAAGCTGGGCATCGAGGCCCTGGGCTACGAGCAGATCGAGAAAGAGCGCCTGATGCACGCCATCCAGCGCCCGTACGGCATGGTGCTGGTCACCGGCCCCACGGGCTCCGGCAAGACGGTGTCGCTCTACACCTGCCTCAACATCCTCAACCAGCCCGGCGTCAACATCTCCACGGTCGAAGACCCGGCTGAAATCAACCTGCCCGGCATCAACCAGGTCAACGTCAACGACAAGGCGGGCATGAACTTCGCCACCGCGTTGAAGGCCTTCCTGCGGCAGGATCCCGACATCATCATGGTGGGTGAAATCCGCGACCTGGACACCGCCGACATCGCCATCAAGGCCGCCCAGACCGGCCACATGGTGATGTCCACGCTGCACACCAACGACGCGCCCACCACCTTGACCCGCCTGATGAACATGGGTGTGGCGCCCTTCAACATCGCTTCATC
>CANBQJ010000264.1 GCA_947371645.1 Burkholderiales bacterium | reverse complement strand
CTGGTCAAGCGCGACATGTTCAAGGTGCTGGATGCGCACGAGGTCCACATGCACCTGACCGAGAGCATGGCCATGATGCCGGCCGCCAGCGTGAGCGGCTTCTACATGGCCCACCCCGAGGCGGCCTACTTCAACGTGGGCAAGATCGGCCAGGACCAGGTGGAAGACTGGGCACTGCGCATGGGCGTGAGCCACGCGGATGCAGAGCGGGCGCTGGCGCCGCTGCTCTGATCCTGGCTTTCAGGCTCACTGGGCGGTGCAGGTGTCTCGGTAGCTCAGCACGCCGTTGACACCAGCAATTGGCTTGGAAGCCCCGCACCAGTAGGGGTTGAACCGGGCGTCCTTGTCCAGCTGCACCTTCAGCATCCCCACAACCGGGCTGATGATGGCATCGCGCTGAGCAACGGGCGCGCTGGACGTGGCGCAGGCCAAGCCTCCCGCCTTGAAGACCAGTTCGGCGCGAGGCTGAGACGCCAGCAACTTGGCATACAACGCATCAGCCTGCGTTTTGGGTGGTGAGCTCCAGTCGTTCTGGCAAGCCACGATGAGGGCGGGTGTGGCCAGGGTGGACACGTCGCCCTTGGGCAGGCGTGGCGCCAGCGCGATGGCGGCAGACACGCCACCGGCCAGGTTGGGCAGGCCGTATGCAGGGTCAAGCGGCTGGCCCGTGCCATGACCCACCAGAGCCGTGCGCTTGGGGTCGAGCTTGCCGGCCAGCACCGAGCCCGTGGCTGCTGCCTTGGCCTGGGTGGCCGCAATCAGCTGGCTCACTCGCGCAGCACGCTGCACAACCGAATCAAAGGTGCTGACAGTGTCCACCGTGGCGACCACGAAACCCCAGGAGGCGAGTCGCGCGCCGAGCCAGCCGATGGTGGACTGTGTTTCGCCCAGGCCGGGCGTGACCACCACCAGCGCGAAGGGGCCTTCGGTGGTGGCAGAAGGGTAATACACGGTGCTCTTGCCCACACCATCGGCCTTGTCGAAGGTGGTGCTGGCGGTGGTGAATGGCCCCGAAGCCACGCTGCCGGGGGCGGCCGTTGGCGCAGGCCCCCGGGCCAGGCTGGCAGGCTGCTGGACCGTTTGGAAGTCGTAGCCGGCGCCCATGCTGATGCCATCACCCATGCCACTTTGGCCCCGGAAATCGATCGAACTGAGGTGGGTCGTCGCCTTGGCGCGGTACACATAGCTGCCGGCCGGCAGTGTGAAGCTCTCGCGGCTGGGAACGCTGATCGCCGTTTCCACGCCGCCCTCGACCCGAGAGAAGGAGTAGGTCTGGCTGTAAGCCCCACCGGCCGTCCAGAAGTCGCCCGTCAGAGGGGGCGCCCAGATGAGGCTGGTGTCCGTGGTCAGCTGAAACTTGACCTCAACCAGGGACTCTGCCGTGTTGCGGTTGTTCGTCGTGCCCAGTTTGGCGTAGGCCTTGATGCGTGCTTCCAGGCGTTGTGGGGTGGCCTCACCGCTGGCCGATGCTTCCACCCGGTGGCCGCCGTAGCTGAGCGTGGCCGAGGCCGTGGCACTGGGTTGTGGCCCACCGGGCGAGGCCTGCTGGTCAATCAAGTTGCTGGGATCGCTGGCATACGTACCGCTCGGCAGGAGGTAAGTGGTGCCGGGGGCGATCGACGCGGTGGCGCTGGCCTGATTGCCCAGGATGATCACCTCGGCGCAGGCGTGCGAGATGGGCGCCAGGCAGGCGATGGTGAGCGGCACGGCTGCAGCGAAGCGTTGGGCAATGGTTGCCATGGTGTCCCTTGTGAATATGGCGGCTTGCTGGAGAGCCAGCAAGCCGCATCCTGATGTCAAACCTGAGGGACACAACCCATGGCTTCCCGGGTGCGGCCGGCCTCGCAGGTCGCGATGCCGCCCTTCCCTGCATCGACCGCCGCGCTCAATACGGGCAGTTGCTCTTGTAGGCAGACAAGGCCGTGGGCGAACCCACCAGATCCAACTGTGGCGCGCCTTCACAGAGCACAGCGCTGTAACGGGTGTCCTTGTCCAGGAAGCGCTTCAGCCATGACAGGGTGTACTTGCCGATCATCTGCTGGTTGGCGGTGCTGGTGCTGGTGTTGGTGCAGGTGTGCCCCCCGCCCTTGATTTCGGCCAGGGCCTTGGGCAAGGTGCCACTCAGGGCGTCGTAGGCCTTGTTCGCGTTGCTGCCGACGGGGGCCACCAAGTCACGCTGACAAGACACGATCATGGTGGGTACGGTGGTCGATGCCACACGCTGGCTGCCCAGGACCGGCGCCATCGGGATGGACGCGAGCAACTGGGGCAGCGCCAATGCCAGGTCGAGCGAGCCGCCGTTGTCGTGGCCCATGGCACCCACCCGCGCGGGGTCGATGCGACCGGCGAAGGGGCTCTGGGCATTGGCGTTGAGTGCCAGCACCTGCGTGATGGCAGCCTTGGTCTGTGCCACCCTGCTGCTGGCGGAATCCAATGGGCTCTTGGTGTCCAGCGTCAGCACCACGAAGCCAAAAGAGGCCAGACGTGGGCCCAGCCAATTGATGGCGGACTGTTTCTCCATCAAACCGGGCGTGATGACCACCAGCGCAAAGGGGCCCTCCGATGTGGTGGTGGGGTAGTACACCGTGGCACCACCGTAGCCTGCAGGAGATGCGATCTTGGTGTTTGCCACCGCCAAGGGGCCAACCGCCTGCTCAGCGAAATTGGCATCCGGGAAGGGCCCATGCGCCAATGGGTTGGTGTCCTTGGCCGTCATGGTCACCCCTGCGTCTGCCTTCCAGGTCAGCGTCTGGTTGCTTCGCCACATCCATGCGCCCAACTCCATCGTGCCCTTGCCGCGCATCACGTAGTGCCCTGCGGGAACGCTTGCGAAGAGGTGGCCGCCACCATTGACCTCACTCACCAGCGTGACAGGCGTTTCCACACCCTGATTGACCGACGAGAAGGTCATCGACGGGATGCTGTTGCCAGCTTGACCAGACGTGAATTGGAAATCCAGGTCAGTGGGTTTGGTGACGTCAAAGAACACTGCCAAGTTGGCGGAAGCGGAGGCGGTCTGGGTTTGATCGGGCTGCAGGAACGAGGCCCCCACCGACACGCTGGCATCCAGGCGGTCAGCCTTCAAAGAGCTGCTGACCCCGGCTTTGGCGCTGTGCGTGGTGGTGCTGGCGCTGGCCGACAGCGAAGCGTCACCGCTTGAGCCTGCCGGCAGGCTGCGGCCATCGCTTGCCAAGGTGTTGAGGCTGCGATCCTGAACTTGGGCGTTGACAGAGGCCGTCTGGCTGACGAACACCAGCTCTGCACACGCGTTCGGCACGGCGGCCATCAGTGACAAAGCGGCCGGCAGACCGGCGAGCCAGAGGGCGGACTTGAATTTCATGCGTTTCTCCTTGAATTTAGACTGTCCCTTCATCGTAATCATGCCCAGCGGGCCAAGTTACGAGACCAACCCCTCCAGGGTTTACCTGGGCGCATCACCTGACAAACCATTCACGCGCTGGCGAGACGCTCCCCCCCATGGGCAAGGTGTCTGACAGGCCTTTGCGGGAAATGCGACCCGTGCAACGGATTCAAACCCTGGCCAGCAACGGCTTCAGGTAGCGCCCCGTGTGGCTGCCCTCGCAGGCCGCGATGTCCTCCGGCGTGCCGGCAATCAACAGCTGCCCGCCGCCGGAGCCGCCCTCCGGCCCCATGTCGATCACCCAGTCGGCCGTCTTGATGACGTCCAGGTTGTGCTCGATGACGACGATGGTGTTGCCCGCATCGCGCAGCTGGTGCAGCACCTTGAGCAACAAGGCGATGTCATGGAAGTGCAGGCCCGTGGTGGGCTCGTCGAGGATGTAGAGCGTGCGGCCGGTGTCGCGCTTGCTCAGCTCCAAAGCCAGCTTCACGCGCTGCGCCTCGCCGCCTGACAGCGTGGTGGCGGCCTGCCCCAGGCGGATGTAGCCCAGGCCCACGTCCATCAGCGTCTGCAGCTTGCGGGCGATGCTGGGCACGGCATTGAAGAAGGCCAGCGCGTCTTCCACGGTGAGGTTGAGCACCTCGTGGATGTTCTTGCCCTTGTACTGGATGTCCAACGTCTCGCGGTTGTAGCGCTTGCCGGCGCAGACGTCGCAAGGCACGTAGACATCGGGCAGAAAGTGCATCTCCACCTTGATGACGCCGTCGCCCTGGCAGGCCTCGCAGCGGCCACCGGCCACGTTGAAAGAGAAGCGCCCGGCCCCATAGCCACGTTCGCGTGCAGCCGGCACATCGGCCATCAGCTCGCGGATGGGCGTGAACAGGCCGGTGTAGGTGGCGGGGTTGCTGCGCGGCGTGCGGCCAATGGGCGATTGGTCGACGTTGATGACCTTGTCGAACAGGCCCAGGCCTTCGATCTCGTCGTGCGGTTCGGGCTCGATGTGGCTCTGGTAGAGGCGCTTGGCCACGGCCGCGTACAGCGTGTCATTGACCAGGGTGGACTTGCCCGAGCCGGACACGCCGGTCACGCAGGTGAACAGGCCCACGGGGAATTCGACGTCCACGCCACGCAGGTTGTGGCCACGCGCGTTGATGACCTTGAGGTGCTGGGTCTCGGCGGTGAAGGGCCGGCGGGTGCTGGGCCGCTCGATGCGCAGCGCACCACCCAGGTAGCGGCCGGTGAGGCTCTCGGGCGAGGCCGCGATCTGCGCGGGCGTGCCTTGGGCCATCACCTGGCCACCGTGCACGCCGGCGCCGGGGCCCATGTCGATGACGTAGTCGGCGGCGCGGATCATGTCTTCGTCGTGCTCGACCACGATGACGCTGTTGCCCAGGTCCCGCAGGTGTTGCAAGGTGCCGATGAGGCGGTCGTTGTCGCGCTGGTGCAGGCCGATGCTGGGCTCATCGAGCACGTACATCACGCCGGTCAGGCCGGAGCCGATCTGCGAGGCCAGGCGGATGCGCTGCGCTTCCCCGCCAGACAAGGTGTCG
>CANBQJ010000263.1 GCA_947371645.1 Burkholderiales bacterium | reverse complement strand
CCACCCCATGGCGCTGATGTTCCTGGACATCGACCGCTTCAAGAAGATCAACGATGGCCTGGGCCACCAGGTGGGCGACCTGGTGCTGGTGGAAGTGGCACACCGCCTGCGCCGCACCATGCGCACCTCCGACATCGTGGCCCGCCTCGGTGGCGACGAGTTCGTGGTGCTGCTGCCCCACATCTCGGCGGCCGAAGATGTGGAGCACGTTGCCGCCAAGGTGCTGCAGCTCTTTGCCGACCCCTTGCGCATCGACCAGCACGAGCTGCGCGTCACGCCCAGCATCGGCGTGGCCCTCTACCCCGACCATGGCCGCGACAGCATCACCCTGATGCGCCATGCCGACCTGGCCATGTACCAGGCCAAGAGCAATGGCCGCAACCGCGTGCAGGTCTACAGCGAGAGCATGACCACGCCCACGGCCGAAACCTTGGTGCTGGAAAACGACCTGTACAAGGCGCTGGAGCGCGATGAGCTGCGGCTGCACTACCAGCCCCAGTTCGACTGCCAGAGCGGGCGCATCACCGGTGTGGAAGCCCTGCTGCGCTGGGAGCATGGCGGCCGCCTGGTGCCGCCTTCCGACTTCATCCCCATGGCCGAAGAGACCGGCCTCATCGTGCCCATCGGCGAATGGGTGCTGCGCCAGGCCTGCACGCTGGCGCAAGCCTGGCGTGTCCGCACCGGGTGGCCCCTGCGCATGGCCGTGAACCTGTCGGCCGTGCAGCTCGATGAACAGGATGTGCCGGCCCTGGTGGCGCGCGTGCTGGTCGACACCGGCCTGCCTGCCACGGCGCTGGAGTTGGAGATCACCGAAAGCGTGGTGGTGCGTGAGTCGCTGCGTGCGGCCGACATCCTCAGCCAGCTGCGCGCGCAAGGCGTGAGCGTGGCCATCGACGACTTCGGCGTGGGCTACTCCAGCTTCTCTTACCTGCGCGAACTGCCGGTGGACCGCTTCAAGCTGGACCGCAGCTTCCTGAGCGCCATCCCGCAATCACAAGGGGACGCCCGCTTGATGGCGGCGCTGATCGCCATGGGTCACCGCCTGAACGTGGGCATCGTGGCCGAGGGCGTGGAAACCGAAGAACAGGCGGCCTTCCTGGTGGCGCATGGTTGCGACGAAGCGCAGGGCTACCACCTGGGCCGGCCCATGCCAGAGGCAGCGTTCGAAAAGCTGCTGGTGGCCCACGCGGCCGAACAGCGCGCACGCCCCCTTCGGATTGCCGCCGACAAACCGGCACCAGGCAAGACCAGGGCAGAGGGCGACGCCCAGCCGCCCTCCTTCGAAGACACGGCCACATCGGCAACGCTGTGAAGGCCAGGACCAGGACGAAAGCCTGACCCCTGCGGGCACTGCGAGCGGCTCAGTTGGTGATCAGTTGGTGAACTGCACCGAGCGCTTGCGCTCAACGTAGCCGGTGTTGCCGGCTCGCGTGTTGTCCGGGCAGGACGTCGGCGCGTTGCAGGCCACGGCATCCAGGCTGTAGAGCCGCACGGTCTGGGCCGTGCCCTCGGCCGACTCGCCTTCGTTGTAGAGCGACGAGTTGCAGGTCACCGTCACCTTCATGCCGAAGTCGGTGCTCAGGTCGATGGTCTGCGTGGTGGCACTGCAGGTGGTCCAGCTGCCCTTGAGGGCCTGGTAGAGGCCGTACTCGATGCCGGTGCTGGCGGCCTGTGCAGCGCGTGAGACGGACAGGTCCTGCCCTGACGTGACCTGCTCCGTGAAGTTCAGGCGCACGATGGCGGCCGACAAGGTGGCCAGGAAGACCAGCACCACCATGGCGGCGATCACCCCCAGGCCACGCTGGCTGGGTGCGGCAGGTGCCGGGATGGGGCGGGCGGTCATGTCACGTTCAGGGCACGTTGGAGATGTGCGCACCGGCAGTCAGGTGCACCGTCTCGTTGTTGCGCATGACCTCGATGTCCATGGACACGTAGCCGCTTTGCTGCGTGGCGCCCTGGCTGGGGTCATAGATGAAGCTGCACGACTTGACCCGCGAGGCCAGCAACTCGGCGCCGGCCACCGAGGGGCAGCTGGCGGGGTAGGTCGAGTTGAAGCCATAGGCCTTGAGTCGGTAGAGAAAGCCGGTGCCATCCCCCGTGCTGCTGGTGCCCACGCCACTGCACACGTAGAACACGGCCTGCTGGCTGTTGGGGATGACCAGGAAGCGCCCGCCGTCATAGCCCGGCGCAAACTGGATGGCGTTGACGGTGATGCGGTGCGCACCCTGCGTGGTCAGGGGCGCCGCTGCGAAAGCGGTGATGGCCGAGCGGTTGGTGCCTTCGTAGACGTCGTTGCTGTTCTGGTTGTTGACCACCACCCAGTCGCCCACGGAAGGGGTGACGCTCAGGGTGCTGAGGCTGTCGAAGGTGGTGACGGTCTTGGTGGTGTCCAGCGGTGCCGAGCAGGTGTTGCTGGGCGTGCTGCAGCCCGCAGGCGAGTCGTTCACCGTGTCTGCGGCCGTGCGGTAGCGGCCACCGGCCGCGGCCGGGATCAGCTCGAAGCAACTGGTGCTGGCGCTGCGGATGGAGTTGGGCACGGCCTTCTGGATGTCCTGGATCATGCGGCGAACGGCGGTGTCGGCCTGGTCCATGAGCTCGGCCCGGGCCTTGACGCTGTTGTAGGCCGAGGCAGCCGGTTGGAGGAACGAGGCCACGCCCGCCGAGATGATCGCCAGCAGCACGATCACCATGATGATCTCGACCAGGGTGAAACCCCGATGCGTGCGTCTGACCGTGGCGCCCCGGTTCGTCATCATGCGTAGGCGGTGCGCCAGCTGACCAGCACGAAGGACTCCGTGCCGCGAGAGACCGTGATGGTGATCTTCTTGGCGGCCGCGATGCCCGACAAGGTGCCGGTGGCCACCGTGATGCTGACCGAGTAGCCCGTCAGTGCCGCGATGGCCGTGCCATCGACGTTGCAGACCTTGCTGCTGGTCGCATAGCCGTTGTAATCCGACAGCTCATCAAAGGCCGAGCGTTCGCAACCGACCACGACGGGGGTGGTGCCCGCTGTGTAGGGTTTGAGCACGACTTCTTCCATGAGCTCTTCCGCGATCGCCTGGAGTTGGATGCGCACGGTGGGGTCCGTGCTGTTGCGGCCACTCGTGGCAAACGCGGTCATCAAGCCCGCGACGCCCACCCCGATGACCACAATGGCCACGACCATCTCGATGATGGTGAAGCCGCGGGCCTGCCGTGCCCGGATGAACGAGGCGAGAACCCGGCTATTCGACATGGCCCGTCTCTCCGATCATCATGACCGTGCCGACGCCGCTGGGCGTGATGGTGCGGCTGGAGCTGGTCAGGCCTGCCCCGTCGCTGGTCGAGCGGCCATCGGGCTGGAAGTAGATCGTCCCGGCGGGCGACACCGAGGTGGTGGCGCTGGCGTTGCTGCTGGTGCCAAACACATTGCTGCCACCGGGCCCGGCCAGGTTGGTGTCGCAGCTGCTGGCCGGGTTGGTGCTGGCCACCGTGAGCGTGAGCTGGGTGTTGGAGACATCGGCGCACACCAGCCGCCGATGCGACACCGACGACTTGGCCGCAAAGCGCAGGCCGGCCACCAAGGTGTCTCGCCAGGCGTCGTCACGCATGCCCAGCACCGCGTCGAACTTGGGGAGTGCGGCGGCCGACAGGATGGCCACCAGGATGATCACGACCACCAGTTCGATGACCGTGAAGCCGCCCGTGCGAGGCGGCTTCAAGCGAGTGAGACGGCGAGCTGTTGGCTCAGTACACATTGCGGACGTTGACCGTCTTCTGCGTCTCCGGGGCATAGACCCCGAACGACGCCCTGGCCTTGGGGTTGCACAAGGTGTTGGCCCCGCATGAAATGTCCAGGGACTGCAGCCAGCTCATGTTGGCGCCCGCGCTGCTGAGGTCCAGCGTGACGTCCACCGTGCCGGTGAAGCCCTTGCCCGGCGGGTTGAGCGTGATGCTGCCCGCGCCATTGGTCAGCGCCAGGGTTTTGAGCGAGACCGGCAGGGCCGCGCTCAGCAAGGTGGCACCCTTGTGGCTCTTCAAGTTGGCTTTGAGCACGGCACCCGCGGGGATGTTGGCCGCCACGGCACAAGCCGTGTCACGCGCCGGCACCCAGGCCTTGCCGTCCCAGTACTGCACCTGCAGCGGGATGGCCAGGGCCGTGCCCTCATTGCCGTAGGCGTTGGACAGCTTGATGCGGCCGCTGCGCACCAGCACCGTGGGCGTGCTCGAGTTGCTGCTCACATCGGCGTCGCTGGCATTGAGGCCCACGTTTTCCGGCGCGGACAGCTTCTTGGAGGCCGCCAGCGTGTCGGTGATGGTGCCCACGCCTTCGCCGTTGTCAAAGGTGGTGTCGGCCAGGCTGTTGCCACTCATGGCGCCATTGGTGAGCCCGCTGACGGCAGACACCGTCACGGCATTGGCCACACGGTCTGCGGCCAGGGCGGCCGTGCCGTCGTAGTTCTTGGTGATCACGTTCGATGCGTTCAGCGCCTGAACCTTCACCGTGATGGGCTGGCCAGCGTAGGCAAACGACGAGCTGCCATCGCTGCAAGGCGGCGCGGCAGTGACGGCGAACTTGGCGGGCACGAACTTCAGGTTGAAGCCACTGATCAGGCCTGCGGCCACGTCCAGGCCAGAGCCCATGAAGTTGGTGATGCCGCTCGAGGTCAGGCTGATCGTGCCCACCTCGTCCCAACCCACGTTCATGGTCGCGATGTTGCTGACCAGGGCGACCGCGCTGGTGGTCAGGTCCGGGTCGTTGTTGATGTTGGCGGCGGTCGGCTTGACCACGGTCTTGGTCAGGGCCAGGTTGCTCAGCACCGTGAGGTCAGGGTCCAGGTTGATCAGGTTGCCGCTGGTGTCTTCACCCTGAATCTTCAGCTGGAAGGACGAGCCTGAGGCGACCTTGGCGGTGCCGGCGGTCAGGTCGGTGCCGTTGAGGGC
>CANBQJ010000262.1 GCA_947371645.1 Burkholderiales bacterium | reverse complement strand
GCTTTTACCGTGAATACACCGTGCCCACCCCAGGTGAGCGCGACCGAGGTGCCCGCCGCATTGTGTGCGGAGGTAAAGAGGCCAAACAGCCGGAAACTTGTTTCTACACGCAGGATCACTACCAGAGTTTCCAGATGATCGACCCGTCCCGATGAACGCCCGCACGCGGTCTGGACGCAGCTCACCTCAGCACCCGTTCTTTTTTTCTGACCTTCCCAACGCCTACCCGGGCAGTGAGACATCAATGCACCAAGGGCCTCAAGCGATCATGTTGTTGCAATCCGTCCGTCCCAACATCGTTCAGTCCATCCGCGCCTTCCGGCCAGAGGACTTGCAAACTGCCGCCAATGCCGCCGGCCAGCACTTCCTGTACACCAACCTGAGTGCCGCCCAGAGCAAGCAGGAGTTGCTGGACATCATCGCCCGCGACTTCCTCTTCCCCGACCACTTCGGCAAGAACCTGGACGCACTCTATGACTGCATCACCGACCTGGTGCACAAGTCCGGCCCGCAGCCGGGCTTCGTGGTCGTGCTGGAACTGATCCCCGGCGACAACCGCGTGGACCGCGAAACCCGCGAACTGCTGCTGGACGCCTTCCGCGACGCCGCCGATTTCTGGGGTGAGCGCAAGATCGCCTTCCGCGTGTTCTATTCCATCGCCGTGTCGGGCAAGGAATCTGCCGGCAACTGGGACAAGGCCGAAGTGGCGCAGAACGACGCCGTGGTCAAGCCCGTCAAGGTGTCCAAGAACGCGCCCCAGCCCATGATCATGAACCTGCCGCCCATGAGCAGCGTGTTCGACACCTCGGCCCTGCTGGCTGCGGCGTGATCGCCTGAACCTCGGCGGCGCGGCCTCTTGTGGACCGCGGCCCGCGCCTCACCCAACCCGGCCCAGCCTCCCCGCTGCGCCGGGTTTTCTTTTGCCTGGCCACGGTCAGGCACCCCTCGTTCTAGGGGGCTTCGCGACGGGGTCATCGGCGGGCCACACGGGTTTGCGTAAGCTCTGCGGCGCCCCCGGTTTGCTCTCGGGGTGGCGCCGTGCCCCATCACAAAAATCCCAGGAAGAAACCCATGTCCGACAGCCTGCGCCCCCCCTGGGGCCACCGCAGTCTGGCGCTCGTGTTGAGCGCCACCTTGAGCACCCTCAGCGCCTGCGGCGGTGGCGGCGGCGGCAACGACAAGATCCCGGCCGGCACCCCCAGCAGCGCCCAGTCCCTCGCCGTGAGCGGCAGCCTGACCCTGGTGGAAACGGCCGCAGTGGACAGCGACACCAATGACAGCAGACAGGCCAACCGCCGCGACAACGGTGATTTCGACGTCGCCCAGCGCCTGGTGTCGCCCGTCAACCTGGTGGGCACCGTCAACCGGGCGGGCAAGGGCGAAGCTGGCCCCAACCAGGCCGATGGCGACGACCTGGACGGCTTTGTGGTCGACCTGCAGGCCGACCAGACGGTGGAGCTCGAGTTCGCCGCCGACACCGGGGTCAACGACCTGGACCTGTACGTGTTCAACGCCGACACCGCCCTGGTGGGGGTCTCCGACGGCACCACCAACACCGAGTGCGTGCGCATCAGCACCGCAGGCACCTACTACATCGCCGTCAACTCGCTCTCCGGCGCCTCGGTCTACAACCTGCGCATCGGCAGCCCGGGCAGCTCGCGCGCCTGCGCCAACGCCACGGGGGCGCCCATCACCACCCTGAACCAGCTGGTGGCCCTGCCCCGCACCCGCGCGCTGGCCGCCGGCACGGCGCGCAGCAACACCGCCTCCAGCACCGCCACCCTGATGCGCCAGGCCGGCTTGCGCATGGACGCTGCCGCCAGCGGCGTGCCCACCCTGATCCAGCTGCCAAACGACTCGGTGGCCCGCGCCCAAGGCCTGCGCACCTTGCGCCAGGGCCTGGGCACGGCCACCGCCACGCCCACCGTGGCCGAACGCTGGGCCCAGCGCTGGCCCGAGGCGGCCCAGGCCCTGCAACGCACGGCCTACGCCAAGCAACTGATGCGCAGCGGCCAGTTTGCCTATGTGGCACCCGATTACCGCATGCAACGCCATGCCCTGGTCGGCCGCTTCCCGCCCACCGACCCGGCCTACGCCGACCAACGCTGGCACTACGAACAGATCAACCTGCCGGCCGCCATGGACAAACTGATCGGCCTGCCCACGCAGCCCACGCAGCGCCCGGTGGTGGCCGTCATCGACTCCGGCATCATGGTTGACCACGAGGACCTGAGCGGCCAGATCCTGATCGGGCGCACTTTCCTGAGCTTCAACGGCCCCGGCGACGGCAACTCGGCCAACCCCGATGACCCCACCCCGGCCGACCCCAGCCAGCCGGGCTACCACGGCACCCACGTGGCCGGCACCATCGGCGCACGCACCTTTGACGGCTACGGTGCCGCAGGCGTGGCCCCCATGGCGCTGCTGATGCCCCTGCGCGTCTTCGACCCCAGCCGGCCCGGCGCGGGCACCTACGACATCGTGCAGGCCATGCTGTACGCCGCCGGCCTGCCCAATGCGTCCGGCACCACCCCGCCCCGTCGCGCCGACGTCATCAACATGAGCCTGGGCTTTTCGGCCACCTGCCAGGCCCCTTTTCAGGATGCGATCAACCAGGTGCGGCGCGCCGGCGTGATCGTGGTGATCTCGTCGGGCAACAGTGCCCGCAACGACCAGGGTCAACCATTGCCTGTGGGCACCCCAGCCAACTGCACCGGCGCGGTGTCGGTGGGCGCGCTGGACATCCAGCGCCGCCAGACCACCTACTCGCAATCGGGGCCCGAACTGAAGGTGGCGGCACCCGGTGGCGAGTACGGCTCGGCCTCCACGGGCACCGGCAAGGACGACCTGATCACCAGCACCGTGGCGGCCTTCACGACCAATGGCGTGCGCGTGCCCGGCATCGGCCGCATGGCTGGCACCTCCATGGCCGCGCCGCATGTGAGCGGCGTCATCGCGCTGATGAAGTACGTCAACCCCGGCTTCACGCCCGAGGCCTTCGACGCCTGGCTGGCCAGCGGCGCCCTGACGGACGACATCGCCTCGCCTGGCCGCGACAACGCCACCGGCATGGGCCTGATCAACGCCCGCAAGGCCGTCGACAAGGCCCTGGCCGCTGCGGGCGACGTGGGCAGCCCCAACCCCAAGGGCGAAGTGATCGCCAACCCCTATGCGCTGGACTTCGGCAGCACGCGGGACACCATGCCCTTGAGCCTGTTGACCACGGCCAGCACCGACGAGGTGGTGCAAAGCATCGTGGTCTCGGCGCCCGGGATGATCTCGGTGCAGGCCAGCCAGGTGGACCCGGCCACCCGGCTGGGCCAGTACGTGGTGAAGGTGCTCAGCCGCAGCGGCATCCCCAACGGGACGACCGCCTTTCCGAGCATCACCGTGAAGACCAGCGTGCGCACCCTCACCATCCAGCTGACGGTGGTGCGCGGCGACACCGGCACCGCAAGCGGGCGCCAACCCGACTACGGGCACTTCTATGTGCTGGCCATCGACGCGCAGACCGATCAGCTCATCCGCAGCGACTCATCCACCGCGGGCGTCAGCGCCAGCAACGGGGTCTACAACTGGCAGTTCACGGGCAGCGTGGGTCAGCAGGTCTATGTGGTGGCCGGCGCCGACCTCGACAACAACGGCTACATCTGCGACAGCGGCGAGCCCTGCGGTGCCTACCCCTTGAGCGGGGCCACGCTCAGCGCCATCACACTGACGCGCGGCATGGGGCGCATCAGCTTCCCCGTCGCGCCCGTGGGCACGGGCAACGTGACGGCCAACGCGCTGCCACCCTCAGGGGGCGACACCCACCGATTGGGGCCCATCAAGGTGCGCTGAGGGGTGCACGGGTGGGTGCGCCCCCGCCGGGATCAGGGCAGATCGCCCTCTTCCGGCGGCGCCGACCCAGCGCGAGGGCCCACGCTGGCACCCAGCCTGCCCTTGAGCGACAAGGGCTTGCCATCGATCAGGTGGCCGTAGACCACGGCGTTGGCCAGCACCTTCTTGACGTAGTCCCGCGTTTCGTTGAAGGGGATGTTTTCCACCCAGGCGGCGGCGTCCAGCTTGCTGCCTTCGCGCCAGCGGCGGGGCCGTGAGGGGCCGGCGTTGTAAGCGGCGGCGGCCAGGGCCTGCATGCCCTGGAAGTCGTCGATCAACAGCTTGAGGTAGCCCGCCCCGATGCGCAGGTTGGTGACCCGGTCCGTGATGCGGTCGGGGTGGTAGTCGATCTGCAGTTTGCGCGCCGTCCAGGCGGCCGTGCCCGGCATGACCTGCATCAGGCCCGAGGCCCCCACATTGGACTTGGCCGCCACGATGAAACGCGACTCCTGGCGGATCAGGCCATACATGTAGGCCGGGTCCAGCCCGACTTCGCGCGCGGCGGCCAGCACGTCTTCACGGTAGGGGGTAGGGTATCGCTGAGGCAAAGACACCTCGTTGCGCGTGCGTTCGCTGGAGTTGATGCAGCGGTCCCAGACTTCGCGGCGGCAGGCCTCTTCGGCCACGGCCAGCAGCTCGCGGTCGCTCAGGCCGCCGGGCTTGGTGAAGCTGAGGGTGAAGTTCCACTCGCGCACGGCTTCGCCGCGCCAGCCCAGCTCCAGCATGCGCAGGGCGCGGTCCACACCAGGCGTGGCGCGGGCCTGGGCCAGTTCGGCCTCGGTGACGGCAGGTGCGGCGGCGGGTGGTTTGGCGGGTGCACCCTGCAGTTCTTCGCTGGCCAGCTGGCCGTAAAACGTGAGGGGGCTGGCCACGCGCTGCAGCAGCTCCACGGCTTGCTTCTTGTGGGCCTCCACCTGGGCGTGGTTGCCGGCCTTGCGGGCATGGTGCTGCACGGCCTTGGCCTTCCAGTACAACCAGGCCGGGTCTTGCTGCTGCTCGGGCGGCATGGCCTCGATGGCCTGTTCCACCAGGGCCCAGGCGGCGGGCACCGCGATGGGGGGCGGGGGCAAGCCATTCGCGCC
>CANBQJ010000261.1 GCA_947371645.1 Burkholderiales bacterium | reverse complement strand
CCGGTTTCGCTGTGCTGCGACAGGGAGACAAAGCTGTACTGCTCCTTGTCCAACGTCACACTGTCGTCGCTGACGAGGGCCAAGATGTCTTCGTCAAAGATGTCGCTCTTGCGGTCGGCCAGTTCCTTGAATTTGGCGAAAGCCGCGTTGATTTCGGTTTCCGATTCGAGTTCGATGCCCACATCCAGACCGAAATGATCACGGCGCGTACGGACCGCCATCACCACCTCTTCCAAGGCGCAGTTGCCAGCACGCTCTCCCAGGCCATTGATGGTGCATTCCACCTGACGTGCGCCCCCGATCTTCACACCGGCCAGGGAGTTGGCCACGGCCATGCCCAGGTCGTTGTGGCAGTGCACCGACCAGATCGCTTTGTCGGAGTTGGGCACCATCGCGCGCAGATCACGGATGAAGTTGCCATAGAGCTCGGGGATGGCGTAGCCCACCGTGTCAGGGATGTTGATGGTGGTGGCACCTTCCTTGATCACGGCCTCGCAGACGCGGGCCAGGAAAGCCAGGTCGGAGCGGTAGCCATCTTCAGCCGAAAATTCAACATCTGCCGTCAAGTTGCGCGCAAATCGCACAGACTGCCTGGCCTGCTCCAGCACCTGCTCGGGCGACATGCGCAGCTTCTTTTCCATGTGCAAGACGCTGGTGGCGATGAAGGTGTGGATGCGCCAGGAGTTGGCGCCCTTCAGGGCTTCGGCGGCACGGCTGATGTCGCGGTCGTTGGCGCGGGCCAGCGAGCATACGGTCGAGTCCTTGATGGCGTCAGCGATCGACTTGATGGCTTCGAAGTCGCCATTGGACGAAGCAGCGAAACCGGCTTCGATCACGTCCACCTTGAGGCGCTCCAGCTGGCGGGCGATGCGCAGCTTTTCTTCGCGGGTCATCGAGGCGCCGGGCGATTGTTCGCCGTCGCGCAAGGTGGTGTCAAAAATGATGAGCTTGTCGGTCATGGTGTGCTCCGTGGTGCAGTGAAGGCAAGGCCCCGGTGTGCATCGGGGCGGGCCTTTCATTTGCTGAGGCCTGTGGCGACATGCGCCTCAGACCAGATCCCCAAACAAAACGGCCCGCAAGATGCGCTTGGCGGGCCGTTTGAGAAGGTGACAGGGAATAACAATGTCAACGTTCAACGCACCCGACTCGCGGCAGGGCGTTTAGTAGGAGGGCGTTGAGGTGCGACATGGCAACAAATATAGCATGTGGCCCACCGCGCCCACCCCAGGTTTTGCCTATCAGCGGTGAAGGCCTTCTTCATCGGGCTCGTCGGTGGAGGTGGAAATCACGCTCACCGGTTTGCCCTTGTATTTCTTCCAGGCAAACACCGCATAACCCGACAGGCCGTAGAGCACAAAGATGGCAAACAGCACGATGGGCGGGTGGATGGTGATCACGGCGATGCCCAAGGCGATGGCCACGATGGCGATGAAGGGCACCGTCTTGCGGAAGTTGACGTCCTTGAAGCTGTAAAACGGGATGTTGGTGACCATGGTCAGCCCCGCGTACAGCGTGAAGGCAAAGGCCACCCACACCATGCCGTGGAGGCTGCGGGCCGACTCGCCCAGGTCGGTCACGACCCAGATCAGACCGATGACCAGGGCGGCGCCGGCCGGGCTGGGCAGGCCCTGGAAGAAGCGTTTGTCCACCACGGCGATGTTGGTGTTGAAGCGCGCCAGACGCAGCGCCGCGCCCGAGCAGTAGACGAAGGCGGCAATCCAGCCAGGCTTGCCCAGGTCTTTCAGCGCCCATTCGTAGACGATGAGCGCAGGGGCTGCGCCGAAAGACACCATGTCGGACAGGCTGTCCATCTGTTCACCAAACGCCGACTGGGTGTTGGTCATGCGTGCCACACGGCCGTCCAGGCTGTCCAGCACCATGGCGCAGAAAATGCCCACCGCCGCTTGCTCGAACTGGCCGTTCATGGCCATCACGATGGCGTAGAACCCGCCAAACAAGGCCGCCAGCGTGAACAGGTTGGGCAGGATGTAGATGCCCTTGCGGCGCGGACGCGGCAGGTCGTCCAGGTCGTCGTCGACCTCGTCGGCTTGGGGGTTGGGTACGGGATTGAGGCTCATGGCTGCGCGGAGGATACCTCAAGGGACACTTTGCACCACCCGGTGCGGATAGGGGATTTCGACCTTGAGTTCTTCGAACAGCTTGAGGATGGCCAGGTTGACCCCGGAGCGCGCGCCGGACTGCCCCGCCTCGGGGTCGGCGATCCAGAAAGCGACCAGCAGGTTCAGGCCATCGGCGGCGAAGTCGGCCAGGTGAACCGCCGGGGCGGGCTCGCTCAGGACGCGCGGTGCCGTCAACAGGCGCTCGCGGATGGCGGGAAACAAGGTGTCCAGGTTGGTGCCGTAGGCCACCTGCACCTGGGTGGTCAGCATGACCTTGGTGTCGGCCAGGGAGGCGTTTTCCACCCGCTGCGTGATCAGCAGTTCGTTGGGCACGATGGATTCCCGGCCGTTGACCGCCCGCAGCACGGTGTAGCGGGTGTTGATGTCGGTGATGCGGCCTTCGAAGTTGTCCACCTTGACCAGATCACCGATGCGCAAGCTGCGCTCGGCCAGGATGACGAAGCCGCTGACGTAGTTGGCGGCCAGCTTCTGCAGGCCAAAGCCCAGGCCCACGCCCACGGCACCGCCCAGCACCGACAGGGCCGTGAGGTCGATGCCGGCCACGGACAGCGCCAGCATCAGCCCCACCGACAGCAAGAGGGCGCGGATGGCGTTGGCCGCGATCTTGCGCAAGGACAGGTCTTCACCGGCGGCCCGCAGCAGGCGGGACTCGATGGCCGACGACATCGACAGGGACAGGATCAGGACCAGGATGGCGCTGAGCGCGCCTTCTACCAAATTGCGCAGGCTGACCCGGTTGGCGCCCACCTTCCAAGTGATGTCTTCCATCTCCTGCAGCACCAGCGGCATGACGCCGGTCACCCAGAGCACGGCCGCACCCCAGGCCAGCCAGGAGATGGTTCGCTCCACGACCCGCACGGTGCGCGAGTTGGGGAATGCCGCACCCAGCACCTTCACGCTCAGGCGGATCACCGCCAGCGAGGCCAGGACAGGCAACACCAGGCGGAACACCGCCAGGGGCACCTCACCCAACATGGCCCGTCGCGCGGCCAGCGCCAGCACCAGGGCCAGCACCGGAAACAGCACGCCATCCACGACCCGCCGCCCGAACCAGATCGACGAAGGGTCTGGTTGCCGGCCACGCCAGGTGCGCACCATCAGCCATGCCATGCCGAGGCAGGCCATGAGCACGGCCACTTCCAGCAGAGAAGAACGCTGCTGCAACTGCCCCAGCAGGAGGGTCAGTTCATCAGAAGTCAGTGGGTGGGTGACGTGGGGGGAATTGGCAGGGTCCAGCAAGGCTCAGGTCTCGATCAGCGTTCGCACATGCGCAGCCACGCTGCGCGCCAAAGCGCTGAGGTTATACCCGCCTTCCAGGCAAGACACGATGCGGCCCTTGGACCACCGCTTGGCCACCTCCATGACACGCAGGGTCATCCAGGCGTAGTCGGCCTCGACCAGGCCCAAGCCGCCCATGTCGTCTTCACGGTGGCCATCGAAGCCCGCGGAGATGAAGATCATCTCGGGCTGGAAGGCGTCCAGCCGGTGCAGCCAGTAGCTGTTGACCACGTCGCGCACGGCGCTGCCGTCGCTGCGCGCCTTCAAGGGGATGTTGACCATGTTGCCGGCCGCCGACTCAGCCCCGCTGAAGGGGTAGAAGGGATGCTGGAACAGGCCAACCATGAGGACGCGGTCGTCGCCGGCGAAGATGTCTTCGGTGCCATTGCCGTGGTGCACGTCAAAGTCGACGATGGCCACGCGCTTCAAACCGCGTTTGTCCAGTGCATGGCGGACGGCCACGGCCACGTTGTTGAAAAAACAAAAACCCATGGTCTTGTCATGGGTGGCATGGTGGCCCGGCGGGCGGATGGCGCAAAAGGCGTTGTCCAGCTGGCCGTCGATCACGGCATCGGTGGCCGCGATGGCCGCACCGGCTGCGCGCCAGGTGGCCGAGCGGGTCCCGGGGCAGGCCCAGGTGTCGGGGTCGAGCGCCCGCGTCTCGCCGGTGGATTCGAGTTGCTGCAGGAAGTCGTCCAGGTTCAGCACGTAGAGCCGGTCATGCGCCAGGGCCAGGTCGTCGTTGGTGGCCAGTGGCACGTCCGGTCGCAGCATGTAGGCGTCCAGCCCCTGAGCCCTCAACTGGTCCTCAATGGCGGTCAAACGCTGAGGGCATTCAGGGTGGCCTTCGCCCATGTCATGCGCCAGACAGTCAGGGTGTGAGAAATAACCGGTGGCCATGGGTTTGCTTCGCTCCATCAAGCGGGCGGCTTTGAGGTAAGGTCATGCCATGCTTCGCAATGACCTGTCTCACGCCATGGCTCCAGGCACGTCCGCCCCCACCAAGGTGAGTCACCTCGCCCAGCTCGTGGATCAGGTTAGCACGATCATCGTGGGCAAACGCGAGCAGGTGGCCCTCGCCGTCGTGTGCTTGCTTGCGTCAGGTCATCTTCTGATCGAAGACGTGCCGGGCGTCGGCAAAACCACCCTGTCGCAGGCCCTGGCCCGGGCGCTGGGCCTGAGCTTTTCGCGCATCCAGTTCACCTCGGACCTGCTGCCCTCCGACCTCATCGGGGTGAGCGTGTACGAGCGCCAGAAAGAGGCCTTTGTGTTCCACCCGGGCCCGGTGTTCGCCCAGGTGCTGCTGGCCGACGAGATCAACCGCGCGGGGCCCCGCACACAGAGCGCGCTGCTGGAAGCGATGGAAGAGCACCAGGTATCGGTGGACGGTGAGACCCGCCCCCTGCCCTCGCCTTTTTTCGTGATCGCCACGCAGAACCCCTCAGACCAGTTGGGCACCCACCCCTTGCCCGAATCCCAGCTGGACCGCTTCGCGATGCGCCTGTCTCTGGGCTACCCGGACCCGGTGGCCGAGCGGGCCCTGCTGACCGGCCAGGATCGCCG
>CANBQJ010000260.1 GCA_947371645.1 Burkholderiales bacterium | reverse complement strand
TTGGCGACCTTACGCAAAGCCGAGTTAGGCTTCTTTGGCGTGGTGGTGTACACGCGGGTGCACACACCACGGCGCTGCGGACAGTTTTCCATCGCAGGCGACTTGGATTTCGTGACCTCGACCTTACGGCCATGGCGCACGAGCTGGTTGATGGTTGGCATTTAAAAATCCCAGTTGGTTCCCGTTGAAATACCTGACCTGACCTCTGCCCCGCGCGTTTGAACGAACGCGCAGGAGCCGGACCCAAGACAGGCGCTCACCGGCTCATCTAGCCCAAGGCGGGATCGCGCACGAACACACCCGGCCGAAAGCCGAAAAGCCTTCTATTGTATGTTGTGGCGGAAAAGTTGACAAGTCAGACCTGCGACGCCATGAAAAAACCCCGCCTGGGCGGGGCCTGTCCGTTGGTCGAAGCGGGGTTCAGGCGGCGGCGATCCGGTCGGCAGCGTCGTCTGCCAGGGTGCCCTCGCGGGCCTCGGACGTGGCCTTGGTGCGGCCATCTGTCCATTCGCCCTGGGTCAGGCGCTTGCGCAACTCGGGCAGCACCGTTTGAGTCGACACCACCAGCGCACCCACCAACACGGCCACAAACAGCGCCATGAAGCCGGTGTAGCCCAGGATGGGCGTCAGGGGCTTGGCCACCCCGAGGAACAGGCCGAACACCCAGCATGCGGCGCTCACCGCGCCCACACGGGTGGCACGACGCGCCACGACCGCCCCCTGGGCGCGGGCGTAGAGGCGCTGGAGGGCCGGCAACACCTTGGCGTGCATGAAGATGCCGTTGGCCGTCAGGAGCAGCACCACCGTCAGCTTGGCCAGGATCTTGGGCTTGGCCAGGATCACGGCAAGCGCGAAATGGGTGTCGACATAGATGATGCCCAGGCCCGTGAGCCAGAGGCCGGCCAGGGCCCAGGCCACGGCCTTGGAAGCGCTGTGCAGCAAATCAGACTGGATCTGGCGGCGCCCCAGCAGGGCGAAATCGCCGAAAGCCACCGCGATGGCAGCTGCCATCAGCGCAGCCAGATGCCCCAGCACCAAAAACATCCGAACCAGTTCCATGATGATCACGCTCCCAAAGTGTGTGCGCCGGCAAAAGTGCGCTCTGCACATCTTTATATCTGTGACGTTGTACCGAAGCCGTAGTCACTTTGTAACCGGAGATCCCCCATCAGGGGTAGTGCGGTGGCGTGCGCCGCTGAAGCGAACGTGAAGCCCTGCTGAGGCCCTGGGCAAGCCGTCACGAAGCCCCCGGGTGCCCCACCCCTCGGGGTGTGGGGCTTCATCCACAGTAGCCAAGTGGTTTGCTTGGGTATGGCGCGGCCGTGCGCCGGCGTCCCGGCTGCTGCTTTTCACACAGCAAAAAACCCCTGCAGCCAAAGGCGCACAGGGGTTCGAGGGTGCCGTTCGCATCCGCCCACTCCCCGACCTTGGCCGGGGGCGGCCGGATCAAGACTGCCGGAGGTGGCGTGCCAGCCAGTCGCCCGCGCGCATGCCGGCAACTGTGGTGGCTGCAACCGTGGCCACCAGCCCTGCGACCACCAGCCAGTCCGGGGACCCCAGCCGGGTCAAGCCCTCGCTGACGACCCCCAGCCCCAGGGGCAAGCCTCCCACGAAGCCGAGGATGACGCATGCTTTGTCGACGCCAAGCTGGCGTTGGCCGAGTTCACGCGTGGCGCCGTGAAAAGAAGACCATTTCAAGCTGTGTTGGGCCATGATTCGCTCCAAGTCAGTGATTCGATGCGGCATGCTAAGGGATTTCCCGCATTTGTGCGCGTTTTCCCTGATGTTTGCCGGGCCTTTTTGTCACCATCTGCATCCATGCAAGAGATTCCCGACTCCTTTCTCGCCCTGTACCGTGACCCACGTGGGCGCTTGCGCGATTCGGCGGCCGCAGTTTTTGCCCGCTACGACTGGTGTGAGGACCTGGCGCTCCAGGTGTCGGAGTCGGCGCGTTCGCTGGCCTTGTCGCTGGGTGGCGGCGAGTCGGAGATCCTGGCGAGGCTGCGCGACGGCCTGCTGGGCGACGGCAGCGAAGGCGCCGGTGCGGGCGTCAGCCCTGAGGAGGCCTGGTGGATCGAGGTGCGGGTGGCAGAGTTGCTGAACTGGCCCCATCCTGACCTGCCCAAGGCCACCGAGCCCCCTCGCGACCGGCGCTGAGCGGGAAACATCAGGCAACACTTTGGGGGCCGTCACCGCGCCCAAATCGGAGAGCACCTCTTGTCGGCGGGCGGGCGGGCTGCCACAGTGCGGCGAGCCCATCCTTCATGCCCTCAAGGAGACACCCCATGTTGCCCTCTTCCATGCGTGTGCCAGCCGCGATTGCGCTGGCCGCGACCCTGCTGATCACCGGCCCAATGGCCCACGCGCAGACCAGCGCAGGCACCACGACCGACCGCCTGGCGGCCCCGGAAAGCGTGCTGATCGTCACCCACGTGGACGCCCGCAAGTGCATGTACCCGCTGTGCGGCGGCTACTTCGTCAAGGCCGTGAACCAGTCGCTCACGCGCTGCGCCGACGGCACCATGGCCAAAGAGTGCCACGCGGTGGAAATCGACAGCACCGCCCTGGGCTGGACGCCTGAGCAGCAAGCCGGCTTCGAAGGGTCATTTGCCAAGGGCTACGCCCTGGTCAAGGGCGCCCTCACGCCCCAGCCCCGTGGGCTGTACACCGGAGACGTGCTGCGGCTGAGCCAGGCCTGGCAAGGCCAGGCTTTGCACAAGCCTCTGGGCACCTTCTACGGCGTGCACAGCACCGGGATCGTGTGCATCAAGGCGCCCTGCCCTTCGCTGGAAACCCAGGTGCTCAACACCACGGCCAAACCCGGCAACCCGGACCTGAACCTGAGCACGGCCGGTGCGCCACAAGCCTCTGTGGATGCCGCCCTGCAGGCGCTGGGCACGCCAGAGGGCATCCTGGTGGCCGGCGCCATCTTGCCCGTCAGGTACGGCAGCTTGGGCGGCAGCAGCGCGCTCGGCGCACGCTTGCTGGCCAGCGAGTTCTACCTGCCTGCCAAGCCTTAGACCCAGGCTTGCGCATGAAAAAAGGGCCCTCTCGCGAGGGCCCTTTGTCTTGGGGCAGGTGCCGCTCAAGCCAGAGGGAGCTTGCGCCCCCTCCCGGCCTCACTCGGCGGAAGAATCGCCACCTTCGGCAGGGGCCGAAGACTCTTCCAGTGCGGTCAGTTCCATGGCAGCGCGCTCTTGCGCTTCCTGCAGGGAAATGGCGCGACGCTCGGTGTCGTCCATCTCTTCCTTGGCCTTGCGAGCCTGGTGGAAGGCCATGCCGGTACCGGCAGGGATCAGGCGACCCACGATGACGTTTTCCTTCAAGCCGCGCAACTCGTCGCGCTTGCCCATGATGGCAGCCTCGGTGAGCACGCGGGTCGTTTCCTGGAAGGAAGCGGCCGAGATGAAGGAGTCGGTCGACAGCGAAGCCTTGGTGATGCCCAGCAGCACGTCGGCGTGCGTGGCGATCATCTTGCCCTCGGAGCGCAGGCGGTCGTTGGTGTCCAGCAGTTCCGAACGCTCGACTTGCTCGTTGACGATGTAGTTGCTGTCGCCTGCATTGGTGATCATCACGCGACGCAGCATCTGGCGAACGATCACCTGGATGTGTTTGTCGTTGATCTTCACGCCCTGCAGACGGTAGACGTCCTGCACTTCGTCGACGATGTAGCGCGCCAGCTCTTCGATGCCCAGCAGACGCAGGATGTCCTGCGGGTCGGCCGGACCGTCGACGATGGATTCGCCCTTGTTGACCACCTGGCCTTCGTGCACCAGGATGTTCTTTTCCTTGAGCACGAGTTCTTCGTGGACGGCGCCTTCAGGGTCGGTGATCTGCAGGCGAACCTTGCCCTTGGTTTCCTTGCCGAAAGACACGGTACCGGTGATCTCTGCCAGCGTGCCCTTGTCCTTGGGCGTACGGGCTTCGAACAGCTCGGCCACACGCGGCAGACCGCCGGTGATGTCACGGGTCTTCTGACCTTCGATGGGGATACGGGCCAGCACTTCACCAGGCGACAGGTCTTGCCCGTCGCGGATCTGGATCAGCGAGCCCACCGAGAAGCCGATGGTCACGGCGTGGTCGGTGCCCGGGATCTTCACTTCGGCGCCGGACGCGTCGAGCAGCTTGACCTGCGGACGGATGACCTTGGCGGCGCCACGGCGCTTGGGGTCGATCACGACCAGGGTCGACAGACCGGTCACTTCGTCCACCTGCTTGGCGACGGTCTGACCTTCTTCGACGTTCTCGAAGCGGGCCTTGCCGGCGAACTCGGTGATGATCGGACGGGTCAGCGGATCCCAGGTCGCCAGCACCAGGCCAGCCTTGATGGCCTGGTCGGCCTTGACGTTGAGCTGCGCGCCGTACGGCACCTTGTGACGCTCGCGCTCACGGCCGTGCTGGTCGGAGATGACGATTTCGCCGGAACGCGAAATCACCACCAGGACGCCCTTGCCGTTGGTCACGTAGCGCATCGTGGCGTTGAAGCCGATGATGCCGTCGGACTTGGCTTCCACACTCGATGCGATGGCAGCGCGCGAAGCGGCACCACCGATGTGGAAGGTACGCATCGTCAGCTGCGTGCCGGGTTCACCGATGGACTGCGCGGCGATGACGCCCACAGCTTCACCGGTGTTCACCAGGCCACCACGGCCCAGGTCGCGGCCGTAGCACTTGCCGCACAGGCCGAAGCGCGTGCCGCAAGTCAGCGGGGTGCGAACCTTGACTTCGTCGACGCCAGCGGCTTCGAACATGTCCAGGATGTCTTCGTCCAGCATGGTGCCGGCCGTGACCAGCACCATCTGGTTCTCGGGGTGAAGCACGTCCACCGCAGGCACGCGGCCCAGGATGCGGTCGCGCAGCGACTCGATGACTTCACCACCTTCAACCAGGGCTCTGGTGTTGATGCCTTGATCGGTGCCGCAGTCTTCGGTGGTGACCACCAGGTCTTGCGTCACGTCCACCAGACGACGGGTCAGGTAGCCCGAGTTGGCCGTCTTCAACGCCGTGTCGGCCAGACCCTTACGGGCGCCGTGGGTGGAGATGAAGTACTGCAACACGTT
>CANBQJ010000259.1 GCA_947371645.1 Burkholderiales bacterium | reverse complement strand
CACCTGCATGCCGCCGGACACGCCCTGGGCAAAGGCCTTGAGCCCGTTGCTGAACTGGTGCGCGTAGCCGCTGAAGAAATTGCTGTTGGGCTCGTTCCAGAACTCCACGGCCTGGCCATAGGGGGCAAAGGTGTCGGCCAGCTTGTGCCCGAAGGCTTCCACAGCGGCCAGGTCTTCGGGCGGCGTCATGTCTTCGGGCCGGGGGCGCGAAGGGTGAGCCCAGGCGGGCGCGTCATGAAACGTCCACAGCAGGGCAAAGCCCTGGGCCTGCACCTGTTTGGCCACCTCCAGGGCGTGGCCGGGCTGCCAGCTGTTGGCCGTGGGCTGCAGCTCGCGCCAGCGCAGGCGGTCACGCAGGGCGCCCACGCCTGCGGCCTTCAGCGTGCGCAGTGAGCGGGCAATGCGTGCAGCGTCTCCGCCATACCAGCTGAGCACGGCGTCCACGCCGATGCGGGTGTCGGGCTTGGCGTCGGGTGCGGTGGCGGGGCCGGCGTCGGGCGTCACCACCACGGCGGCAGACAGGGGCGTGGTGCTGCCTTGCGGGCCGCGCAGCTGCGCCGCCACCGTGTAATAGCCGGCGGGCTGGGCCTTGGTGCTCCAGGCGATGTCTTTGGTGTTGTCTTTGGCGCC
This sequence comes from Burkholderiales bacterium, assembly GCA_947371645.1. Next base: position 4,462 of record CANBQJ010000259.1, on the reverse strand, counting down.
ATCCAGGTTGCGGCTGCCTTCGTCCACCACGCGGCCGTTCACATCGCTCACCTTGTAGCTCAGCTGCAGGGGTGAGGCCCAGCGCGCCAGGTGCAGCTGCCAGGCCAGAGGGTGGCCTTCCACCGCCACGGCGCTGTCGGTGGCCTCCAGGGTGGCGTGCAGGCCAGGCGCCAGGGTGAGGTCTCGCCAGGCCAGCTCGCCACGGGGGGCGCTGCCGCGCACCCAGGTTTCGGCAAACACCTTGAGCGTGCGGGCGCCGGGTGCCACGGGCAGGCTGAGGCGGGCGTCCAGCTGGCTGAACTCGCCTTGGTAGGGCGGGGTGCGCGTTTCCTGCAGCACGCGGCCTTGTGCATCCAGAGACTGCACCAGCAGGAAAGCCCAGCTGTTGTGCAGGCTGGAGCGCAAGCTGCCGCTGCTGATCAGGCCGTCGCAGCTCGGGTCACAGGCCACGCTGCCGACCAGTTGGCGGTCTCGTGCGCCCGGCTGGCTGTTGGGGCTCACGCCCAGGCTGCCCTGCAGCTGAGCCCAGGCCAGGGCCGGTGTCAGCGCCAGGCCCAGGCAGCACCACAGTGGGGCCAGCACGCGGCGGCTCATGCGCCTGCCCCGCTGCCCAGCGCCTGCAGCAGCGCAGAGATCGAATCGCCCTGAAAGCGCGCACGTGCGGCCTGGCGGTCTGCCGCCACGGGCGGCTCGGTGGCCTGCAGCTGCGCCAGGATGGCCTGGGCAAAGGCTTCTGGCTCGGCCGCCTGGGCAAAGTGCCGGCTCACGTCAGCAGGCAGGCCACCCACGCCCACGGGTGTGGACACCAGCGCGGCCGGGCTGAAGAGCATCTCCACCGCCTTGATGTTCACGCCGCTGCCGGCGAACACGGGGTTCACCAGCACGCGGGCGTTGCGGATGATGGGCGCCATCTGCGGCGGGTTGGCCAGCACCGTGACGCCTTGGGCCTGGGCCAGTTGCAGCAGTTCTGGCACGGGTTTGGAGCCGGCGATGAAGGCCTTCAGACCGGGCCGGCTGCGCCGCAGGATGGGCAGCACCGTGCGCAGGTACCAGCTCACGCCTTCCACGTTGTTGGGCGCATAGAGGTTGCCCACATAGCCCACGTCGTAAGCGGGTGCCCAGCCTTGCAGCGGGCTGAGCTGCAGCACAGAGGCCTCGTCCATGATGGGCGGCATCCAGTGGCCATGGGCAAAGCCCTGGCCCTGCCACCAGCGCAGGTCGTCGGCAGAGATGTCGAAGAAGGCCGTGCTGGCCGCCATCACCCGGCGCTCGAAGCGCTCCAGCGACAGCAGGTTCAAGGCGATGGGCAGGCGCTGCCGCCAGCCCTGGGCCTTGTCGGCCTGCTTGCGCATGTAGATGTGCTCGATGTTGTGCGAGCGGTAGTACAGCGGCAGCCTGGCGTGGGCTTGCAGCTTGAGCGCCAGCAGGCCGCCGTAGAGGCCGTCCAGCAAGATGCCGTCGTGGTGCTGGGCGGCCAATGCCTGCGTCACGCCTTGCCAGTCGGCCGGGCGGACGGCGCGTGCGGTGACGTGTGAGGGGTACAGCGCCGAGGCGGCCACGCGCAGCAGCAGGTCCGCCTTGCTGCCCCGCACGCCGATGGCGATGTGCACATCAGCCAGCTCGCGCAGCTGGCGGGCATCGTCATCAGACAGCGGGCTGTGGTCTGCCGGGTTCTGCCAGAAGATGAGCGTGACCCGCACCCCCGCTGCCTTGAGCGCGATGAGGCGGCGCAGCACATCGATGCGGCCGCCGTGGATGGCGGGCAGCGGGCATTCGTTGGCGATGACCACGAGGCGGGGCGGGGCCATCGCTACCGCACCTGGCCGGTGAGGTCGGCCCACAGGGCGCGGGCAATGATGCCGCAGGCGCGCGAGTCCAGCCGGCGCAGGTACGAGATGGTTTCTCTGAGCAGACGCTTGCGCACCGACCACAGCTGCCGCGCGTGGTGGCGCCGGGTGAAGAGCAGGCGGTTGCGGTAGAGGTAGCGCAGCGAGAGGTCCGACGGGCGGTGAAGGTGGCTGGAGCCGATGCTGGCGCCTTCTTTGTGGAAGACGCGGCTGTCTGGCGCCCAGGCCAACTTGAAGCGGCCCTGGGCGCGGGCCACCCAGTCGATTTCTTCGTAGTAGAGAAAGTAGTCTTCGTCCATCAGGCCCACCTGCTGCAGGAAGGCGCGGCTGACGAACATCGATGCGCCCACCACATAGCTCATGCGGGCCTCGACCTCTGCCGCCGGCGGCAGGCGGGCCGGCGACTGGCCCACGCCCAGGTGCACGCCGGTGCCGGTGCGGGCGTCGTAGCTGGCGCCGCCCCAGGCCTGCACCATGTCGCGGTGGTCAAAGTAGATGAGGGTGGAGCCGCACAGGCCGATCTGGCTGTCTTGCTGCATGCGCTCGATCAGCGCTGGCAGCGTGCGCTCGTCGATGACGGTGTCGTTGTTGAGCAGCCAGCAGTGGTCGTAGCCCTGGGCCATGGCAAGGCGCAGGCCCACATTGCAGCCACCGGCAAAGCCCAGGTTGCCGCCGGTGTCGGCCAGCAGCACGCGGCAGTCATCAGACAAAGGGTCGGGTGCTTGGCCCGCCGCCACGTGCTGGTGGCCCACGCCTTCTTCGGCCCAGCGCTGCTGCAACAGGTGCACCGAGCCATCGGCCGAGGCGTTGTCGCACACGGCGATGTGCACCCAGGGCGGCGTGTAGGCCAGCACGCTGTGCACGCAGGCCAGCGTGTCTTGCCAGCCATTCCAGTTCACCAACACGACCAGCACCCGCATGGCCATTCAACCGGCTGCCGGCTGGCTGTGGCGCGAAAGCAGGGGGTAAGCCAGGCTCATGACCAGGGCAGCGGCGCTGCCTGAAAACTCGGGCTGCGTGAAGTTCAGCAAGAACAGCGCCACGACCATGGCCACCACCGAACTGCCGATGACCCGGTCGACCGGGTCGGCACTCTGGTGCACCTGCCAGGCGCGGCGCAGCACCGTCAGCAAGATGGCCACCAGCGCCAGCAGCAACACCGCCCCGCCCTTGATCAGGATGAAGTAGTAGCCGTTGTGCACGTAGTGGGTCTGGTCCGGGAAGGCGCCCGGGCCCAGCATGGGCGGCTTGTATTCGGTGCCCATGCCGTCGCCAAACAGGGGCGACTTGCGGATGGCTTCGACCGCGTAGGCGTTTTCGGTGACGCGCCAGCCAAAGGAGGTGCTGGCGCCACTTTCTTGCTGCACGCTGAGGACGCGTTGCACGGCGGCGTCCAGCATCTGCGGGGCCAGCAACGCTGCGGCCGCCACCACCACCACGCCACCCACCACCATGGCCGGCAGCAGCTTGCGCGCCACCACCATGCCACCCAGAACCAGCAAGATGAGCAGCATCAACGCCGTGGCGGCCCAGATGGCGCGCCCGAAGTTGAGGTAGATGCAGGAGGCATACAGGGCCAGGGGCACAGCGGCTTGCCACCAGGTGAGGCGGTCAACCGCCCACAGGCCCGCCACCAGCACGAAGCAGAACATCACCACCAGGATGCCGGGCACTGCGACACGGGCGATGCCGTCGTAGGTGGTGTCCATGGTCTGCAGCGCTTCCAGCGCGCCACCGTAGGTCACCTTGATGCCGGTGGCCGCCTGGAACAAGGCCACCAGGCAGGTGACCATGGCAAAGATCAGCAAGGCACGGTAAAAGCGCTGCCAGCCCACCCAGCCATTGGCCAGCAGGATGGTGGTGGGCAGCATCAGCCAGAAGACGAAGCAGCGGCTGTCTGTGTAGATGAAGGCTCTGAAGTGCGCGCGGTACAAAAAGCCATAAAGCACCAGCAGCACGCCCAGGCCGATCAAGACCCCCGTGGCCAGCACCGGCCGGCTGTTGCCCGACAAGGCGCGTTGAACAGCCCCTTTGGGCGCCAGGAACCAGACCCCGGCCACCACCAGGGCCAGCACCAACTCTGCGATGCGGTGGTCCGGCAGCCAGGTCAGCCCCGACATCATCGCCAGGCCCATGAAGAACGACAGCGTGATCGACAGCATCGGCAAGGCGATGGCCGTGCACAGCACCAGGAAGCCGCCCATGATCCACAGCGGTGGCGACACCGAGCCCAGCAGCGCCAGGAAGGCGGCCACGGCTGCCGCGCCCAGGAACAAGGCGAGCTTGAGCCACCAGGTCCGCTCAGGCAGGTACCGGGTCCAGCCGCGCTTGTACGCCTCGAAGGGCGACGAGGCACGGCTTGAGGGCCGCAAGAGCGCCTTCATCGGTTGATGGCCACCCCGGTGATGTGGGTGCCCACGCGCTTGAGTTCGTCCACCAGGGTGTTCAAGGCGTTGACGCGGGTGCTGTTGCGCTGGCCGATGACCAGGGCTGCACCGCACTTGGCGGCGATCACGCGCGCATCGGCATAGCCTTCGCTGCTGGGCGTGTCGATGATGATGTGGTCGAACTTGGTGGCCAGCTCCTGCATCAGCATCTCGAACGCCGGGCGGTGC
>CANBQJ010000258.1 GCA_947371645.1 Burkholderiales bacterium | reverse complement strand
CCCGATGAAGCCTGCGCGCATGTAGGGGATGACATCGGCATGGGCCGCCAGGACGGGCTGCAGCTGTCGCAGGTGCCGTTGGATCCAGAGCGCTGAGGCGTCCTTGCCCTGGTCCGAGGCGTCATAGACAAAGAGCAGGATGACCTTCATTCCGGCTTCGCGCACGGCCGCCAGGCGTGCCGAGAGTGTGGAGAGCAGGGCCTGGGGCAGATCGGTGTCGCGGTAGGCGTCCAGCAAGACGGTGGCCGTGACGAGGCGCATGCCCTTGCCGTAGGCGGCGTGGACGCTGTTCAGATCGAAGGCAGAGATGAGATCGCTGCCGCCCCAGCCATAGAAGCCGCGGTCCGGGTTGGGGAAGTCCGCCGAGGACGCGATGAACCTGACGGTGGTGTGGATGCGGTCCCGGGCAGAGTCGGCCAGCGATCCGGCCATGAGGCCGAGCGACAGCATGGCGCCACAGCCCACGCGCAGGACGACGACGGTCCTGTGCGATGGGCGTGTGCTTGTGGCCATGGGCATGTTCCGGGGTGGGCAGGTGTGTGTACAGCCCGATGAAAGCAGCCATGACCCCGGCAGCCATTGAGCAGGCTCATTGCTTGCGCGGGGCCCTGTACACACAGTGTGGAGGGTGGCCACACCGGAGCTGCCCTTGGAAGGGTGCTCATGTTCTCGATTGTCTTCGTGGTCCCTGAAATGTTGCCGGTGCCACCGACTGAAGGTGGCGCCGTGGAGCATTGGGTGCACGAGGTGTCTCGGCGCATGGCTGGCATGCCGGTGGACGTGGCCGTGGTGTCAAGGCCAGCATCGGCAAGCGGCATGACAGAGGTGCCCGACGATGTCTATCGCATTGGCGTGCCTTGGACGAGCCTGGGCCAGTGGTGGCGTCAACTGAAGCAGCGAAGCGGCCGACGCAACCCCCTTCGCGGCCTGGCCAAACTGGCCAGCGTGCTGGGCTATGCGGGCGGTGTGCGCTGGGCCTTGCGCCATGAACACGCCGATGTGGTCTACGTTCACAACGACCCGGTCCTTGCCTTGCTGATCGGCAAGCACGACGGACAAAAGCTGGTGCTGCACATGCACAACGACCACCTTGGCATGGCAGTGCTCAGGCCCTTGGTCGCCTTGCTGTTGCGACGCACGGCACTGGTGCTGTGCGTGAGTGACTTCATCCGTGACCGCGCACGCCAGGCCTTTCCAGGCCATGCACACAAGATCCACACGGTGCTCAACGCGACGGACCCCGAGTTGTTCGCCCGTCAGCCGACGATGGGCCCGCAGGCGAGCGGGCCAGCGGAGCCGGTCGTGCCCAGCTTGTTTCATTTTCTCTTCGTGGGCCGACTGACCGAAGACAAAGGTGTGCATGTGCTCATCGACGCGTTCACGCGCGTCCATCAGGCACATCCGCACACACGGCTGGTCATCGTCGGTTCGTCCTTCTTCGCGAATGCTCCCCGGACGCCCTATCAGGAGCGCCTGGTGGCACAAGCTGCGGCAGTGTCTGGTGCCATCGTGTTCACGGGCTTCCTGCCCCATGAGCAGTTGCGCGCGGTGTATGCGCATGCCGATGCCGTGGTCGTCCCTTCGATCTGGCAAGAGCCCTTCGGCCTGGTCGGTCTGGAAGCCATGTCGTCTCAGAGTTGCGTGATCGCCAGCCGCGTGGGTGGGCTGCCTGAGCTGATCGCGCACGAGCGCACAGGCTTGCTGGTGCCACCCAACGACGTGCCTGCCTTGTGTGAGGCCATGGAGCGCGTGGTGCTGGACAGTGGCTTGCGCACGCGGCTGGCCTTGGCTGCAAGGGTAGAGGTGCTGCGGCGTTTCGCCTACCCGCGCCTGGTCAAGGAGGTGGCCGATCGCATCGGCGCCCTGGTGTGAGACTTCTTCGCGCGTTGCGCACACTCAATGGCGCGGGCGCACCGTCATCACAGGATCACAGCCAGCACGCAGTGACCCACTGCCACCCACACAGGACACAGCCGTGATCGTCATCCTCTACCCTCAGTTTCACGCCATTGGCGGCATCGCGAGGTACCTTGATGCCTTCCTCTCCAACCTGCCCGCCAACGCGCCCGAGGTGGTCTTGATCACCGGTGATGACGTGCCCGACGCACCACAGCACAAGGGGGTGGAGCTGGTTCACCTGCACCTGCCTCGCACACGCTGGGGCCTGGCATGGTGGAGCTGGCAGGCCAGGCGCTACGTGGAAGCGCTGCACAAGGTCAGGCCCATCACCGCATTGAACCTGCACATCCCGCCACTGATCCCTGGCCTGTTCCTGGGCAGCGACATCCCCATTGTGTTGACGGCACACACCACGTATCTGGGCATGTCGGGGCGCTTCGATGGCAATCAGCATTTCCAGAGCCCATGGCCGGCACTGTCGCTGTGGTTCAAGATGCGCATGGAGCAGCAGCTCTTTGCCCGCGCAGACACGGTGGTCACGCTCACCGAGCAAGGCCGCCAGGAGCTGGCCAGATATGGGCGCGTGCAGCGGGTTTCGACCGTGCCCAATGGCGTTGATCTGGCTGAGTTCAAGCCTGTGCCTGCGGTGGTCAAAGACATCGACGTGATCTTCTCTGGCCGCATCGAGTTGCGCAAGGGCAGCAGGCCCATGGTGGACGTGTGCAGGCAACTGGTGGCCGCACACCCTGAGATCCGCATTGCCATCGTGGGCTACGGCGACGACGAGGCCCATGTGTGGCGAGCCTTGTCAGGGCTGGGCGAGAACATCCTGCTCACCGGCAAGGTGTGTTTCAGCGAGATGGTGGCGCTGTACCGGCGCAGCAAGGTCTACGCATCGACGTCCTACTACGAGGGCCTGCCTGGCACCTGCCTGGAGGCCATGGCCATCGGCTTGCCGGTGGTCGTGTGGGACCAGCCCTTCTACCGCGGCCTGGTGGTTCAGGGCGTGACGGGATGGATTGTGCCCACCAACGACATGGGGGCGATGGTGCAGCGTGTGGGCGGGCTGTTGCAAGATGCCGCCCTGCGCCACAGCACCAGCGATGGTGCGCGGGTCAAGGTGCAGGACGCCCACGACTGGCGAAGGCTGTCTGCGCGCTTGCTGCACGTGCATGACCAGGTCGTGACGGATGGTGCCTCGGTGCAGGTGCTCTCATGAGCGCCGCGCCGCATGTGATGTGGCTGGGCCTGCGCGGCTTTCCAGGCGTGCAGGGTGGCGTGGAGTCACACGCCGAACAGCTGTGCCCTTTGCTGCATGAGCTGGGTTGTCGGGTGACGGTGCTGACGCGCAGCGGCTATCGGCCGCGTGGCCTGGCCGCCTCGTGGCGTGGTGTTCGCTTCGTTCAACTGTGGGCGCCCCATCACAAGCAACTGGAAGCCGTGCTGCACACCGGTCTGGGCGTGCTTTACGCCGGGCTGATCGCCCGGCCTGATGTCCTGCACATCCAGGCCATCGGGCCCAGTGTCTGGACCTGGCTGGCGCGCCTGATGGGGCTGCGGGTGGTGGTCACCCATCACGGGCCTGACTACGACCGGCAGAAGTGGGGCACGCTTGCCAAGATGGTGCTGCGCCTGGGCGAGGCCTGTGCCGCACATGGCGCCAGCGAGTTGATCGTCATCTCGCGCGTGATCCAGCGCTCGGTGGCCTGTACACACGGGCGCGTGGGCGTGCTGATTCCCAACGGCATTGCCCCACCCACAAGCCGGCCAGACCCGCATCTGATCGAGCAGTTTGGATTGCGGCCCGGCCGCTATGTGCTGCTGGTCAGCCGGCTGGTGCCTGAAAAACGTCACCTGGACTTGATCGAAGCATTCCGGCGTTCCGCCTTGCCCAAGGGCTGGCAGCTCGCCATCGTGGGCGCTGCAGACCACGCCGATGCCTACGCGCGCAGTGTGTGTGACGCCGCAGCCAGGGTGAACGGTGTTTGCATGACGGGCTTCCAGACGGGTGAGACGCTGCAATCGTTGTACGCGAACGCGGGCCTCTTTGTCCTGCCTTCCTCGCATGAGGGGCTGCCCATCGCCATCCTGGAGGCCTTGTCACATGGCGTGCGCGTGCTGGCCAGCGACATCCCGGCCAATGTCGAAATCGGACTGCCATCGGATTGCCACTTTCCGCTGGGTGATGTGCCGGCCCTGGCCCAGCGCTTGAAGGCGATCGCAGCGGCACCAGAGACGGACGCGCAACGTGAGGCGCGCAAGGCATGGGCAACAGGCAAGTTCAGCTGGGAGCGCAATGCGCGGTCCACGCAGGCCATCTATGCCCAGGTCTGTGGCCTGCTGCCTCAGCAAGGCAGCCAGAGCGCCACGCCCTGCTGGCCCATGCCTGAGACCGCCTAGCGACTGGCCCGCCGCCCAGCCTTCAGCCCATGGTCAGCGGTCTGTCTGTGGGCACGGCCTGGCGGGCCACCAAGGCCTCCAGCGCCACCTCATAGCTGCTGACCATGTGGCTGACGTCGAACTGGCGGTGTGCGCGTTCGGCGGCGCGGGCGCCCATGGCGGTGCGCAGGGCCGGATTGGCCAGTTGACGAAGGCATGCGGCCAGGGTGACGGTGTCGCCAACGGGATAGAGCAGGCCGTTGTCACCCGATGTGACCTGTTCGGGTGCGCCGCCCATGCGGGTCATGACCATGGGCTTGCCCAGTGACATGGCCTCCAGGGCCGCTATGGAAAAGGTCTCTACCGAAGGCAAGACCATCACGTCGCAAGCAGAGACGGCGGCGCGCACATCAGGCAACAGGCCCGTGATGCGAACGGTGTGTCGCAAGCCCAGTGTGTCGATCTGCTGTTCGATGAGCGGACGGGTGGGCCCATCGCCAATCAACAGGCAGCGGATCGACAAGCCCTCATGCTGGAGGTGCGCCAAAGCGAGCAACAAGTCGCCATGGGCCTTCTCGGGGCGCATGACGGCGCACAGTCCCACGACATAGTCCTGCGCTGTCAGGCCATGGGCCTGGCGCAGCGACAACTTGTCCTCTGGCGTGGTGCGGTCCAGAAAGCGCGCCGTGTCGATGCCGTTGTAGATGACGGTGTCCTGTCGGGCGCGCAGTCCCCAGGCCCGCCAATGCCTGGCCTGGCCGTGACACACGTAGACCAGCAAGTCGGTCGCGCGAAGCAGCCGCCCATAGAGCAACATGGCCAGGCGGTCCTTGCGTGAGACCAGGCC
>CANBQJ010000257.1 GCA_947371645.1 Burkholderiales bacterium | reverse complement strand
GGCACCTGCAAGGACCGCGAGATCCTGCGCTTCAACCCGCACACCGTGATCGAAGGCATGGCCATTGCGGCCTACGCCATGGGCATCACCGTGGGCTACAACTACATCCACGGCGAAATCTTCGAGGTGTACGAACGCTTCGAAGCCGCTCTGGAAGAAGCCCGTGCGGCCGGCCTGCTGGGCAACAACATCCTGGGCAGCAACTTCAGCTTTCAGCTGCACGCGCACCATGGTTTCGGTGCCTACATCTGCGGCGAAGAAACCGCTTTGCTGGAATCGATCGAAGGCAAGAAGGGCCAGCCCCGCTTCAAGCCGCCTTTCCCGGCGAGCTTTGGCCTGTACGGCAAGCCCACGACGATCAACAACACCGAGACCTTTGCGGCCGTCCCCTGGATCATCCGCAACGGAGGTGAAGCCTTCCTGAACGTGGGCAAGCCCAACAACGGTGGCACCAAGCTGTTCTCGATCTCGGGCGACGTCGAACGCCCCGGCAACTACGAGATCCCGATGGGCACGCCCTTTGCCAAGCTGCTGGAGCTGGCCGGTGGGGTACGCGGTGGCCGCAAGCTGAAAGCCGTGATCCCGGGTGGTTCGTCCATGCCGGTGCTGCCGGCCGACATCATGATGCAGTGCACGATGGACTATGACTCCATCGCCAAGGCAGGCTCCATGCTGGGGTCCGGCGCCGTCATCGTGATGGACGACACCCGCTGCATGGTCAAGAGCCTGCTGCGCCTGAGCTACTTCTACATGCATGAATCCTGCGGTCAGTGCACGCCTTGCCGCGAAGGCACGGGCTGGCTGTGGCGCATGATGCACCGCATCGAGAACGGCCAGGGCCGCGCCGAAGACATCGACCTGCTGAACTCGGTCGCCGACAACATCCAGGGCCGCACCATCTGCGCCCTGGGCGATGCCGCCGCCATGCCGGTGCGTGCCTTCATCAAGCACTACCGCCACGAGTTCGAGCACCACATCGAACACAAGACCTGCATGGTCCCGGCTTATGTCTGACCCCCACGCTCGGAATACCTCGCTGCCCCCCGAGGGGGCTGGCCTTCCTTGGGGCGGCCCGGCGCAAGGCCGGCCGCACGCCGCAAAAGGTGAGTAACGCAATGGTTGAAATCGAAATCGACGGCCGCAAGGTCCAAGCCCAAGAAGGCAGCATGGTCATCCGTGCAGCTGAAGAAAACGGCACCTACATTCCCCACTTCTGTTATCACAAGAAGCTGTCCATCGCGGCCAACTGCCGCATGTGCCTGGTGGACATCGAGAAGGCGCCCAAGCCCATGCCGGCCTGCGCCACCCCGGTGACCCAGGGCATGATCATCCGCACCAAGAGCGAGAAGGCCATCAAGGCCCAGCAATCGGTGATGGAGTTCCTGCTCATCAACCACCCGCTGGACTGCCCCATCTGTGACCAGGGCGGTGAGTGCCAGCTGCAAGACCTGTCGGTGGGCTACGGCGGCTCGGCTTCGCGTTACAACGAAGAAAAGCGCGTGGTCCTCCACAAGGACGTCGGCCCGCTGATCTCGATGGAAGAGATGAGCCGCTGCATCCAGTGCACCCGCTGCGTCCGCTTCGGCCAGGAAATTGCCGGCGTGATGGAGCTGGGCATGCAGCACCGCGGCGAACATTCCGAGATCGCCACCTTCGTGGGCCGCTCGGTCGATTCAGAGCTGTCGGGCAACATGATCGACATCTGCCCGGTGGGCGCGCTGACCAGCAAGCCCTTCCGCTACAGCGCCCGCACCTGGGAACTGTCGCGCCGCAAGAGCGTGTCGCCCCATGATTCGACCGGTGCCAACCTCATCGTTCAAGTGAAGAACGGCAAGGTGCTGCGCGTGGTGCCGCTCGAAAACGAAGCGGTGAACGAATGCTGGATCGCCGACCGCGATCGCTTCAGCTACGAAGCCCTCAACAGCACTGAGCGCCTGACCCAGCCCCGCATCAAGCAGGGCGGCGTCTGGAAGGACGTCGACTGGACGACGGCCCTGGAGTACGTGGCCAATGGCCTCAAGGGCATCAAGACCGAGCACGGTGCCGCCGCCATCGGCGCGCTGGCCACTGGGCACAGCACCGTCGAAGAGCTGTACCTGCTGGCGCAACTGCTGCGTGGCCTGGGCAGCGACAACGTCGACACCCGCCTGCGCCAAGCCGATTTCACCGCCGGTGCCGGCGTGCGCTGGCTGGGCCTGCCTGTGGCCGGCCTGAGCACCCTGGACCGTGCCCTGGTGGTCGGCTCCTTCCTGCGCAAGGACCACCCGCTGTTTGCTTCGCGTCTGCGCCAGGCCGCCAAGTCGGGCGCCCAGATCTCCGCGATCGGCGGCGTGAACGACGACTGGCTCATCAGCCTCAAGCAGCGCGTGACCGTCGCGCCGTCGGCCTGGGCGCAAGCCCTGGGCGATGTGGCCGTGGCCATTGCCAACCAGCTCGGCTCCGAGATCCCATGCAACGGCACCGCCACCGATGCGGCCAAGGCCATCGCAGCCTCGTTGCTGTCGGGTCAAAGCAAGGCCGTGCTGTTGGGCAATGCCGCGGCGCAACACCCGCAAGCCTCGACGCTGCAGGCCCTGGGTCAGTGGATTGCCGAGAAGACCGGTGCCTCGCTGGGCTTCCTGGGTGATGCGGCCAACAGCGTGGGCGCGCAACTGGTGGGCGCTCAGCCGTTGCAAGGTGGCTTGAATGCTGGCCAGATGCTGGCCCCGGGCAAGGGCCTGAAGGCGCTGGTGCTTCTGGGCGTCGAGCCTGAGCTGGACAGCGCGAACCCGAGCAACGCCCTCGCAGCGGTGAGTGCCGCCGAGATGGTGGTGTCGTTGTCGTCCTTCGAGTCCAAGGCGTCCGAGTACGCCGATGTCATCCTGCCCATTTCGCCCTTCAGCGAAACGTCCGGCACCTTCGTCAACGCCGAAGGCCTCGTGCAAAGCTTCCACGGCGTCGTCAAGCCTCTGGGCGAGACCCGCCCGGCCTGGAAGGTGCTGCGCGTGCTGGGCAACCTGCTGGGCCTGCAAGGTTTCGATTTCGAGACCTCGGAAGCCGTCAAGGCCCGCGCCCTGGGCGATGCCGCCGCCATCGGCCAGCGCCTGAACAACGCCACCAGCGCGCCGGTCGCCATCGCCAACGGCACGGGCGGCCTGGAGCGTCTGGCCGATGTGCCCATTTACAGTGCCGACGCTTTGGTGCGCCGCAGCCCTGCGCTGCAGTCCACCGCCGACGCCAAGTCGCCCGTCGCCAGCCTGCCGGCTTCGTTGTGGGCCGAGCTGGGCCTGAGCGACGGTGCTCAAGTGAAGGTGTCGCAAGACGCGGGCAGCGTGCTGCTGCCGGCGGTGCGCGATGCCAGTCTGCCCGCCAACGTCGTGCGTGTGCCCACCGGCCACGCCACGACTGCCGCACTGGGTGCTGCCTTCGGCCCGATCCGGGTCGAGAAGGCCTGATGGGGCAGGGAGTCTGACCAGATGATCGATACCCTCTACAACGCCGGCGTCGCCAACCTGGGTGCCGCATGGCCTCTGGTCTGGTCGCTGATCAAGATCGTGGCCCTGTTGCTTCCGCTGCTGGGTTGCGTGGCTTACCTGACCCTGTGGGAGCGCAAGGCCATCGCCTGGTCGCAGATCCGCCCGGGCCCCAACCGCACGGGCCCCTACGGCCTGCTGCAACCCATTGCCGACGCGGTCAAGCTGATCTTCAAGGAGATCATCGTCCCGACGGCGGCCAACAAGGGCCTGTTCTTCCTGGGGCCCATCATGACCATCATGCCAGCCCTGGCCGCATGGGCCGTGGTGCCTTTCGGTCCGGATGCCGCGCTGGCCAACGTCAACGCCGGCCTGCTCTTCATGATGGCGATCACCTCGCTGGAGGTCTACGGCGTCATCATCGCCGGGTGGGCGTCCAACTCGAAGTACGCATTCCTGGGTGCGCTGCGGGCATCGGCACAGATGGTGTCGTATGAAATCGCCATGGGCTTCTGCCTGGTGATCGTGCTGATGACCTCGGGCTCGCTGAACATGACGGACATCGTGCTGAGCCAGGGCAAGGGCCAGTTCGCCGACATGGGGGTCAGCTTCCTGTCGTGGAACTGGTTGCCGCTCTTGCCGATCACGGTCGTCTACTTCATCTCCGGCCTGGCCGAGACCAACCGCCACCCCTTTGACGTGGTGGAAGGCGAATCCGAAATCGTGGCCGGTCACATGATCGAGTACTCGGGCATGGCTTTCGCCATGTTCTTCCTGGCCGAGTACGCCAACATGATCCTGGTGTCCACGCTGGCTGCGGTCATGTTCTTCGGCGGCTGGCTGGCGCCGGTGTCCTTCAAGACGCTGGGCCTGACCACCCCCGAGATCATCGAACAGACGATGTGGTTGTGGAACTGGTTCTGGCTCTTCGCCAAGGCCTTCGTCATCGTCACCATGTTCCTGTGGGTGCGTGCATCGTTCCCCCGCTTCCGCTACGACCAGATCATGCGTCTGGGCTGGAAGATCTTCATCCCCATCACGCTGATCTGGTTGGTCGTGGTCGGTGGCTGGATGATGTCGCCTTGGAACATCTGGAAATAAAGGACCACCATCATGTCTGCCACTTCCAATGTGACCAAAACGTCCCTCAAAGACTTTGTGTCCAGCTTCTTTCTGCTGGAGATGTTCAAGGGCATGGCCCTGACCGGTCGCCACTTCTTCAAGCCGTACGTCACTGTGCAGTTTCCAGAAGAGAAGACGCCCATGTCGCCGCGTTTCCGTGGGCTGCACGCGCAACGCCGCTATGAAAACGGCGAAGAGCGCTGCATCGCCTGCAAGCTGTGCGAAGCGGTCTGCCCGGCCATGGCCATCACCATCGAATCAGGTGTGCGTGACGATGGCCAACGCCGCACCACGCGCTACGACATCGACCTGACCAAGTGCATCTTCTGCGGCTTCTGCGAAGAAAGCTGCCCGGTGGACGCCATCGTCGAGACCCACATCTTCGAATACCACGGCGAAAAGCGTGGCGACCTCTACTTCACCAAGGACATGCTCCTGGCGGTGGGTGATCGCTACGAAAAAGAAATCGCAGCCAACAAGGAAGCGGACGCCAAGTACCGCTGATCGCCATGGACACCTTGAGCATACTTTTCTATACCTTCGCGCTGGTGCTGGTCTACGCG
>CANBQJ010000256.1 GCA_947371645.1 Burkholderiales bacterium | reverse complement strand
TGCGGGCTGGTCGCGGTCGAAGACGGACCAGAAATGGCGAGAAGCGGCGATGACCTCGGGCAGCAGTTCGGCCACATCGACCTGCATGCGGGCGTCTTCGGCCACGGTGGACGAGGTGACGCCGGTGCCCAGCCCCAGGAAGAGCGCGCGCTGGGGTTGCGGGTGCCACATCAGCGGCAGCAGGCCTTGGCGGCCATCCACGAACAAGGTGCCCGAGCTGCCCTCTTGCTGGCGGTTGTTGATGCGCAGGCGGGCCACGCCTTGCTCGTCCTGCACCACGCTGACCGCTGCCATGACGCCTTCGTCGTAGCTCAGCACGCGGCCGCCTTCGGGCAGGTCCACAAAGACCAGGGCTGGCGCCAGCGCGGCGGTGGCGCCGATGACCAGCAGCGGCCCCAGCACCCAGGAGCGCCGCCAGCGTGCGGGCGACACCAGGAGCACATAGCCTGCGCCCACCAGCAGGCAGGCCAGCTTGGCGCCCACACCGGGCGTGAGCCACACGCCAAACAAGGGCGCGGCCACGGCGGCTCCCAGGGCATTGACGCCCACGGCGCGGCCGGCATCCTGGCCCTGCGCCAGCGCCACTTCAAGCTGCTGGCTGAACAGCGCGCCCATCAGCACGGTGGGCAAGCCAAAGGCCACCAGCGCCGCCAGGGCCTCGGCCAGCAGGGCCACGCCCATGCCCTGCCACAGGCTGCGTCCACTGTCGATCAGGGCCGGTGCCGCGTACAGGCCTGCCGTGCCCAGCAGCACGGCAAGGCCCAGGGCGACCAGGAGGCGGTCGCGCGCCAGGTCTGCCCCCACGCCAGGGCCTTGCACCAGGTGACGCCAGCGCTGCCAGGCCGCAGCGCCCAAGGCCGTGCCCACCAGGTAGACCGCCAACAACAACGCGAAGGTGTAGACGGTGTCTTCGGCCGCCTGGCTGATCACGCGCACCACCATGACTTCGTAGGCGATGCCCAGCAGGCCGGTGCAGGCCAGGCGCCACAGGCCTTCGCGCGGCGCCCCGGATCCACCGACAGAGGCCTCGGCCAAGGTGGGTGAACCTTGCGCGCCAGGCGCAATGCCACGGCCCAGCACCCACACCCCACCCGCAGCGCAGGCCAGGTTCAAACCGGCGCACAGCAGGGCCGTCTGGCGCAAACCCAAGTCAGGCAGCAACACGAACGCCGAGGCCAGCACGCCCAGCATGGCGCCCAGGGTGTTGGCCGCATAGAGGCCCGCCAGCTCACGTGGACCACCCATGACGCAGGACCGCGCGCGCTCCATGGCCGGCAAGGTGGCGCCCATGGCCAGGGTGGCGGGCAGCAGGCAGACGAAGACGCCGCCAAAGGCCAGGGCCCATTGCCGCAGCGCCGTGGGGTCGGGTCCGATCCAGTGCAAGAGCAGGTCACCAACGGGGTACAGGACGGCCGTCAGCAGCAAGGCCCACAGGCCGATCACCGCCTCGCACGCCACATACCAGCGCCAAGGCCGGGGGCTGCGCTCGATGCGTCGCCCCAGCAAGACGCCACCCAGGGCCAGACCACCGAAAAAGGCCGCGACCACCGCCAGCACGGACGCTGACTCGTGCCCCAGCCACAGGCCCATTTGCTGCGTCCACACCAGTTGGTAGCCCAGGCTGGCGAAGCCCGAGGCCAGCATCAGGCCCATCAACCCAGACCTGCGACCGCGAAAGCTCATGCGCTGAACTGGACGGCGTAGCCCCAGGAGTCGAGCCGGGTGGGGATGGCGTTGAAGGCCAGGGTAATGCGGCGCTCACCCTCATTGGGCGGCACTGCGTGCATCAGGAAGCTGGGAAAGAGGACCATGTCACCCGGCTCGGGCATGGGGCTCACCCACTTCTCCGCATTGAAGGGGCCGGTGACCACGCCAGCGTGGTCGTTCTTGAAGGAGAACTCATGGCCACCCGGCGACTTCATGAACACCGTGCGCGACGACGCATGCGTAGGCGTGAGGTAGACCACGCCCGAGATGAAGCTGTTGGCATGGTTGTGCATGGCCTGGCGACCGCCCTGGTCCAGCACATTGACCCACATTTCCTTGATGGACCAGCCCAGGCGCTCGCCAAACAGCTGCGCCCCCATCTCGGCCAGTTTGGGCGTGATCATGCGGGCGGCGTCCACCAGCAAGGGGCTGTCGCTGGGGCGCAGCATCTGGGTGTGCGACAGGTTCGCCGATGCGTTGTTGTCCTGCAAGGCCATGGCACTGAAGTGCGCGGCCAGGCCTTTCACGAGGTCTGGCGACAAGGCCTTGGGACAGCGCATGAAGGGCGTCGGGAACAGGGGGATGACTTCGTCCATGATCGGCTCAGGCAAAGATGGCCAGCACGCGTGACCAGGCCCAGAATGAAGCGACGGTGCCCATGCCGTAGAGCGCAGCGGTGCGCATGGCCGCCACGCGAGGCCAGCGTGCCACCATGCGCCACAAGGCCCATGCGGCCGCCACGGTCATCAACTGGCCGATCTCGACACCCACATTGAAGGTGAGCAATGCCGTGAACATGTGGTTGGGCGGCAAGCCAATTTCCTGCAAGGCGCCGGCAAAGCCCAAACCGTGCACCAGGCCAAAGAGGAAAGCGACGAGCGCGGGCCAGCGACGCGCCAAGGTGGATTGCTGCTTCAGCGACTCCACCACCACCAGCACGATGGACAGCGCGATGCAGGCCTCCACGGGTGGCGGGCGCAGGGTGAGCCAGCCCAGGGCGCTGAGGGCCAGGGTCAGGCTGTGGGCAGCGGTGAAGGCGGTGACCGTCCACATCAACCGGCGGTTGAAGCCCACGAGGAAGAGCAGCCCGATCACGAAGAAGAGGTGGTCCACGCCCGAGAGGATGTGCTCCACCCCGAGCACCGCATAGGCACGGGCCACTTCGCCCATGCCGCGGTTGTCGTCTGCAGCACCGAAGAGGTGAACGGTCGGCTGGGCCGCCGTCAGCGTGTAGACACGGCTGTCACCGTTGAGCCAGAAGACCTTCACCAGCGCAGCCGAATAGGTCTGGCCCACGCCTTTGACGGAGAGGGTGCCTTGCAGGCCGTCTTCGCCACAGTGCAGCACATTGGCTTCGGGGCGGCAGCCGTCTGGCCAGGCGGGTTGCAGGTCGTCTGCGGCCGAGCGCTTTTCAGAGGCCGTCCATTGCCAGATGAATTCGCCGGGCGAGACCTCGCGCACCTGCATCTCGGCCATGCTCATTTCATGCGCCTGCGCCGGGCTCCAGGCCAGCGCCAGCGCCCAACCCAGCACCAGGCCGGACAGCCAGGCCAGCACGCGGCGGCCCCGTTCGCTGCCGCGCTTCACCGTGCGGCTCCTGCCTGCAGGATGGTGTACTTCTTGGACAGGTTGTGCACGGCCGCGCTGCGTTGTGCGGCCAAGGTGGCATCGGTCCAGTCTTGTTGCACGACCTGGCGCAAGGCTTCGAACTGCCCGGATCTGGCGGGTGTGACGCCGTCGATGCGGATGGCACGCCAGCCGTCTTTGCCGTGCACGGCCTGCCAGGTCTGCGCAGGCAGGGACTGCAGGGCCTTGGCGAACTCAGGGCCGTAGCTCAGGTCCAGGTTGGGCAGCGGGCGGGCCTTGAACACCCGCAGGCCGGCTTCGGCGTCGCCGCCGGTGCCATTGCTGAGGTTGGCCACCAGGGCGCGCACACGGGCCTCGCTGGGCTCCCCGGCCAGCACGGCCTCCTGAAAATCGAAGCGAGGGGGGTCGTCGTATTTGGCGCGGTGGGCGTCGAACCATTCGCGCAGCACCTTGTCGTCCACGGCGGGCAGCTTGGTGTTGGCGTCCACCACGCTCAGGGCCTTGAAGATCACGCGTTCGCGGATGGCGGTGTCGCCCTTGTCGACCTGCAAGGCCAGGCCTTCGCGGTACAGCACCTCGTTGTCCAGCCAGACGCGGCGCAGCGCTTCGAGCTCCTGGGCATTGGGCTCGCGGCCACGGGCGCCCTTGAAGGTCTGGCGGGCCTCGGCATCCACCTCGGGGCCGACCACGATGGTGCGGGGGTCGTCCGCTCGGCTCACGAGCACGTGGTCAGCAGCGAACAGCAGGCCGCCCAGCAAGAGGAAATGCAGCAGGGGCTCTCGCCACCAGGCCAATCGGGGCAGCGCTGGGGTGGCGGTGGAGACGGTGGCCTCAGGCAGGGCCGTGCTCAGGGCATTGGACATGGTGTGTACTGCGGTTCAAATTGCGGGGGCAACGGATGGCCATGCGGTTCAAGCGGCTTCGTAGTCGACGTTGAGCTCGGCATCCAGCACACCGCCGTGCTCGAAGATCAGCGTCATGGGGTAAGAGCGGGCGATCAGCAGGGGCTGGGTCAGGTCGAGCAGGCGCAGGTGAACGCCTTGTTCATCCAGCTGCAAGGTGTCGCCGCGCTCGATGGGCAGGCTCACCCCAGACGGACTCGACTGCGCGCCGCGCTGCAAGCCGACGACCTCGGCGCGGGCCGCGACCGGCGTGCGCACGCCGATCAGGCGGTCGTTTCGGGTGACCTGGTCGATCTTCATGATCACCACGGCAAAGGGGGCGTCCTGGGCGGTGACGCGCGTCCAGGGGTGCGTGACGCGCAAGGTGCTGGCGAAGAACTCGCAGGCCTGTGCAGAGGTGCCCAGCATGGGTGCGGCCAGCAGGGTGGCGGCTTTCATGAACTGACGTCGGCGCAAGGTCAAGTCGATGGCGTTGATCGCGTGAATGCGGGCAAGTTGGGTCATGCGGGTACTCCTTGGGGCTGCAGTAGACCCATGCTTCATGCCAGGAAGATGACAAAACAAAAAAGGCACCGTGCCTCACTTGGCACGGTGCCTTGCTGCGGTGGCCTCAAGCCACCCTCAAGCGACAGGTCTTACTTGACGCCAGCCACCAGCGTGGAGCCATTGACTTCCACGAAGATGGGGTTGCTGTAGAACCAGAGGTCGGCCCAGGCGGCCACGTCAAACGACACCATCTTCTGGCCAGCGGCGATCGGGCCCGTGGCGGTGGTGATGGCGGCAGGCGCGGTCGACAGGTGAGCCGGGCAACCGTCGATGGTGCCGCTGGTGGCGGTCCAGGTGACGGCGTTGGTCGGCACGTTCGTGCCCACGGTGGTGCAGGGGATGCGCAGGTTGGCAGGGGCCTGGGCGTTCGTGTAGAAGTCGGCCAGGGGGTTGCCGTTGG
>CANBQJ010000255.1 GCA_947371645.1 Burkholderiales bacterium | reverse complement strand
AACAGCCCTGGCGCTGCGGCCGGCGGCACCCCCGCCACCGTGCTCAACATGTTCGGCGACACGCTGCGTGGCCTGGCCCGCAATGCCGATGGCAGCCGCGTCTACACGGCGGTGCTGCACTCGGGCAACCGCACCACGGTGCTGATGGGTGGCCCGCAGTCTGCGCTGGACAAGCCGGGCCCCACGGCCACGGTCGGCGGTGTCAAGGCACCGGCCACGGGCCTGATCGTCCAGAAGAACGCCAATGGCGACTGGGTGGACGGCGGCGACCCGCGCAATGGCGTCGCAGCCAAGACCTGGAACGACAACGTCAAGCTCAACCTGCCTGACAACGACGTCTTCACCATCGACACCACCACCAGCGTGCCCATGGTCATCAACAAGACGACCGGCGTGGGCACCACCTTGTACAACCTGGCCGTCAACCCGGTCAGCGGCAAGGTGTACGTGAGCAACACGGAAGCACGCAACGTCAACCGCTTTGAAGGCCCGGGCACCATCGCCAACTCGGTGAACGGCCACTTCGTCGAGAGCCGCATCACGGTGATCGACGGCAGCAACGTGCTGCCCCGCCACCTCAACAAGCACATCACCAGCTACGGCTCGGGCCTGGGCACCGCGGCTGAAAAGGCCGCCGCCGTGGCCACGCCCCTGGAGATGGCCGTGAGCCCGGACGGCAGCACGCTGTACCTGGCCGCCATGGGCGCCAACAAGCTGGCCCGCTACAGCACCAGCGCGCTGGAGAACGACAGCTTCACGCCTTCGGCTTCGCAGCAGCTGGTCCTCAGCGGCGGCCTGCCCACCGGCGTGCTGCTGGATGCCGCCCACGGCCGTGCCTTCGTCACCACCCGCATGGACAACGGCGTGTCCGTCGTCGACACCGGCAGCTTCACCGAAGCGGCCCACGTGAAGATGTACAACCCCGAACCGGCCGACGTGGTCAAGGGCCGCAAGTTCCTGTACGACGCGACCTACACCTCCAGCCGCGGTGACTCGTCTTGCGCCGGTTGCCACACCTTTGGCGACATGGACCACCTGGCCTGGGACCTGGGCAACCCCGACGGCACGCCCGCGAAGAACAACAACCCGTACAACCGGTTTGTGCCTGCCTTCCTGCGCACCACCACCAACTTCCACCCCATGAAGGGGCCTATGACCACGCAGACCTTCCGTGGCATGGCGGGCAACGGCCCGATGCACTGGCGCGGTGACCGCCAGGGTGTGTCCACCGGGGCCACGCTGGAAGAGCGCGCCTTCAAGGACTTCAGCGTGGCCTTCCCCGGCCTGCTGGGCCGCGACGGCACGCTGGCCGACGACGAGTTGACCTCGTTCGCCCGCTTCGCGCTGAAGATCATGATGCCGCCCAACCCCAACAAGGCACTGGACAACACGTACACCACGCAGCAGCAAGCCGGCTTTGACTTCTACATGAAGACCAACGCCGACAACATCGCCACCTGCAACGGCTGCCACGTCAACGACGCCAGCACCGGCAAGTACGGTACCGACGGCACCATGGCCTTCGAAGGCCTGACGATCTCCGAGAACTTCAAGATCCCGCAGCTGCGCAACATGTACCAGAAGGTGGGCTTCTTCACCCGCAACCTGCCCAAGTACAGCTTCACCGGTGACCAGATCCGTGGCAACGGCTACTCGCTGGACGGCGTGCAAGGCAGCGTCAGCAGCTTCTTGGACGCCCTGGTGTTCATCACGGTCAGCGCCACCAACCGCGACAACCTGGAGCAGTTCGTGCTGGCTTACCCCAGCAACTTCGACCCGGTCGTGGGCCAGCAGCTGACGGTGACACCCGCCAATGCCAGCCAGTCCGACGTCAGCGCCCGCCTGAACCTGCTGGTGCAGCGCGCCGGCATCACCACACCACGGCCTGAGTGCGAACTCGTGGCCAAGGGCGTGGTCGGCGGGGCCGCACGCGGTTGGGTCTATGCACGCGGTGCCAGCGCCTTCGTGCCGGACCGCCGCACGGACGCCTCGCTGAGCCTGAGCAACCTGCTGTCGCTGGCCAAGGGCAGCGGCGCCGCGCTGACCTTCACCTGCGCCCCTCCCGGCAACGGCACCCGTCTGGGCATCGACCGCAATGCGGACGGCACGCCCGACGGCGGCTGATCACCGTTCTCTTCCACTTGTAGGTGTTTCACAAGGCCGGTTCACACCGGCCTTTTTTTGTGCCTGCCGAGCAGGTGGTGGGGCCAGCCTGGGCTGGCCCGCGCAGGCTCAGGCCGCGCGGCCGATCGCGTTTTGCTCGCGGTACTGAGAGGGCGTGCAGCCGGCCCAGCGCCGGAAGGCGCGGGTGAAGTTGGCCGGGTCGCTGTAGCCCAGGCGGGCCGCGATGTCTTCCACCGCCGTCTGCCCCTCGCCCAGCAGGGCGCAGGCCTCCATGTGACGACGTTCGTCGAGCACCTGGCGGAAGGTCAGGCCATAGCGGTCGAGGTGGCGGGCCAGCGTGCGCGAGGTGATGCCCATGCGCTGGGCCACCAGGCCCATGGTGGGGTAGCCCTCGGTCGTCAGGGCCAGGGCATCGGCCACCTGCTGTACGAAGTTGCCCGAATGCTCGGAGACGCGGACGAGGGCCGCATCGCACGCAGCCCGCGCCTGTCTGGCGGCTTCGGGGTGGCCCAGGGGCAGGGACACCTGCAAGCTGCGCAAGGGCATGACCAGCTCGTCCACATCGCAGCCGTAATGCACCTGGGGCAGGCGGCTGGCGTAGCGTTCGAAGGCCGGGTCGTAGGGCAGGCTGAAACGCATCAGGGTGGTGCTGGACGATGCCGCCCCGCTGCCGCCCGTCAGGTGACAACCTGCATGGATCCAGGCCGACATCATGCTTTCGATGGCGAATCGCCGCAGGGCACCCAGCGGGAAGCGCTCGGTGGCACGGATGCGCAATTCGTGCTCGCTGCGGTGCAGGTTCACCTCGTAATAGCGGGCATTGATGCGCCAGTAGGTGACGGCCAGCTCAACCGCTTCGGTGAGCGAACTGGCCGACAGGAGGGCGTGGCCCAGCGTGCCCAGCATGGTGGGGGGCAGGTTGAGCCCCAGTTCGATGCCCAGGCAGGGGTCGCGGGTGAGGCGCAAGGCGGTGAGGCAGAGCACCGCGAATTCGGTGCCGTAGACCTCACCGGCGTCGCGCTCCAGAAAGCCTGGCGGCAGCCCGGATTGGGCCAGCAGATCGGCCTTGCTGATCCCGCGCAGTTCGACCACATGGGCCAGCAGCCGCGCCATGCTCAGCGGCACCGCCGGCGAGAGCAGGCCGCTCAGCAGCACACCTGGCGCGGCCTGCGTTGGCGTGGTCTGCACTTGGGGCGTGTCGGAGAGGGCGTTCAAGCCAGAGGAAAGCATGGGCGGGGCGATGGGGGCCAGTGGGTGTCCGGGGTACAAAACGATTGCAAAGAATCGTAATGCGAGACGTTCAAGAAACCACTTCGGCTAAACGCCAACATGCGTCTGCTTTACCTCTGCTGCTGGTGTCCGGATGTGTCTGTTTGGCTGGGCCGGGCATCCCTGGGCAGGGCGTCAGGCCGCAGCCCTGGGCGGCAGGGCGTCATGCAGCTTGCTGGCATAGGCGGTGGACGCCTTGAACAGGCTCAGCAGGTTGTGCAGCACCGTCTCCATGGGTGTCTTGCAGCGCTCGTTCACCCAATGCGTGGCCAGCCGCGTGTTGGCGCCCACCAGGCCCAGGGCCAGCATGCGGAAGTCCAGCCCGGCTTCTTCCAGCCGCGGGAAGAGCTGGTGCATGAAGCCGGCGATCAGGAAGGCGAAATCTTGTGAGGCCTTGTCGGCCAGGTCGGTGACCTCGCGGTCGATGCTGAGCGCGTCCACCAGGGCCACACGGGCGCGCAGGGGGTCTTCCTTGATGTAGTTGAGGAAGGTGCGCAGCGCGGCTTCGGCCAGCAGGTCGGGTTCGGGCTGGCAACTGGCCAGGGCCACGATGGTGCGTTGCATCAGTTCGCGGTTGACGCTGGCGTAGACCTCGTGGAAGAGCGCCTTCATGCCATCGAATGACTCGTAAAAGTAGCGTGAGGTGAGCTGCGCCTGCTTGCAGACGTCGCGCACGGTGGTCTGGTGAAAGCCTTGCTGACCAAAGACCACGAGCGCCGACTCCACCAGTTTGGCCTTGCGCTGACGCTGTCGTTCTTCCGAGTCCACTCCGCCATAGCGACGGCCCGAGGTCCCCGCAGAGGCGGGGTGCTCAGGGTTTACCCGATTTCTGGAAACGGCCATTGTCAAATACTATTTTGAAATTGATTGTTGTCAAATCACAAGTGGTGCCGGCATGCTGGCACCACTTCGCCTGGCCCCACCCCGGTGCCCAGAAGGACGACATCTTGTCTCATGTCTGCGGCGCTGCCAATTCGGTGTGGGCCCGATTCTGGGCCTGCACCTTCAACTGGGTGGTGCAAGCAGACGACGAGACCTTGCTACGCTGACCTCTACCCACAAGCCACCCCGGAGACAGACCAGATGAAGGATTTCAAGAACAAGGTTGCCGCCATCACAGGCGCTGCATCCGGCATGGGCCGCACCCTGGCCATGGAACTGGCCCGCCGCGGCTGTCATCTGGCGCTGAGCGATGTCAACCAGGCTGGGCTGGACGAGACTGCCGCCATGGCCGGCAAGCTGGGCGTGAAGGTCACCACGGCCAAGGTCAACGTGGCCGACCGTGAAGCCGTGTTCGCCTGGGCCGACCAGGTGGCGCGCGACCACGGCAAGGTCAACCTGATTTTCAACAATGCCGGCGTGGCACTGGGTGCCTTCGTCGAGACGGTCAAGCCCGAAGACTTCCAGTGGATCATGGGCATCAACTTCTGGGGCGTGGTCTGGGGCACACAGGCCTTCCTGCCGCACCTCAAGAAGGCCGGTGAGGGCCATGTGATCAACACCTCCAGCCTGTTCGGCCTGCTGTCCGTGCCCACCCAGGGCACCTACAACTCCTCCAAGTTCGCCGTGCGCGGCTTCACCGAAGCACTGCGCCAGGAGCTGGACATGGCCAAGTGCGGCGTGAGCGCCACCTGCGTGCACCCGGGCGGCATCCGCACCAACATCGCCCGCGCGGCCAAGATGGACGAGAGCATGGAGCGCGCCACCGGTGGCAAGTCGGAAGAGGCCCGCGCCAAGTTCGACAAGCTGCT
>CANBQJ010000254.1 GCA_947371645.1 Burkholderiales bacterium | reverse complement strand
TTCCTCTTGGGACCGGCACACCGAATCGGCTCAGGATCTCTTTGCCTTGGTATTCATGAATCTTCATGGAATGACTCTTGGGGTAAGGATGAGTTCTTGTCGAACGTGACAAAACCTCCGGACCGATCAGGTGCGGGAGGCGCTCCACGGGGGAAAGGATGGTTTCCTGCGGTGCAGCAAACAGCATAGCACCGGGGCATCGACTCAGGGGGGATGGCCCACGGTGGCGTGGGCAGAAGTGGCACGGCGGGCGAAAAGGCGCTAGCGAAGGCCAAAAATGGACCAAAAGAGGACCAAAAGAGGACCAAAAGAAGGCCGAAGGGGCCGAAAGGCGTCAATCCGCCTGGGCCGCGGCCTTGAGCACGGCGCGGATCACGTCGCCGCTGAAGCCTCGTCCGGCGAGGAAACGGGACTGGCGCATGCGGTCTTCCGGGCTGGCCGGCGGCTCGCCAAACCGGCGCGCCCAGACGGCCTGGGCGCGGGTGAGTTCGGTGTCGCGCAACTGCTGGCGGGCCGCTTCGGCCACGTCAGCGGGCAGGCGGTGCTGGGCCAGTTCAGCCTGGACCCGCGCAGCACCATAGCGGCTGCCCTTGCGGTGCAGCACCGATTGGGCGAAACGCTCGGCGGAGAGGAAGCCACGGGCTTCCAGTTCATCCAGCACCTGCGAAATGGCTTCCGGGGATTCGGCGTGGGGGCCCAGCTTGCGCTGGAGTTCCACCCGAGAATGCTCTCGGGCAGCCAGGTATTTCAGCGCCCGGCCCTTGAGGGACAGGCCCGGCCCGCTTGCCCGCCGGCCCTCCTGGCGCCGGGCCCCCTCCTCCGGTTGGCCATCAGCCTCGTCCATCAGCCTTCGCTGCCGCCTTGGACGACAGCAGCCGGCAGCAGCGCCACGCCCAGGGATTCACGGATCTTGTTTTCGATCTCGCGGGCCAGTTCGGGGTTCTCTCGCAGGAATTCGCGGGAGTTGTCCTTGCCCTGGCCAATTTTTTCGCCGTTGTAGGCGTACCAGGCGCCGGACTTGTCGACCACCTTGGCGGTCACGCCCAGGTCGACGATTTCGCCTTCGCGGCTGATGCCTTCACCATAGAGGATGTCGAACTCAGCGGTCTTGAAGGGCGGGGCCACCTTGTTCTTGACAACCTTGACCTTGGTTTCGCTGCCGATGATCTCTTCGCCCTTCTTGATCGAGCCAATGCGGCGGATGTCCAGGCGGACGGAGGCGTAGAACTTGAGGGCGTTGCCACCGGTGGTGGTTTCGGGGCTGCCGAACATCACGCCGATCTTCATGCGGATCTGGTTGATGAAGATGACCATGCAGTTGGTCTTCTTGATGGTGGCGGTGAGCTTGCGCAGGGCCTGGCTCATCAGGCGGGCCTGCAGGCCGGGCAGCGAGTCGCCCATTTCGCCTTCCAGTTCGGCCTTGGGCGTCAGGGCCGCGACCGAGTCGACCACGATCAGGTCCACCGAGCCGGAGCGCACCAGCGCGTCGACGATCTCCAAGGCCTGTTCGCCGGTGTCGGGTTGCGAGATCAGCAGATCCTGCAGGTTCACACCCAGCTTCTGGGCGTACTGGGCATCCAGGGCGTGTTCGGCGTCGATGAAGGCGCACACGCCGCTTTGCTTTTGCATCTCGGCGATGACCTGGAGCGTCAGCGTGGTCTTGCCGGAGGACTCGGGGCCGTAGATTTCGACCACACGGCCGCGGGGCAAGCCGCCGACGCCCAAGGCGATGTCCAGGCCCAGGGAGCCCGTGGACACCACCTGGATGTCTTCAATGACTTCGCCCTCGCCCAATCGCATGATCGACCCCTTGCCGAATTGCTTTTCGATCTGGGCCAGCGCCACTTGCAGGGCCTTGGCTTTTTCGGCATTCAGGGCGGATTTGTTGGTGCTTTCCATGTGCGGGTCTCCGTGACGGGCTGAGGCGGGAAATGAAGTTGATGGGCGCCATTATGTCAAAAGCTGGATGTTTGTACAGTACTTTTCCATTCCCCCTGACGATGGCCTCCAACGGGGGTAGACAAGCCTGCCTTCAATCCCCACAGATGGTGGTCGGCAAGCCAGCATCAAATTGCTGCACCGCAACAAAACCCCGCTAGACTGGGGCCATGACGCGAAAACAACCCCTTGGCGATGAATCGCCCGCTCCCCGGCGTCAAAGCCGCCCCGCAGCCAAGAAATCGACGACCAGCAAAGTGAGCGCAGCCGCCAAGGCGCCCAAGCCCGCCGCCAAACGCCTGCCCAGCGGCCCGGGTGATGCGCGGCCACGCGTCAGCCTGGCACTGCAAGGCGGCGGCTCGCACGGAGCCTTCACCTGGGGTGTGCTGGACCGCCTGCTCGACGACGACGGGCTCGACTTCGGGGGGCTGTCGGGCACCAGCGCCGGTGCGCTGAACGGGGCGGTGCTGCTCAGTGGCTATGTGAAGGGCTTCCAGCAAGGCACGGTGGCCCATGCCCGCCGACATGCCCAGAAGGCGCTGCATGATTTCTGGCGCGATGTGAGCCAGCACGGGCCGCTGTTTTCGCCACTGAGCATCCAGTCCAACGGCATGCTGAAGAACCAGTTCAACTACGACCAGTTCCCGGCCTACCAGTGGTTGAACCTGTTCATGCGCTCGTTCAGCCCTTACGAGTTCAACCCGCTCAACCTGAACCCGCTGAAAGACACGCTGGCACGCCACGTGGACATCGCCGCCTTGCACCACGGCTGCGAACACTGCGGCATCCCGCTGTTCATCACGGCGACCTCGGTGCATTCGGGCCGCGCCCGTGTGTTCACGGCCGAAGAACTGAGCATGGACGCGCTGATGGCGTCGGCCTGCCTGCCCTTCGTGTTCCAGGCGGTCGAGATCGACGGTGAGCCTTACTGGGACGGCGGCTACACCGGCAACCCGGCGCTCTACCCGCTGATCTACAACACCGACTTGCTGGACGTGATGCTGGTGCGCCTCAACCCTCTGCACCGCGACGACAACCCCACGCGCAGCATCGACATCATCGACCGGCTCAGCGAGATCACCTTCAACGCCAGCCTGATCAGCGAAATGCGGGCCATCTCGTTTGTGCAAAGGCTGCTCAAGGACGACAAGCTCGACGGCAACCGCTACAAGAGCCTGCACACGCACATGGTGGCCGACGACGAAAGCATGTTGCAGTTCAATGCTTCCAGCAAGTTCAACACCGACTGGGCCTTCCTGCAGACCTTGCACAAGATCGGCCACGACGCGGCATCGGTGTGGCTGAAATCGCACCGGCAGGACGTGGGCAAGCAAAGCACCTTTGACATCGAGCAGGTGTTTCTGGCGCCTTGACGCACAGACTTGACCTGACTCAAGGCCCAACAGGCGCTTCGGCGTGAAGATCACCCCAGAACGATTTGGGACGATTCATTCAACGACCAGCCGAGGAGCCCGACATGCCCCCATCGCATCACCCCCTGATCCAGGACTTCCCCGAACTGCGCGACCGCATCCACGACCTGAAGACCGGCAACCAGCACTTCGCACGCCTGGAGCGTGAATACGAAGACCTCGACAAGGCCATCACCCGACTGGAGTCGGGTGTGGAGCATGGCTCATCAGCCGAACTGGAGCAAAAAAAGCAGCAACGCGTGACGCTCAAGGACGAGCTCTACGCCCTGCTCAAGGCCTGAACTTCAGGCTGTTGCGCCACCGTGATGCACAACTGAACCCCGACGCGGCCGGGAGCACCCGAATACGGCCGCACACGCTGCATCGCGCCTGACCGGACGCGACCGACAGTGCCCTGAGGCCCCCTGTGTACCCACAGCGGGCCTCTTTGCATGTCTGGGGCCTCGTAAAATGGCGGACATGACCGCCGTAAACCACACCGAGACCCCTGCCCGCCCTGCCCTGCCTCCGATGCGCCTGTCGGGTCTGGAGCCCGTTGCCATCGGCGAAGGCAGCCTGTTCGTCAACGTGGGTGAACGCACCAACGTGACCGGCTCCAAGGCCTTTGCCCGCATGATCCTGGAGGGGCGATTTGAAGACGCCCTGTCTGTGGCGCGCCAACAGGTGGAAAACGGCGCCCAGGTCATCGACATCAACATGGACGAGGCGATGCTGGACAGCAAGGCCGCCATGGTGCGCTTCCTGAACCTGATCGCCGGTGAGCCCGAGATCGCCCGCGTGCCCATCATGATCGACTCCTCCAAGTGGGAAGTGATCGAAGCGGGCCTGCGCTGCATTCAGGGCAAGGGCATCGTCAACTCGATTTCCTTGAAAGAAGGTGCCGAGAAGTTCGTGGAGCAGGCCACGCTGATCAAGCGCTATGGCGCGGCCACCGTGGTCATGGCCTTCGACGAAAAGGGGCAGGCGGACACCTACGAGCGCAAGGTGCAGATCTGCGAGCGCGCCTACCGCATCCTGGTGGACCAGGTGGGCTTCCCGCCCGAGGACATCGTCTTCGACCCCAACATCTTTGCGATCGCCACCGGCATTGAAGAACACGACAACTATGCCGTGGACTTCATCAACGCCACGCGCTGGATCAAGCAGAACCTGCCCGGCGCCAAGGTCTCTGGCGGCGTGTCCAACGTGTCCTTCAGCTTCCGCGGCAACGAGCCGGTGCGCGAGGCCATCCACACCGTGTTCCTGTACCACGCCATCCAGGCGGGCATGGACATGGGCATCGTCAACGCCGGCATGATGGGCGTGTACGACCAGCTGGATGGCCACCTGCGCGAGCTGGTCGAAGACATCGTGCTGAACCGCCAGCCGGTGTTCAAGGACGGCGAAGACACCTCGCTGACGCCCACCGAGCGCCTGCTGGGCATCGCGGAGCAGGTCAAGGGCGCGGCCAAGGACGACACGGCCAAGCTGGCCTGGCGCGGCACGGCGGAGCACCCGGCCACCGTCGAGCACCGCCTGAGCCACGCGCTGATCCACGGCATCACCGAGTTCATCACCGCCGACACCGAAGAGTGCTACCAGCAGATCAAGGCCAAGGGCGGCCGCCCGCTGCACGTCATTGAAGGCCCGCTGATGGCCGGCATGAACACCGTGGGCGACCTCTTTGGCGCCGGCAAGATGTTCCTGCCCCAGGTGGTCAAGAGCGCCCGCGTGATGAAGCAGGCCGTGGCCCACCTGCTGCCTTACATCGAAGAAGAGAAGAAGCTGCTGATCGAAGGCGGCGGCGATGCGCGCGCCAAGGGCAAGATCGTGATCGCCAC
>CANBQJ010000253.1 GCA_947371645.1 Burkholderiales bacterium | reverse complement strand
GCCCTGATCAGCACGCCCAGATCGGTGACTGGGTGCGCGGTGCGCGCACGCCAGAACGCATCATGGCCATGCCACCGGATCTGTGGCGGGCGCTGGAGCTGGCCAGCGTGCTGATGGACTTCGAGCCAGACCGGTCTCCGGTGCACTGAGTTCGGTCCACCGCGCCCGGAGTCGCTGCAAGGCCTCAGGCGTGTCGACGTCGATCAGGATGCCCGGGTCGTCCACGTCCATCGTGGTCACCCGCTGAGGCTGGGCCTGCAGCAGCGTGCGGCCGCCCTGGTCGCCCGTCAACGCAGACAGGCTGGGCGCCCAGGCCGCCGACCAGCCTACTGGGTGACCCCGCTGCCCTGCGTGGCGCAACACCGCGGTGGGCGCGCCCTCTCGCAAGGCCTGCACCACGCGCTGCGTGGAGCTGGGCCTCACCATGGGCATGTCGGCCAGGGCCACAACCCAGCCGGCGGCACCGGCTGTGGCCTGCACGGCGGCGGCCAGGCTGTGGCCCATGCCGTGTGCGGCGGCCTCGCTCCAGACGATGGTGGCACCTTCGGCGCGCAGCTGTTCGGCCAGGCCCTGCTGGGTGGGGCGCACCACCGCCAGCAGGCCATCCACCCCGCCCTGGCGCAGCTGACGCGCGGCCCGCATGGCCACCGTGCTGCCGTCCGGCAGGGGCTCGCTGAGCTTGTCGCCGCCATGGCGGCGGCCCCAGCCAGCGGCCAGCAAGACCCCGACGATGCCTGTTGTCGCGTGCCACGGCATGGCTCAGCCCGCTTGGCAGCTGGGGGTGCGAGACGCCGGCCAGGCGCTGGGCATCGGCGCGGCACCGGCGCGGCATTGCTGGCGCACCAGGGTCAGCTCGGCGGCGATGGACACGGCAATTTCCGGTGGCGTGCGGCTCCCGATGGGCAGACCAATGGGGCCATGCAGGCGCGTCACCTCCGCTTGCGTCAGGTCGAAGTGGTCTTGCAGGCGCGTCCGCCGGTTCTCGCTGTTGGCCATCGAGCCCACGGCGCCGACATAGAAGGCGGGCGATCGCAAGGCCTCGATCAGCGCCAAGTCATCCAGCTTGGGGTCGTGGGTCAAGGCCACCACGGCGGTGTTGGGGTCGGGGCGCAAGGCGAGCACCACGTCGTCGGGCATGCCGGGCAGCCAGTTCGCATCGGGCACGCGCCACTCGGCGTGGTACTCGGGGCGCGGGTCGCAGACGGTGACGGCAAAGCCCAGGGCCTGCGCGATGGGCGCCAGGAAGCTGGCCGTCTGGTTGGCGCCGATGACCAGCAATCGCCAGCGCGGGCCGTGCGTGGTGGTGAGCACGTCGCCATCCCATTGCACATCGGGGCCGGGGCCGTCTTCCAGCACGGCCACCTCGCCGGTGCGCAGGTCCACGCGCCGGCGCATGCGGCTGCCGCGCTGGATGCCCGCTTGCAGGCGCTGCAGGGCGCGCAGGTCGGGGCTGGCTTCGATGACCAGGGCCAGCGTGCCGCCACAGGGCAGGCCGTAGCGGCGGGTGGCTTCGCGGTGGCCGCCGTAGGTGACCAGCGAGGGTCGGCTGCCTTCGGCGCCCAGCGCACCCGACCTCATGCGGTCGATCAGGTCGTCTTCGATGCACCCGCCGGAAACGGAGCCCTGCACCCGGCCGTCTTCACACAAGGCCAGCCAGGCCCCGGGTTGGCGCGGGGCCGAGCCCCAGGTCTGGGCCACGGTGGCCAGTGCGAAGCGGCGGCCTTGAGCGTGCCAGCGGGCCATGGCCTCCAGCACCTGTTGATCGAGGCTGTCCATGTGGGCTCCTCAAGGCATGCGTGACGCGGCCAGCTTGATGGCGGCGCGGATGCGGCCATAGGTGCCGCAGCGGCAGACGTTGTCGATGGCGTCGATGTCGGCGTCCGTGGGGGTTCGGGTGCGGTTGAGCAACGCCACCGCCGCCATGATCTGGCCGGGCTGGCAGTAGCCGCACTGGGCCACGTCCAGGTCCAGCCAGGCCTGTTGCACCGGGTGCAGCTGGCCGTTGGCACCCAGCCCCTCGATGGTGGTGATGTCTTTGCCGCGCACGGCCGACACCTGCGTGGAGCAAGGCGTGAAGGCCTTGCCGTTGACGTTGCAGGTGCAGGCCTTGCACACGTTGATGCCGCAGCCGTACTTGGGGCCCGTGATGCCGAGCTTGTCGCGCAGCACCCAGAGCAGGGCCATGTCATCGGGGGCATCGACGGCGACCGCTTGGCCGTTCACGCTGAAGGTCTGGATGGTCATGCGGGGTCTCCTCAGGCGGGCAGGGGCAGGTTGAGGCGGGTGGGCAGCTTGCCCGGCGGGAAGGGCGTGAAGTCCACCGGGAAATGCAGCGGGAACTTGCGGGGCTTGGTGCCCGTGGCCCGTGCGTACGCGTTGGCGATGGCGCCGCTGGACGCCGACAGGCCCACCTCGCCCAGCCCACCGATGGCCTCGCCATTGGCCGGCATGATGATCACCTGCACGGCCTTGGGGTAGTGGCGGTTGCGACCGAAGTGGTACTGCGAATAGCTGCCTTCCAGTGGCAAGCCGTTTTGCACATGCAGGCCGGCGCTGAGCACGATGGAGATGGACTCGGCCAGCGCACCTTGCACCTGCGCGTCGATGCCACTGGGGTTGATGGGCTTGCCCACGTCAATGGCGATGGTGGCGCGGGTCACCAGGGCGGGGCCGGTGCCGGCGATGGCGGGGCGGGCGTCCAGCTCGACCAGGCAGGCGGTGAATGAGCGCGTCTCCTGGTGCACCGCGATGCCCTGCGCAAAGCCCGCCGGCATCGCCTTGCCCCACTGCCCGGCGCTGGCCACAGCCTGCAGCACGGCGCGCGCACGGGGTTGGCGCAGGTGCGCCAGACGGAAGGCCAGGGGGTCTTGGCCCAGCGCCTTGGCGATCTCGTCCACGATGATTTCTTCGCTCAGGCGCGCCGGCTGGATGTGCACCGAGCGGTAGGAGCCCGTGTTCATGATGATGGGCGCCGGCAGCAGCAGCCGGTTGCTGACGCCAAAGTTGTAGGGTTCGGACACCATGGTCTTGAACAGCGACTCCTCCACGGCCAGGTTGCCGACGGACTGCTGCACGCTGGCGGGGGCCGCCGTGGCGGCTGCGCTGATCACGTCGCCAAAGCCGTGCCGGGTGTCCAGCCTGGGGCTGGCGATGCGGTGCTGGTAAGACACCACTTGGCCCAGCAGCACGGTGGCGCGCACGCGGTGGTATTGCGGCGGGCGCATGCGCGCGTGGCGCATGTCGTCGGCGCGGTGGTACATGAGCTTGCAAGGGCGACCCAGGGCCTTGGACACCTGCGCCGCCTGCTGCACCGGGTCCCAGAACAGGCGCCGGCCGAAAGAGCCCCCGGACGGCAGCACGTGGGCGGTGACGGCATGGGGCGGCAGGCCCAGGTCCAGCGCGACAGATTTGGCCGCGGCGATGGGCGTCTGCATGCCCGCCCAGATCTCGCAGCTCACCGGGCGGCCCTGGTCATCGCGCTTGACGTCGACGATGGCGCAGTCGGTTTCCAGCGGCGCGTGCGACACGGCGGCCATCTCGAACTCGCCGTCGATGGTCATCGCGCCCAGAGGCGGCAGCAGGAAGGGCGGCACCGAAGCCTTGAGCCTGGCGGTGATGCTGGCGTTGTTGTCCTGGTCGATGGTGCCGCCGCCCCAGGTCACGTCCAGCGCGTTGACGGCGTCCCAGGCCTGGCCAAAGGTTTCTGCCATGACGGCCACGCCCGGCGGAATGGGGGTCACCACGCCGCCCGAGGGCAGCACGCACACGCCGATCACGCCGGGCATGGCCTTCACGGCGCCCAGGTTGTTGACGCGCAGCACCGTGCCCAGGATGGTGGGCGGGCGGCGCACCATGGTGGGCTTGGCGTCGGGCACCGGCGTGTCCAGGGTGAACTGCTTCTTCCCGGTCACGATGGCCAGCGCGTCGATGCGCGCGGCGGCCTTGCCCACCACGCGGTAGGACGATGCCGACTTGGGCAGCACGTTGAGCGGCGGCGGGATCAGCGAGGCCCCCAGCGTCAGCGCGGCGTAGGCGGCCCGGCGGCCATCGGCGGCCAGCACCTGGCCACGCGTCGTGCTCAGCTGGCTGGTGGACACGCCCCACTGTTGCCCCGCGGCCAGGAGCAGGCGGGCTCGGGCCTGGGCCGCCATCACCGGCAGCACGCCGGCGAAGCTGCGGATGGTGGTGGAGCCGCCGGTCAGCTGGTTGAACATCAGCTCGGGCCGGGCGTCGGCCAGGGTGACGTCGACCATGCTCAGGTCCACGTCCAGCTCTTCGGCCACCATCATGGCCAGGGCGGTGGCAATGCCCTGGCCGGACTCCAGGCGCGGCAATTCGAAGGCCACGCGGCCGTTCGTGCCCACCGACAGCCGCACCAGCGGCATCGTGGGCAGAGCGCTGAGGGTGACGGCGTCGCCCAGGTCGAAGAAATCGACGGTGTCGGGGGGCGTCAGGGGCAGCGCGGCCTGCGCTTCACGCGGCAGGCTCAGGCCAGCGCCCATGGTCATCACCGGCGCAGACAGCGCGTAGGTCAACAAACCCCGGCGGGTGATGCCGCCACTGGCGTCGGGCTCATGGCCGGGTGGGTGGGGCTGGACGACATCGTCGCCAGGCGAAGCAGGGCTGACAGCTTTCACAAGCACCTCCATCGGTCTGGCTGACGGTGAACTGCAGACCCGATGCAGCCAGCCACCAGGTCTTTACCCGCACTTGGGATGCGTGGCGCCGATCGTATGGAGGGAATGTTTTCAGACAGATTGGCGTAAACACTGGTCACATGGGACAGCGATCTCTGTAGGCGCATGGCCTTGATGGGCGCGGTGTTACCCGATTGGGCTATGCCGGTTCAGGGGCGGCCCACAGGATCATCCAGCGCCCCATGGCGGCCGCCTAACGCGCACGGGGAGGGTGCTCCGCCCGTGCGAAACGCACGCCTGCGCCGGGCGTGACGCGGCTTTGTCCTGCAATGTCGTGAGGTCTGCACGCAAGCACCCACCGCAAACAGGGGGATGTCTCAGAACAGCGAGCCCGTCTGCGGTGGCGCCAGCAGCGCCTGGTCCGTGCGCAGCGCATCGGCCAGATCGAACACCTCGGCGGGTGCGGGGGCCACCAGCGCCAGCGCATCGGCCACCGTGCCCTGCAGCCACTGCGCCCACTGGGCCGGCGGGATGTGCGCCAGCGCGCGCTTGTCTTGCTGCGCGGGGGGCAGCACCTCGCCGGTCCTGGGGTC
>CANBQJ010000252.1 GCA_947371645.1 Burkholderiales bacterium | reverse complement strand
GGCTGGCCCGCCGCCCACAGCATGGCGGCGATGATGTCGGAGTCCCAGCCGCCACAGTCGGCCAGCACACGCACGGGCAGCAACATGGCGTCTGGCGCCACGCCGGCCATGCCCACGCCATTGTTGGTCCTGGCGCCGATCACGCTGGACGTCTGTGTGCCGTGCCAGCTGCTGCTTTCTGCCACGCTGCCGGTCCGGCATTCGTTCGTCACAGACCAGTCGCCCGGGTCGGCCGCATCCGCGTCCACGCCGGTGCCATCGTGGTTGCCAGTGCTGTCGCTGACGAAGTCGTAGCCGTCGTAGAACTTGCCCGACAGGTCCGGGTGGTTGAACAAGACGCCGGTGTCGATGTCAGCCACCACGGTGCCCACGCCCGTGTTCAAGGACCAGGCCGCCTGGGCGTTGATGGCCGAGACGAAGGTGGGCGTCGGGGCGCGCAGGTACCACTGGCCCACCGCCACCTTGTTGGCGTTGTTGACCGGGAACAGCGGGTCATTGGGTGCGCTGCTGGGGTAGGCGGCCAGGCGCCGACGGCGATCGGGTTCGGCCCAGGCCACCGCCGGGTCCAGCCTGAGGGTGGCGGCCAGCTGTTCGGCGTCCTGCACGCTGGGTGCCGTCACCACCTGACGGTGGGCGTCGATGACGCGCCCGTCATGGAGGCTCAGGCCATGGCGCCGAGCCAACCAGGCGGCCCGTTGCGGCTGGGCAGACCCATCCTGGGCGGCAGCCTGCGCCGATGCGGCCACCTTGAAATGCACGATGACGCGGGCGGGCTCTGCCCATGCACCGGCCACCGTCGACAGCAGCAGCAACGTCATCAGAACCGGCAAGCGGATGCGCATCATGGCCGCTCCTGGCTCGCGGGCGTGCGCGGGGTGCTGCGCCGGCCTTCTACACTGACCTCAACCAGCAAGGGGTGGGCGGCCTGAAGCCGCGCCAGGCCCAGCTCGCATCCATCAGCCGACCCACAGGTGAAGCGCACGGCGAAGGTGCGCGCACCGAGCGCCCTCATGTGGACCACGCCCAAACCGGACGCCCGGGCCAGCTCCACGGCCAGGCGGTCATCGGCCTGACGGTCTTCGGCAGTGATGCAGATCACGCGCAGCTGGCCGTCCTGGACGGTGGCGGCATCTGCGCCAGCCACGTTGAGCGCATCGCCGTCGCCAGGACGGACCGTCGCACAACCACCCAGCGCCACCGCCAGACACAGCGCCGGCAGATGAACACCCCGCCAGACGGGCGCCGGGCGGGTGAGATCGGGTCGGGTTTCGTCTCGCAAAAAAGGCATCCGGACAGCATCCAGAACATGAGGGATGGTCATCATGCCTGAAGCACGTAAAGCCCATATGAGGTGAACGCAACAGGACGTGAAGCGGCCTGTTCGTTCGACAATCGCCCCCATGCCCGACAGCCCGGCCCCTGCGCTTCCATTGCCTTCAGCCCCTGTGTCTGGCCGCAGCCGCCCCCAGTTGGGGCCTGCGGACTGGATCCAGGCGGCACTGTCCTTTCTGGTGGCGCACCCCGTCGATGCCGTCCGCGTGGACGTGCTGGCGCGGCACATGGGCGTGACCCGCGGCAGTTTTTACTGGCACTTCACCGACCGCGATGACCTGCTGCAGCGCCTCTTGCAAAGCTGGCGCAACACCACCACAGAACAGGTGATCGCACGGTTTCAGGGGCATGGCCGCGACCCGGCCCTGGTGCTGCGTGCGCTGTTGCACCTGCCTGCGCACGGGCGCAAGGCGGCGCAGGCCTCATCGGTGGAGCTGGCGATCCGGGAATGGGCCCGCCGCGACGCCGGTGCCCGCCAGGTGCTGGAAGAGGTGGACAGCCAGCGCCTGAGCTACATCGGCGAGTGCTTCATGGCCCTGGGACACCAGGCCGAGGAAGCGCGCCACCGCGCCTTCGTGCTGTACGGCTGCATCGTGTCGGACAGCCTGCTGGCCAGTGGCGGCGATGAAGCCGGTGTGGCCGGGGTGGCCCAGCGCCAGGCACGGCTGGCCTTCGCGCACGGGCTGCTGGTGCCGCCGGACAGCCCCACTCGCTCAGTGGGCTGAAGCCGTGTCGACGGCATCCACGCGGCGGTTGTCCTTCCAGCAAGACTCTTCATGGCAGGCCGCGCGTGGGCGCTCCTTGCCAAAGCTGACGGTCTCGATGTGCTCGCCCCTGGCACCCAACAGCACCAGCGCCTTGCGCACGGCCTCCGCCCGACGTTGGCCCAGCGCCAGGTTGTACTCCGAACCACCGCGCTCATCGGTGTAGCCCTGCAGGGTCACAGCGGCTTGCGGGCGGGCCTGCAGCCACAGCGATTGCTGTTGCAGCACGGGGGCCTCGTCTGCCGTGACGGTGGCATCGTCAAACGCGAAGAACACGCTGTCGCGGAGGCTGCCCGGCGCCATCACTGCGGTCGATGCCTTCATGGCCACTTGTTGGGCGTTGGCCTGACCGGCATGGACCCCATCCGCCTGCGCAGCCATGTTGGCCGGGGCCGTGTTCGCGCCACCTGGTGCCGACGCCTGCACCGCAGCTTTGGGGGCACTGCTGCAGGCGGCCAGGAGGCTCATCAAAAGGGTCGATGCCATCAGGGCAGCAAAAGAAATTCGCATGGTGGATCAAGGTGAGTGGCGATGTCACCCGATTGTGGGCAAGCCCCCTTAGCCAGCACTTAAGCCACAGCGGGAAAGTGCACGCACACACGCAAGCCGCCCAGGCGTTCAGACTGCGACAACTTGACCGTGGCGCCGTGCGCGTCGGCCACCGCCTTGACGATGGTCAGGCCCAGGCCACTGCCATCGGCCTGACTGCCCGGCAGGCGGTAGAAGCGATCCCAGACGCGCTCGTGGTGGGCCAGCGGGATGCCCGGGCCGCTGTCTTCGACGATCAACAGGACGTCCCGCCCCTGCAGATGCACGCTCAGGTCCACGGTGCCGCCGGCCGGCGTGTACTTGCTGCCGTTGTCCAGGAGGTTGCGCACCAGCACGCGCAAGGTGTCGGGTTGCGCCATCACCTGGGCCGCCTGTGTTGCCAGCACGCCCAGGTCCACCTGCCGCTGCTGCGCCAGGCCCAGCACATCGGTGAGTGCCAGCAGCGCCACCTGGGCCAGGTCCACCGCTTGCGCCTGGGAACCCGCCACCACGCTGGCCTCCTGCCTGGCCAGCATCATGAGCTGGTCGACGAGGTGCGTGGCCCGGTCAATGCCTGCGCTCAAGCGACGGGCGGCGCGTTCACGCGCTTCGTCGTCGGTGGCCCGCTGCAAACCCTGCACCTGGACCTTCAGAGCCGCCAGCGGGGAGCGCAGCTCATGCGCGGCATCCGCCACGAAATGCTGCTGCCCCTCAAAGGCCCGCTTCACCCGATCGAACAACAGGTTCAGCTCCCGGATCAGCGGCTGAACCTCCAGCGGGACACCCTCTTCGTTCACAGGAGAAAGGTCGTCCACACGCCGCAGGGCCATCTCTTGCTGCACACGGGCCACGGGCGCCATGGAGCGCTGCACCACCCACCACAGCACCAGCATCAG
This sequence comes from Burkholderiales bacterium, assembly GCA_947371645.1. The sequence goes on along the minus strand of CANBQJ010000252.1, from coordinate 1,761 downwards.
GATCGGGGCCATGAACAGGCCAGGCAAGACCGAGCGCATCGCCAGCGCACGGGCCATGTCGCGGCGGGCCGCCATGTCCTGCGCCACCTGCACGTTCTCCTCTGCGGTGATCATGACGTAGACGCGGAAGGTGCGGGCGTCCAGCGTGAGCACGTCGGAAAACCCCGGGGCGGCCTGGGGCCTCAAACGGCGGTGCGCCGCAGACTGGAACAGGGGCTCACCCGATCGGGTCCACACCTGGGCCACGAAATCTTCATTTTCCCGGTCTGGGGCCACGGCTTGGCTGGGTTGGATGTTCCGGCTGAGGCGGCTGGAAGCCAGCGACTGGGCCATCTTCTGCATGTGGTGGTCGAAGAGCAGGTCGGCCTCGGCGAGCGCCGTCGAGTAGGCCAGGGCAGCCTGGACTCCGGAGGCCACCAGTACCGCACCCAGCATCCATGACCACAAGCGCTTGCGCAAAGACGGGTGTGCCCGGCTCATGGCTTGGGCACCATGTACCCCACCCCTCGCACATTGATGATCAGCTCGGCGCCCAGTTTCTTGCGCAAGCCGTGGATGTAGACCTCCACCACATTGCTGACGATGTCGTCCTGCCAGCCGAAGACCTTGTCTTCCAGCTGGGCGCGCGAGAGCAGCACACCAGGCCGCTTGAGCAAGGCCAGCAGCACGCCCCATTCACGGGCAGACAGCTGCACCGGCCGGTCGTCCACATTGACTTCGCGGGTCTCGGGATTGACCTTCACCCCTTTGAACACATAGGCCGGCTCGGACATCACCGCCGAGCGGCGCATCAGGGCACGCACACGGGCCAGCAACTCACCCAGGTCATAGGGCTTGAGCACGTAGTCGTCCGCACCAGCATTCAAACCGGCGATGCGCTGGCTGACGGCATCTCGGGCGGTGGCGATGAGCACGGGCGTCTGGATGCGGGCCGCGCGCAGGTCCCTCAAGACCTCCAGGCCGTCCTTGCCAGGCAGGCCCAGATCGAGCAAGACCAGGTCGTAGGCCTGATCCTGTGCGGCACGCCAGGCTTGTACGCCGTCTTGCACCCAGTCGACTGCAAAAAGCTCGGCGCGCAAGACGTCTTGCACCGATTCACCGATCATGTGGTCGTCTTCGACCAGCAACAGCCTCATGGGTCAACGCGTCTTCTGCGCCATGAAGGGGCGCACGTCCCTCAGTGTCGCTGAAGACGCTTAGCCGGGCCTTAAGCGCCAACCCGGCTTGAGCCAGAACTCACGGTGCGGTGTAAACCGTGTAGTCCAGGTAACTGTCCACCTTCTCCGGGGTCTTGTAGACGCCGTTGGCCACGTTGAACTTGTCCACGAAGGCGGTCGACCCCTGGATGCTGCCAAAACCCGCGCCCTTGGCGTATACCTTCTTGCCATCGGCCACGTTCAGCAGGTGGGTGCCCTTGAGGTAGGGCAGGTACTCGGCCGGCGTCACGCCCGAACGCGCGGCCATGATCTTGACGGCATCGGGCTGGGTCTTCGGGTCTTGCACATAGGCGACCACGCGGTCCCACACCTTCATCATCTTCTGCAGGTCTGCACGGCGGGACTTGGCCACCTTGGGTTGCGCCACGAACACGTCGTAGATGAGGCCGGGCTCGTCGGTGGAGGTGTACAGCGGCTTGGAGCCCGGCACAGCCTTCATGGCCTGGCCGGCCACGGGCTGCCACACGCCGATGGCCGAAACATCACCCGCAGAAAACACCTGCGGCAGCTCGTTGGTCTTGGCATTGACCAGGGTGACGTCGGT
>CANBQJ010000251.1 GCA_947371645.1 Burkholderiales bacterium | reverse complement strand
CCTTGAGCGCGATGTCGCTGGTCATCATCATCAAATCGTTCATCTGACCTTTGACGTGCGCATCGGGTGTCTTGGGCGCATTCGGGTCCGTCGGTGTCCACTGCAGCGCACCCGCCGGACTCTTGATCTGCTGCCATTCGAACCTGAACAGGTTCTCGAGGTAGCTGTTGTCCCACTGCGTGGGGTTGGGCGTCCAGCTGCCTTCGATCCCGTTCGTCATCGTGTATTGAGCATAGCCCGGGCCCTCCGGATTGGCCCATCCCAGACCCATGGCCTCCATGGGCGCAATTTCGGGAGGCGGACCGACGTCCTTCGGCGACACCATGCCGTGGCTCTTGCCGAACGCGTGGCCGCCCGCGATCAGCGCCACCGTCTCTTCGTCGTTCATCGCCATCCGGGTGAACGAGATGCGGATGTCGCGAGCCGACCCCATGGGGTCACCATTGGCGTATGGCCCCTCTGGATTCACGTAGATCAGCGCCTGGTGCGTTGCCGCCAGCGGATTTTCGAGGTCGTAGTCGGGGTCGCCGTTCTGGCCGCGCCATCGCTTGTCACGCCTGACCATGCTGTTGAAGCCATCGACATGCTTCGGGTCCCAGATTTCGGGGCCCCAATACGTCGCGTTGTCGGCCTCCCAGGCGTCGCGTCGCCCGCCACCGAAGCCGTAGGTGGGCACCCCCATGATCTCCAACGCGCAGTTGCCGGTCAGGATCATGAGGTCGCCCCAGGACAAGCCGTTGCCGTACTTGTGCTTGATCGGCTGGAGGAGACGGCGGGACTTGTCGGTGTTCCCGTTGTCCCACCAGCTGCTGATGGGGGCGAAGCGCTGCATGGCCGTGCCTGCGCCGCCTCGGCCGTCGGCGATGCGGTAGGTGCCGGACGCGTGCCATGCCATGCGAACCATCTGCGGACCGTAGTGGTGATAGTCGGACGGCCACCAGTCGACCGAGGTGATCAGGAACTGCTTGATGTCCCTCTTGAGCGCCTCGAAGTCGAGCTTAGCGAACTCGGCGGCGTGGTCGAAATCCGGGCCGAGCGGGTCCGCCGCGACACCGTTCTGATGCAGGAGCTCAACCCGCAGGCGGTCCGGATACCAGTCCTCCAGGGTTGGAGGCGTTCCGAATGCGCCGCCCACCCGATCGCCGCCGAACGGGCACCGGCCCTCCATCTGGTGGGTGGCCGTGTTGGTCTTGTCAGGGGTGGTGGAGTCCATGGCGCCATGGTCGCTGAAGGCGCCGCAACGTTCTGTGCGCCAAGGCACCTTGGGTTGTGCCCGCGACGTGGGTCAACGCACAGACCATCGGCGCGCGGGGTTTCAGAGTTCAGGCGTCTCGCTCACTTGCACATCACCCGGCGCGCCAGTTGCATGCTCAATCCACCGAATGAAGAGGTTCACCCATGAAGATCGCAACCCAGACCAGTGCCGAACTCACCCACGTCGCCAAGCTGATCGAGAACATCCCGATCGCCATGCTGACAACCCTGGACGCCGATGGTGCCTTGGCCAGCCGCCCGATGACCGCGCTGGAAATGGATGCCCAAGGCGCACTCTGGTTTTTCATTGACGTGCAGTCCTCGAAAGTCGATCAATTGCGCGTGGTCAATCTCGGTTTCACGGACAGGGATGAAGGCGCCTATGTGTCGCTGTCGGGCCATGGCGAAATCGACATCGACCGCGCGCGCATCCAGAGCTTGTGGACCGTGTTCGCCAAGCCCTGGTTTCCGAGTGGCCCCGACTCGGGCAACCTGGCACTGCTGAAATTCGTTCCCGATAGGGCCGACTACTGGGATGGGCCCAGCAGCAAGATGGTGCGTGTGTTCGGGATGATCGCCTCCGTTGTTTCAGGCAAGCCCGTGGCGATGGGCGAGCATGGATCGCACACCGCCTTGTCGGCGTCCACACAGGCCGCAACGCCAGCGCCGCAAACATGAAGAGACAACTTGCAGCCTACATCGGCACACTGGTCGTGATGGTGGGGCTGGACTTGCTGTGGCTGGGCCTGGTCGCCAAGCCGATGTACCAGCAAGGCATCGGTCACCTGATGGCCGACAGGCCCAATGTGCCGGTGGCGATGCTGTTTTACGCGCTGTTCGGGCTGGGGCTGGTGGTGTTTGCGGTGTTGCCTGCCGGGCCCGCGCCGGGCTGGGGCAAGACCGTCGGCATGGCGGCACTGTTCGGCTTTTTGGCCTATGCCACCTATGACCTCACCAACCTGGCCACGCTCAAACAATGGCCCCTTGGCTTGTCCCTGGTGGACATGGCCTGGGGCACCTGCGTCAGCGCGGCGGCCGCTGCCGGTGGCAAGGTGCTGGCGGATTGGTGGGCGCCGCTGTAGCCGCGCCTGACCTCGCGCTGTCGCTGTTTGCGAGCCACGCCAGCGTGTGAACGTGCACACACAGCTGGCCGCTTCACGGTCCAGAGGGTTACGCTGTCGCCATGACTTTGAATCAGATTGCGATCGTCACGGGCGCCCGTGGTGGCATCGGCCGGGCGCTGGTGGCACGACTTCGCGCCCGCGGTCTCTTGGTGGCGGCGGTGGGCCGTGACCTGGCCACCTTGGCCGAGGTGCCTGCTGATGCCCACATCCAGGCCGATGTCACCACCCCCGAGGGCGCCACGGTGGCCCTGGCCGCTTGCCGCGAGCAATGGGGCGCAGCGCCGTGCTGGCTGGCGCACGCGGTGGGCAGCACCTTGATCGCCCCTTTGCACCGCACCCGGGCTGAGCAGGCCCGCGAGGTGCTGCGCGTGAACCTGGAGAGCAGCTTGTGGATGCTGCAGGCCTGGGTCGCGTCGCTGGAAGGTGGGCCCGGTGCGGCGGTGTTGTGCAGCTCGGTGGTGGCGCGCATCGGCGTGGCCAACCACGAGGCGATTGCCGCAGCCAAAGGCGGGGTGGAGGCGCTGGCGCGCGGCGCGGCCGCCACCTACGCGGCCCAGGGCCTTCGCATCAACGTGGTGGCACCCGGCATGACGGAGACGCCCCTGACCCAGGGCATGCTCAAGCTGCCTGCCATGCGTGAAGGTGCAGGCAAGCAGTACCCCTTGGGTGGCGTGCAGACCGCCGACGAGGTGGCGGCGGTGATGGACTGGTTGCTCTCGGCTGAATCGTCCCGGCTCACGGGCCAGGTGCTGGCGGTGGATGGCGGCTTCACCACGGTGCGCCCGCTGGTCAAGTGAGGATTCAGGCGGTGCGCTGCCGAAGCCTTCGCCCATGGCTTGCGCCTGGCCTCGCACGAAGGCCTGGTTCACCAGCGTGGACGCGCCGAAGTCGTACGGGCCTTGCGCCTGCAGGGGCTGGCCCATCAACATCAGCAGGTCCATGACGCCCTGGGTTTGGGCGGCGGAATCCTGTGCGCCGATGAGGCCGGCCGCGCTGGCCGCGGCGGTGGCCCGCACACGGTCGGCCTGGCGCAGGGATCGGCCCAGTTCTCGCAGCTGCTCGACCCGATCCACGCTGACGGCTTCGGTCGCGCCGAAGTCCAGCAGGGCCACGCGGCCTGTGTAGGCGTCAAACAGGTAGTTGCCGAAGTTGGGGTCGGTTTGCACCAGCCGCATGTGGAAGACCTCGTGCACGGCCAGGCGGCACAGGGCCAGCGCCACCCGGTCTCTTTGCGCCTGGGGCATGCCGGGGCGCATCAATTCATCCAAGGGGGTGCCGGGCACGAAATCCATGGCCAGGATGTGGGCGGTGCTGTGCGCGCTGTGCACGCGGGGCACGGTGAAGTCGGGCTGCTCGCCCAACCGCTCACGGTAGGTGCTCAGGTGCCGCGCTTCGGCAGCGTAGTCGGCCTCGGCATGCAGCTGCTCGCGCACGCGGTGGAGGATGTCCTGCAGGTCGACGCCGGCGGGCACCAGGCCAGGCGTCTTGAGCAGCAGCAAGAGGTTGGCCACGTCGCTGTCGATGCTGGCCCGCACACCGGGGTACTGGATCTTGAGGGCCAGCAGCTCGCCCTCATGGGTCTCGGCGCGGTGCACCTGGCCGATGGAGGCCGCGGCCACCGGCTCAAAGCTGAAGCGCCGAAAGCGGCGGTTCCAACGGGGGCCATACCCTTGCGCCAGCACGTCGGCCAGTTGCGTGGCAGGCATCGTGTGCGCCTGGTTCCGCAGGCTGGCCAGCAACTGGCTGAAGTGGCTGGGCAGCACGCCGTCGCCGTCCCTGGACAGCAGCTGGCCCAGCTTCATCACCGCGCCCCGCATCTGCGACAGGCGCGCCACCAGGCGCTGGGCGTTGGCGGGCGTCAGCAAGGTGCCGGGCAGCGTGGGCTTTTCACCGCGTGCCAGCTGGGTCATGCCCGCGGCCAGGGCGCCGGCTGCCACCTCGCCGGCCAGGCGGGCCAGGTGCAGGCTGCGCGTCCAGCGGCCCACGGGCACGGGCACGGGCACGGGGGCGTGTCGCGTCGGGTCGGTCATGGCGACATCCTGCAGGGTGGAACCCGGTCCGGTGCCAGGGTGCCAGCGCACTGTACGGGGTTCCGAGTCGCCCCGGGGCATCTCAGTGGTGCCTGGCCTCGAGAAGGCGGGGTCAAGCCGACGTCAAGACGCTATGCCCACCGAATCACGCCGTCACTGCTGTTGGCGCCTCCGAATTGAACACCCCCGTCAGCAATTCGGCCAGGCGCTCTGGCCCCATGCGGAAACCGCAGGCCTGCGGGTGCCCACCACCGCCCATGGCTTCGGCCAGGGGGATGGCGTTGTACCCGGCCACGGCCCGCAAACCGACCTTGACCACGCCGTCTTTGGAGACGCTCCAGAGAAAAGCAAACGTGCCGCACTCGGCCGACAGCAGGTTGCCCACCTCGCTGGTGAAGGCGCCGGGGCAGTTCACCATCACGCCCGTCTGGCCATTGAAGACCAGCGGTGCCGCGCCGCGTGCGATGTCTTTGCACAGGTGCAGGAACTTCTCGTTCATGGCGCTGCCGCGCTGGCTGAAGGCGGCCACCTGCTCGTCGGTGAAGGCGGCGATCTCGGCCCAACGGGGGAACTCGTTGGGCTCCAGGTCGAGCGCCGACAGGAAGGTGGCGCTTTCCGGGTAGGCCCAGGTCCACAGGTCGCGGTCCTGCACGAAGCGGATCAGGGCGGGCACGGGGCGCTCGGACTGGAAGAACTGCCAGGCCAGCATCGCGCCAGACTGGCTCATGTCGAAGTGCACCGCGCCACATCGGCACTGGAACTTGCCCAGCTTGTCGGCGGCGCTCTGGTGGTGATCCAGCACCACCAGCTTGGCAGCCTGCTCGTTCAGGGCCGACATGATGGCCTCATCGAACGCGAAGTCCAGGATGTAGATGGCGCGTCCGGTGACCTCGGGCAGGTCGGCCAGCGAGGCGATCTTGCCGTGGCTCACGCC
>CANBQJ010000250.1 GCA_947371645.1 Burkholderiales bacterium | reverse complement strand
CGCGCCAGGGTGTTGGAAAACATCAGGTTGGCCAGCTTGGACTGCGCGTAGGTGGTCAGCACCAGATAAGGCTTGCGGCCCTTGGCCGTCTCCAGCTTGATCTTGCCCAGGGTGTGGGCGATGGAGGCCATGTGCACGATGCGGGCCTCGCCCTGGTCCTGTTCACCTTGCCTTGCGGCCTCCTGCAGCGCGGGCAGCAGCAGGTGGGTCAGCAGGAAGGGGCCCAGGTAGTTGCCACCGAACTGCAGCTCGAAGCCTTCTGCTGTGAACTGCTGCTTCGTGGGCACGGCGCCGGCGTTGTTGACCAGGGCATCGAGGCGTTCGTGGCGGCCGTTGAACTCACGCACGAAGGCGCGGATGCCGTCGAAGGAGGCCAGGTCCAGCTTGTAGAGCTCGACTTCGGCGCCGGGGGTGCGGGCCTGGATGGCGTCGCGGGCGGCGGCCGCCTTGGTCTGGTCGCGGCAGGCCAGGCAGACGGTGGCGCCGCGTTGCGCCACCTCGTGGGCGATGGCCAGGCCAATGCCGGAGTTGCCCCCGGTGATCACGACGGTCTTGCGCATGGGGCTCTCCTGGTGTTGGGGGCCGAGTATCGCGCAAGCCGGATCGTGGCCGGGCTCACCCCGCCACGCTGCCGGTGAAGGCCAGCACGTGCGCTGCAAACACCTCGGGGTGGGTGGCGATCACCCAGTGCCCGCCGTCGAGCTGTCGGCGCTGAAGCTGCGGCACCCACTGGGCCAGGTCTTCGTTGAGCATGGGGCTGACGTAGAGGTCCCGCACGGGCTCCAGCACCAGCACGGGGGCGTGGGCGGTGCGTTCGCGGGGGTGCAGCAGGCGAGGCAGCATGTTGGCGCGGTAGAGGTTCATGCCGTGCACGCCGTCCGAGGCCTGGGTGGGGTGGGCGTCCACGCGGACGCCTTCCATCAGGCGCATCCAGCGCGGCCATTGCGGGCCCAGCACGGTGCGCCACATCAGCGCTGGCAGCAGCGGCAGGTGGAAGACCGCGATGTACCAGGACTTGATGGACTGCACCGTCAGCTGCTTGAGGTGGTGCAGGCTGGGCTGGCGCAGGCGGCGGCGCATCCAGTGGCCGACGTGGTCCAGGCAGGGGCCGGAGCAGGAGGTGTAGCTGGCGATGCGGCCGGCCAGGCGCGGCTCGGTGACGAACTCCCAGCTTTGCAGCGAACCCCAGTCGTGGGCCACCAGGTGCACCGGGGCGTCGGGGCTGACGGCGGCGATGACGGCTTCGAAGTCGGCGGTGAGGCGTTCCAGCGTGTAGTCGGCCTTGCGGCGGGGGATGAAGGAGTCACCGGCGCCACGCACGTCGTAGGCCACCACGTGGTGACGCTGGGCCAGCAGCGGGGCCACGCGCGCCCAGGTCAGGCTGGTGTCGGGGTAGCCGTGCACCAGGATCATCACGGGCAGGCGCGGGTCGCCCCAGGTGCGCAGGGCGATGTGGCCGTCGGGGCCGGCGATCAGGCGCAGGCGGGCCGGGGCCTCGGCGGCCGGGGCGTCGGCCTGATAGGGCAGGACGGTGGACCAGAGGGCACCGTGCCCGCCAGGTGCGGCGGGTGAAGCGGGGGAGGAGGGGTGTACTGCGGTGCGGGGCATGGCCACGAGTGTGGGTCGCCACGGCACGTGTGCCTAGTCACATCGGCGACAGCCGGGGTGTGGGGGCGACAAGGCGACATCGGGGTTGTCCCGGGGTTGCCTCGGTGTGTCGGGCCCGATCAGGGCAAGGGCGGCAGCTGGATCTGGCGCAGCAGGTCGGCCAGGGTCCTGCCGGGCTCGTCGCGGAAGGTGTCGTCGCTCACCGTCAGGCCCACAATGCGGTCGACGCGGAACTGGCGGAAGTCCTGGCGCAGCTCGCACCAGGCGGCCAGCGTCCACGCGGCTTCCCAGTGCAGGCAGGCCAGGGGCCGCAGCAGGCGCTCGCTGCCTTGAGCCTGCACGTCCTGGTAGCGCAGGCGCACCTTGCGGCGCTGGTCGATGGCCTGGCGCAGGCTGCCGAGGTGGGCGCGCACGGTGTCGTTGAGCAGGGCGCCGTCCACGCGAGGCGGGGCGTGCAGGGCCAGGCGGTCGGTGGCGGCCCGGGCATCGGGCGGCAGCACGCTGAGGATCTTGCTGAGCGCGTCGTCGGCCTGGGTGGCCAGGGCCGGGTCCAGCCGCTGGCGGGCGATGCGCACGCAGGCCAGCAGGGCCTGGGCTTGTTCGGGGGTGAACATGAGCGGCGGCAGGCTGTAGTCGCGGGCAACCCTGTAGCCCACGCCGGCTTCGCCTTCGATGGGCACGCCCTGCCCTTGCAAGGCGGCCACATCGCGGTAGACGGTGCGCACCGACACCTCCATGCGCGCGGCCAGCCAGGCGGCCGTGGACAGGCGCCGCCCACGGATGAGCTGCAGCAGCTGGAAGAGGCGATCGGCGCGGCGCATGCGGGCAGTGTGCCGCAAGGGCGGCGTGGCTCAGTCCAGCGCGTGCAGGCCGATGCGCTGGCCGTCCGGGTCGGTGAAGTGGGCAAAGCAGCCCATGCCCTCGGGCAGCTGCACGCGCGGCGTCAGCGCCTGGCCGCCGAGCGCAGGCAGGCGGTCCAGCACGGCCTGCAGCGAGCGGCCGGCGTCCAGGTAGAGCAGCACGCCGTCGGTGTGGGGCTGCACGCGGTCCACCTTCATCAAAGCGCCCTTGACGCCTTGCTCCGGGTCTGCGGGGAAGACGGCCAGCGCCATGCCGGAAACGTTTTCTGGCTGCAGGGTGATGCCCAGCAGCTGCTCGTAAAAGCGGGTGCTGCGGGCCATGTCGCTCACGGGGATTTCGAACCAGTGGATGGCGTGCTGGATGGTGCTCATGCGGTGCTCCTTGGGGCTTGAGGGCCAGTTGATGCCGGTCGGTGCCGGCGGTGTCAGGAGCCCTCATGGTGCGCACCCCCTGCTGACAACGTGCTGTCAGCAGGCTGTCAGGACGCCGTTCAGGGGCTGGCTGGCGCCTGCGTGCTGGCAGGCAGCCCGAACACGCGGTCGAACACCCAGTTGAAGCAGAAGGTGTAGGTCAGGAACAGCAGCACCAGGCCCAGGTCGGCCAGCAGGGCGGCCCCCCAGCCCATGTGCATCCACCAGGCGATCAGGGGCACGGTCATCAGCACCAGGCCGGCTTCAAACAGCAGGGCATGGGCGGCACGGCGGCGCAGGGTGCGGGCCCGGCTGGGCTGGCGGCGCTCCCAGGTTTCGAACGCCGTGTTGAAGGCCATGTTCCACAGCAGGGCGATGACGGACGTGAGCACCGCAAACGGCCCGGTGGCCTCAGGCCCCAGGCCGGAGATGGGCTGCATCACACCCGCGACGATGCAGATGGCAAAGGCTTCATAGAGCAGGGCGTGGACAACTTTGCGGCGAGGGCCTTGCATGGGGGACACCATGGGTTCAAGTGCGGTCGGCGGCGCTGGCTTCAAAGGCAAAGCGGGGGCGGCGCACACCATCCACGACCACGTCTTCGATGAACATGGCGTAGGGCCGCACCCACAGCGCGCCTTCGCCATAGAGGGGGCGGTAGACCACCAGGGGTTCGTGCGTTTCGGAGTGGCGCGCCACGCCAATCACCTCATAGGGCAGGTTCTTGTAGTGGGTGTAGCGGCCCGGTTTCAGCGTGGGCAGGGGCGGCAAGGGGGTGGGGTCTTCGATGGCCATGGCGAAGATGGTCGCACAGGCGAGACGCCCGGCCGGCTTTACCTTGCGAAACATTCATGAGCGCTTGCTGGCCAGGCGTGGGCCGAAAGGCCGGTTGGCGTGACAGGGTTGTCATGCGCATGGGCCGATCCCTGCCGTGCGTGTGTCAGGACACGGTGCAAGGTGTCACCCCTGATACCTAGCATCCCGGCACCTTCATTGCCCTCAGGATGTCCAACATGTTGCCCCGTTTCTCTTCTCCGTCCCGCCAGCTGGTGGTCACGGCCATCGCCATGGCTGCCATGGCCGTGACCGCTGCGCCCGCCGCCGCACAAGCCTTCCTGCCGGGCAACCTGGTGGTGACTCGCACCGTGTACGAAGGCACGGCTTCGACCGTTGCCATCGGCCAGACCCTGTCGGGTGGCGTCGCGGCCATCGCCGACGGCAGCTTCAACAACGTCTTCAAGAACGAGTCGGTCGACGCCTCCTTCGGTGTGACGTCCCCCATCTACATCGACCAGCTGACGACATCGGGTGTGCGCGTCAACTCGACCGCCATCGATGCCAACGTCATCACCACCAGTTTCGCGTCCAAGTCGGAGCTGGCGCTGAACCTGTCCAGCGATGGCAAGTCGGTGGCCTTCATGGGCTATGCCGCGCCCAAGAACGCGCTGGACGTGTCGAACTCGAACACCGCATCGGTCTTCGATTCGACCAACCCGGTGAGCTCGACCTACGCCCGCGCCGTGGGTTCGCTGAACCTGAGCACCGGCAGCCTGCAGGTGACCAACGTCAACGCCTACAGCGGCAACAACGGCCGCGCGGCGGTGCAGGTGGGCAACCAGTACTACATGGTGGGCAATGCCGGCAACGGCAGCGCCAATGGCGCCGGCCTGAGCCAGCTCAGCGACAACACCGGCGTGCAACGCATCACGGTGGGCACGTCGGGCAACACCACGGCCGTGGGCGTGGCCCAAGGTACCTTTGGCAGCGCCAGTGGTTACCAGCGCGGCTTCTCCCTGGCCCAACTGCCCGACCCCGCCCACCCCGGCCAGAACTACGCGCCGGACAAGACCGGCAAGGACGACAACTTCCGCGGCATGACCGTGTTCAACAACACGCTGTTCGTGACCAAGGGCAGCGGCAGCAACGGCGTCAACACGGTTTACCAAGTGGGCGCCACCGGTGCCCTGGGCCAGGGCGCGCTGAACAACGCCGCCATCACCATCCTGCCGGGCTTCAACAAGCTCTCGGAGAAGGTGGCCGAGACCACGCCGACCACCGCCACGCCTCACCCCTTTGGCTTGTTCTTTGGTAACGACAAGATCTTGTTCGTGGCCGATGAGGGCGACGGCGTGCGCATGGGCGTGGCAGGCAAGAACACCAGTTTTGCCGGCTTGCAGGAATGGATCGCCGACAGCACGGGCAACTGGTCGCTGGCCCAGACCTTCCAGCAAGGCCTGGTGGGGCAGACGACATCGCCCACGGGCCTGGGCTGGCAGATCCAGCAAGACGGCCTGCGCAACATCACCGGCCAGCAAAATGCCGACGGCAGCTGGACCATCTACGGCACGACCTCGACGGTGAGCGATGAGCTGACCCACGACCTGGGCGCAGACCCCAACGAGATCGTGTCCATCACCGTGGGTGCCAGTTCCACCGCGGCCAACACGGCCTTCTCGGTGCTCAACAC
>CANBQJ010000249.1 GCA_947371645.1 Burkholderiales bacterium | reverse complement strand
ACCATCTCGGGCTTGAGCAGTTCCATCTGCATGCGCACGGGGCGCAGGTCGGGGTGCAGCAGGAAGTCGGTGTCCATGAAGGCCAGCCGGTAGCTGCTGTCGGGGCCGTCATACAGCGAGGGCTTGCTGGCCAGTTCGGCGTCCTGTCCCGCGGTGGGGAAGTTGCGGGCCAGCAGGTCTTTGGGGTTGTTCATGGGGACTCCGGGAGCAAGTTTCGGGCGCGCTGTTCAGGCGTGCAGGGTGGGGTCGCCGGGCTCGGCTTGCGGGCCGCAGACCGGGCAGCCGCGGTGCCGGGGCACACGCAACTCGGTCCAGCGCCAGCTGCGGGCGTCCAGCATCAGCAGGCGGCCGCTCAAAGGCAGATGGTGGCGCCAGTCGGCATCGGCCCGATCGGCAGAATTGAGGCCGCCGAAGGGGCCTCTGGCCAGCAGCTTGATGGCCTCGCCGGCCTGCACCACGCCCATCACGCCCACGGCCGGCGCGAACACGCCCAACAGCGCGCAGCGCACCTCTTCGGGCGGGGCATCGGGCGGGAAGAGGCAGGCGTAGCAGGGGCTGGCGGGGTCGCGTGGGTCGAAGACGCTGATCTGGCCGTCCCAGCGCACGGCAGACGCCGCCACCAGGGGCACGCCCGCTTCGCGGCAGACGCGGTTGACCAGCTGGCGCGTGGCGAAGCTGTCGGTGCAGTCCAGCACCACGTCCATCTTGGGCACATGCGCGCGCAGCCACGGCTCGTCGGCGGCCCGGGCCACGGGGATCAGCACGATGTCGGGGTTGAGGGCCTGCACGGCCGCCTGAGCGGAGTCGACCTTGGGCCAGCCCACGCGGGCGGTGCTGTGGGCCACCTGACGCTGCAGGTTGGACAACTCCACCTCATCGGGGTCGACCACGGTGATGTGACCCACACCGGCACCAGCCAGGTAAAGCAAGGCGGGGGCACCCAGGCCCCCTGCCCCGATCACCAGGGCGTGCGATGCCAGCAGGTGCGCCTGCGCGGCGTCGCTCCACTCGTCCAGCAGCAGGTGACGGCTGTAGCGCAGTTGCTGGTCGTCGTTCACAAAGTTGCGTGGGGTGCGGGCAGGCTCACTGAGCCTTGGTGTCCTCAGGCTTGCGTTCGGTCATGGTCTTGGAGACCAGCACCGCCTTGCCTTGCAGCTTGTTGATGGCCTGCAGCAGCGGGAAGTCTTCAGCTGAGCCGAATTCAGGCAGGGGCTTGGGCGCCTCGGCCTTCTTGGCATTGGCTTCTTCCAGCTTCTTCATGGCTTCTTCACGGGCCTTCTCGCGGGCGGCGTCTTTGACCTCGCTGCCCTGGCCGCTGGTGATGTGCTTTTCCAGGTCCGCTTCGCGCACGCGCAGGGCCGAGAAAAGGTTGCCTTCGGCGGACTCATCGACCATCACGTCGGGGACGATGCCCTTGGCCTGGATCGAGCGGCCGCTGGGGGTGTAGTAGCGGGCGGTGGTGATCTTCAGTGCGGTCTCGGAGCTGAGCGTCTTGACGGTCTGCACCGAGCCCTTGCCGAAGGTCTGGCCACCCATGATGACGGCACGCTGGTGGTCTTGCAGGGCGCCGGAGACGATCTCCGAAGCCGAGGCCGAACCTTCGTTGACCAGCACCACCAGGGGCACGTTCTTGAGCGCGGCGGGCACCTTGCCGATGGGGTCGAAGCCGAAGCGGCGGGAATAGTCGTCCGGGCGGGCCTTGTAGACGTAGTTGGATTCGGGCAACTGGCCCTTGGTCGACACCACGGTCACGTCCTTGGGCAGGAAGGCTGCCGAGATGGCGATGGCGCCTTCCAGCAGGCCGCCCGGGTCATTGCGCAAATCGAGCACCAGGCCCTTGAGCTTGGGGTCTTCCTTGTAGAGCGCGTTGACCTTGGAGACGAAATCTTCGACCGTGCGGTCCTGGAACTGCGTGATGCGCACCCAGCCGTAGCCCGGTTCGATGACCTTGGCGCGCACGCTTTGCACGCGGATTTCTTCGCGCACGATGGTGACGGGGAAGCTGCGGTTCTCGGACTTGCGGAACACGGTCAGCACCACCTTGGTGGCCGGCTCGCCGCGCATGCGCTTGACGGCCTGGTCCATGGTCAGGCCCTTGACGAAGGAGTCGTCGATCTTGGTGATCAGGTCGCCCGACTTGAGCCCGGCGCGGAATGCGGGCGAGCCTTCGATGGGTGTGACCACCTTGACCAGACCGTCTTCCATGCCGATTTCGATGCCCACCCCGACGAATTTGCCGGTGGTCCCTTCACGGAATTCCTTGAAGGTGGTTTTGTCGAAATAGGTGGAATGCGGATCCAGCCCGGAGACCATGCCGGAAATGGCGTCCCCGATGAGTTTCTTTTCGTCCACCGGCTCGACGTAATCGGTCTTGATCATGCCGAATACCGCCGCGAGCTGCTGCATCTCGTCGAGCGGCAGCGGCGCAACCGTGTTGCGCGCGGTGGCGCCGAATTGCAAAGTGGTGAGGCCGCCGGCGAGTGCGCCGAGTGCGACCCAGCCAGCAATTTTGAATTTGGAGGTCATGTCTGGTGAGACCCGAGTAGTCGCTTCGGTCTGTTTGAATGCCATTTGACCGAGTTGCCACACAGTATAGGTCGGCCGCCCATGCCCCGAACGGCAATAAGGGCGTCAATGCCGCCTTGTTGGCCGCTTTGAACGCCCCGACAGCGCTTGGGGCCCGCCCCTGGACTCGGGGAAGACGCGTGGCTGCCGCGATGCGCCCGCGCTTGAGGGTGCTAAGGTTGCTGCCCCCGCCCCATTTTGTGGCCTGCCCTGGCCTCGCCCCAACGTGACGACCCCCTCACCTGCCCCGACAACCCTGATGTGGCGCGCCGTCCTGGTGTGGGCGGTCTACAGCCTGTGCGGTGGCCTGGCCGTGGCCAGCGGCGTGCCTGGCCAGCAGGTGGCCCCGCTGTTTGTGCCGGCGGGCCTGGCCCTGGCCTTTGTGCAAGGCTGGGGACTGTGGATGCTGGTGCCCGTGGCGCTGGGAGGTTTCACGGTGGACGCCGCCACGCTGGCCCTGCTCAAGCCGGCCGCCCTGACCAGCCTGCCCTGGCACTGGCTGGGCGCCGCAACGGTCTGTGGGCTGGGTGGCGCCTTGCAAGCCTGGGTGGGCTGGCGCTGGGTCACCCGGGGTGCAGCCGACGGGTTTCGACTAGACACCCCCAAGGAGATCGGGCGTTTTCTGGTCCTGGCGGGCGTGCTGGCCTGCACGATCAACGCGACCCTGTCGGTGCAGGCGCTGGTGTGGCTGGGCTGGATCCCGAGGGAACAGACGCTCACGTCGTCCCTGTCGTGGTGGGCGGGCGACATCATGGGGGTGGCTTTGGGCACGCCCCTGGGGCTGACCCTGGTGGGCCGACCGGCCGAGGTCTGGCGTTCTCGGCGTTGGGCCGTGGGCGTGCCGCTGGCGATGTCCCTGGTGTTGCTCAGCCTGTGCGGGCACCTGGTGGGCCGTGCCCAGTTTGAGCACGAAGAAGAGGCCTTCCGGCGCGATGCCACCACGATGGCCACGTCGGTGAGGTTGCGCCTGCAAGGCTACCTGGATGCCCTTCAGGCCCAGCACAGCCTGTTCACGCCGGGCGGCGAGGTGTCTCGCGAGGCTTTCGAGCGGGCTTCCGCCCAATGGATGCAGCGCCTGCAGGGCGTGCATGGCTTTGCCTGGGATGAGCGTCTGGAGCGTCGCGATGCACCGGCCTTCGAACGCAGCCAGCGGGCCGAGGGCTCACCCAGTTTCCGCATCCACGGCGCGCGGCCGCAGGCCGGTGAGGCGCCATCAGCGGAGATGGTGGTCATCCGCTACCTGACCCCGCATCAACCAGGGCACCCGCTGCTCGGCCTCGACGTGCTGTCCAACCCCGTCACCCGGGCGGCCTATGAGCGTGCCCGCCGCGAGGACAAGGCAGTGGCCTCTGCCCCCTATGCGCTTTTGCCCACCGCGGCCAGCGGCGCTTCGGAGCAGGGCATGGTCATCTACCTGCCGGTGTACAGGGGCCAGCCTTACACGCCTCAGGCGCGGGTCCAGGCCAACCGGGGTGCCGTGGTGCTGGCGATGTCGCTGGCGCAAGCCAGCGCAGCCCTGTTGAGTGCACGCCCGGCCTACCTGGGGGCCTGCCTCATCGACGTGAGCGATGCCCAGGCCACCTGGCTGGGTGGCACGCCTGACTGCGTTCGCCAAAGCCAGGCGCACACGCACACGTACACCGAAACGGTGGAGGTGGCTGGCCGCAACTGGGAGCTGCGCCTGTGGGACCAGTCGCCCCTGCCCAATGCGCTGACGGGTTTGAACACCTGGGTGTTGACCCTGGTGGGCGTGGCCTTCGCGGGCGCCTGGGGTGCGCTGCTGCTGGTGATGACCAGCCACGCGCGCCACCTGCAGGCCGCACGCGACGAGGCGCAGTCGCGCAGGCTGGAGGCCGAGCGGGCCAACCGGGCCAAGAGCGAATTCATGTCGCGGATGAGCCATGAGTTGCGCACGCCGCTCAACGCCGTGCTGGGCTTTGCACAGGTCATGGAGATGGACGCCAAAGACCCGCTGAGCCCCGGCCAGAAGGAGCGCCTGGCACAGGTGCAGCAGGCAGGCTGGAACCTGCTGGAAATGATCGACGATGTCCTGGACATCTCCCGGCTGGACACGGGTGCGCTGCGCCTGCAAAGCCAGCTCATCCCGGTGGGGCAGGAACTGCAGACCGCGCGCCGTTTGCTGGAAGCCGACGCCCGCCGTGCCGGACTCACGCTGCACAGCCCGGATGCCTGGCCTGCCGGTTGGCAGGTGATGGCCGACGCCGCTCGCCTGCGTCAGATCCTGGGGCACCTCATGAGCAACGCCATCAAGTTCAACGAGGCGGGCGGCGAAGTCTGGCTGGACGCCGAAGCAAGCCCGCCGGCAGGGCCAGGCGAGGCGCCCACGCTGCGCATCTCGGTGCGCGACACCGGCATGGGGCTCAATGCCGAGCAGCTGTCTCAGCTCTTCCAGCCCTTCAACCGGGTGGGCCGGGAGCAAGGGCCCACGGTGGGGCGTGGCGTGGGCCTGGCCATCAGCCGGCACCTGGCCCAGCTGATGGGCGGCGAGCTTCAGGCGGAAGGCACAGAGGGCCAAGGCGCCACCTTCACGCTGACCTTGCCGCTGCACACCGGCGCGGCGGACGCCAAACCGGCACAGGCCAGACAGCCCGCCACCACACCCACCAATGCACCCGCCATCACGCCCGCCACAGAGGCCGGCAGGACGCCAGCCGCACAGCGCAGGCATGTGCTCTACGTGGAAGACAACCCGGCCAACAGCGAGGTGCTGCGGGCCGCACTGGCCCACCGGCCGGAGCTGGTGCTGACCGTGGCCGACAACATCGAG
>CANBQJ010000248.1 GCA_947371645.1 Burkholderiales bacterium | reverse complement strand
GTGTAGCCCACGAAAAAGTAGGCGATGGTGGAGACGCAAAAATCCACCAGGATCTTGACCAGGGCGTTGACCTGGTTCTTGCTGCGAACGGTGCCGAGCTCCAGGAAAGCGAAGCCTGCATGCATGGCCAGCACCATGACGGCGCCAATCAGGATGAAAAGCGCATCTGCGCTTTGTTTGAGTTGTTCCATGAGCTGAACTGCGAAATCGCCGGCGTGCGCACCAATAGCGGGACATCCGGTCTTGGTTGGTTGAAAATGCACCGAAAGCAAGCAATTCATGTGCCTGAATTTGGGGCGTTTTGGGTGTTTTGTTGGTGCATGGCGCTGGACTGGTGCCTCTTGTGCGCACGAATTCGTGCGCTGGCGCGGTGCGCAGGGCTGAGGCCACATGTCGCACAATGGCAAGACTTCACCACGCACCTTGAACCATGAACATCCCCATGCCGGTCATCCGGGTGGGCGAAGGCTGGGACATCCACGCCCTCGTGCCCGATCGGCCGCTCATCCTGGGTGGCGTGGCCATCCCTCATCACCTGGGCCTGTTGGGCCATTCGGATGCCGACGCCTTGCTGCACGCCATCACCGACGCCCTGTTGGGCGCCGCCGGTCTGGGCGACATCGGGCGCCACTTCCCCGACACCGACGCGGCCTTCCGGGGCGCCGATTCCATGGTGCTGCTCAAGCACGCTGCCGCACTGGTGAAGGCCCAAGGCTGGCAGCTGGGCAATGTGGACGCCACCATCGTGGCCCAGGCGCCCAAAATGGCGCCGCACATCCCTGCCATGCGCACCGGCATCGCCCAGGCCCTGGGGCTGGACGCTGACGCGGTCAATGTGAAGGCCAAAACGGCCGAGAAGATGGGCCCGGTGGGCGCGCAGCAGGCCATCGAGGCCCGCGCCGTGTGCCTGATCTGGAAGGCCTGAGCCTGCGTCAGGTCAGGCTGCCCGCTTGAGCCGGATGTGCGCCACCAGGCCGCCGCCCGGTGCGTTGGCCAGCTCCAGCGCGCCACCCATGCGCTGCAAGGCCTTGTCCACGATGGCCAGCCCCAGGCCGGCGCCCGTGGCGGCCGTGCGCGCCGCGTCGCCGCGGAAGAAAGGCGTGGTCAGTTGCGCCAGCTTTTCGGTGGCCACGCCTGGGCCGTGGTCGCGCACGCTCAAAATCACCCAAGAGCCCGAACGCGTGTAGCTCACGTCCACATTGGTCACGCCGGTGTAGGTGTTGCGGCCGTAGCGGCGCGCGTTCTCGAACAGGTTGGTCAGCACGCGGCCCAGTTCGGTTTCGTCGGCCATGACCTTGGTGTCGATGGGCAGCTTGGCCGTGATGCGGATGCGCTTGGTGTCGCGGAACTGGCTGATGGACTTGTCGACCACGCTGGAGACGTGCACCGGCATCAGCTCGACCTCGCCCGGGCGCGCGTAGTCCATGAACTTGTCGATGATGGCGTCGAGCTGGTCGATGTCGGCGGCGATGTTGCGCTTGGCCTCGTCGTCGTTGACGCTCATCTCGGCTTCGAGCCGCAGGCGCGCCAGCGGCGTGCGCAGGTCGTGGCTGATGCCCGCCAGCATCACGGCGCGGTCTTCTTCCACTTTGGCCAGCTCTCGGGCCATGCGGTTGAAGCCCTGGTTCACCTCGCGGATCTCGCGGGTGATCATGGTTTCATCGAGCACGGAGTCGTACTCGCCTTCGCGGATGCGGCTGGCCGCGAAAGACAGCTCCCTGAGCGGCTGGTTGATCAGGCGCGCGATGATGGCCGAGCCCAGCACCGTGGCGATCAGCGCGATGCCCACCCAGATGAACCAGGTGCGCCCGGCCAGGGGCTGCACGCGGCCGTTGTCGGCCTGCAGCCAGTAGTTGTCGCGCTCGATCTGGAAGCCCACCCACAGGCCCGGCACGCCGTTGACGCTGCTGGCCACGGTGGTGGCCGGTCCCAGCTTCGTGCGCAGCTCGCTGCCGATGGCGCGCGTGAAGTGGCTGACCTCGAAGGGCTCGAAGCGGTCGGTGGGCTCGTGCGGCTTGAGCACGATGGACTCCTGATCGAAGATGGTCTTGATCAGGGTGACCCGGTTGATGCTGTCGGCGTAGCGCAGGGCCGCGCGCGACAGGTTCACCAGCGAGGCAATCTGCTGCGAGGCCTGCACGGCACGTGGCTCGAAGTCCAGCGCCTTGAAGGTCTGGACCCAGGCCACGATGCCCGCCGTCAACAGCAGGCCCAGCAGGATGAAAGTTCGCCAGAAAAGGCTGAGCGCAAAGCGCTTTTTCGGCATGCGTCAGGCCCCACCGTCCGGCACGAACACATAGCCCACGCCCCAGACGGTCTGGATGTAGCGGGGTTGTGCGGGATCGGGCTCGATCATCTTGCGCAGGCGCGAGATCTGCACATCGAGGCTGCGGTCGAAGGGCTCGAACTCGCGGCCACGGGCCAGCTGGGCCAGCTTGTCGCGGCTCAGGGGTTGGCGCGGGTGGCGCACCAGGGCCTTGAGCATCGAAAACTCACCCGTGGTCAGCGAGATGGGCTCGCCTTCCTTGCTCAGGCGGCGCAGGGCCAGGTCGAACTCGAAGGGCCCGAACTGCACGGTCTGTGCTTCCTTGGCCGGGGCGCCGGGTGCTTCCTGGGCCGGGCGGCGGCGCAGCACGGCGTGGATGCGGGCCAGCAGCTCGCGGGGGTTGAAGGGCTTGGGCAGGTAGTCGTCGGCGCCCACTTCCAGGCCCACGATGCGGTCCACATCCTCTACCTTGGCGGTGAGCATGATGATGGGCGTGACGTCGTTGGCGGCACGCAGGCGGCGGCAAATGGACAGGCCATCTTCTCCGGGCAGCATGAGGTCGAGGACGATGAGGTCCACCGTCTCGCGCGTCAGCAGCCGGTTGAGCGCCTTGGCGTCTTCTGCCAGCAGGACTTCGAAGCCCTCCTGGCTGAGGTAGCGGCGCAGCAGGTCGCGGATGCGGGCATCGTCGTCAACGACGAGCACCCGATCGGGGCGCTGGTTGGGCGTGGGAGAGGTCATGACCGTTCCTCGGGATTTGTAACAAGCGCGGATTGTGCGCAGGTTCCGGGCGGCAAAATCGCCGCACTGACCAGATGTTACAAATCTTGCGGCTCTCACCGTTGCTGCGTCAATTCATCACGACGTTGTCGTCAGGGTGAAGCGCTGCTGCGTTGAAATCAGGTCAGCCAC
Organism: Burkholderiales bacterium; assembly: GCA_947371645.1. Next base: position 2,232 of record CANBQJ010000248.1, on the reverse strand, counting down.
CAATTTTCGGGATTCCGCACATGACTGTTCGTTCGCCTGTCTATTCCGCTTTGTTGTCCCGCCGGGCCTTGCCTGTGGTCATGGGCCTGACCTTGCACGGGGCGATGTGGCCCGGCGAGTCCATGGCGCAAGCCAGCAACGTGGCGTCACAGCCCTCGGCCCCCCGGCAGGTGGTGAGCCTGTCGGCCGCATCCACGGAAGAACTGACCCAGGACCTGCTCATCGTCACCCTGCAGGCCGACAAGGAAGGCAGCCAGGCGGCCGAGGTGCAGGCCGGGCTCAAGCAACTGATGGATTCGGCCTTGCAGGAAGCCCGCAAGGCCGTCCAGCCACCCGGTTTGACCGTGCGCACGGGCTCGTATTCGGTTCAACCGCGCTACAACAGCCAGGGCAAGGTCAACGGTTGGCAGGGGCAGGCGCAGCTGGTGCTGGAAGGCACGGACACCGCCCGCATCGCCCAGGTGGCCGGCCGCATCACGCAGCTCAATGTCGTGCAAGTGAGCTATGGCCTGTCTCGCGGCCTGCGGGAAGCCCGGGAAAGCGACCTGACCAGCCAGGCCATCGCCCGCTTCCGTCAGCGCGCCCAGCAGATCGCGCAAGATTTCGGCGCCAAGGGCTTCACCCTGGGCGAGGTCTCCGTGTCGTCCACCGAGCCCGGGTTCGATCAGCGGCCGTACATGCTCCAGGCCATGCGGGCCAAGGCGGTGATGGCCGCCGATGCGCCGCTGCCGGTGGAGCCGGGCAAAGGCACGCTGTCGGTGAGCGTCAACGGTCAGATCGTGCTGGTGCCCTGAGGGCTGGCGGCAGGCGCTGCACCACCTTCGGTGGGCAGCGGGTCTCGCCAGCGGCCGCCCAGCAAAAGCTGGTGCGGCCGAAACAGTGCCTTGTAGGCCATCTTCTGGCTGTCGGCGATCCAGTAGCCCAGGTAGAGCTGGGGCAAGCCCAGGTCTTTGGCCTGCTCGATCTGCCACATCACGCTGTAGGTGCCATAGCTGGCCTGCGGCTCGGGCTCGTAGAAGGTGTAGACGGCAGACAGGCCGTCGTTGAGGATGTCCAGGATGGAGACCATGCGCAGCACGCCCTGGGCCTGACCGGGTGCGGGCGGTTCGCGAAACTCCACCAGGCGCGAATTCACGCGGCTTTGCAGCAGGAACTGGGTGTACTGATCGACCGAGTCGTGGTCCATGCCGCCACCTTTGTGGCGCCCGGCCTGGTAGCGCAAGTAGAGCTGGTAGTGCTCGGGTGTGAAGCACAGGCGCAGCACCCGGGCTTCCAGGTGGCTGTGGGCCTTCCAGGCGCGCTTTTGGGAGCGGCTGGGCACATAGGTGTCCACGGGGACGCGCATGGGCACGCAGGCTTTGCAGCCATCGCAATGCGGGCGGTAGGTGAACATGCCGCTGCGCCGAAAACCATTGCTGACCAGGCCCGAGTAGACGTCGGCGTTGATCATGTGGCTGGGCGTGGCCACCTGCGATCGCGCGGCCCGGTCGTCCAGGTAGCTGCAGGGGTAGGGTGCAGTGGCGTAGAACTGCAAGGACGCCAGCGGCAGGTCTTTGAGGTGCGTCACGCGGGTGGCAGGAGGAGGGCCCAAGTCTCATCATGATAGGACCAATCCTGCGGCGCCAAAAGGTCAACCACCCCGTCCAAATGGGTCTCGAATTCGGATCGCGGGATGGGCCTGGCCCCCAGTGAGGCCAGGTGCTGGGTTTGCTGCTGGCAATCGATCAGGCGGATGCCTTCGCGGCGGCACAGGCAGATGAGCGCGGCCAGCGCGATCTTGGAGGCATCGGTGCGGTGCGCGAACATGGACTCGCCGTAGAACATGGTGCCCAGGTTGACGCCATACAGGCCGCCCACCAGCTCGCCGTCGACCCAGGTTTCGATGCTGTGCACGCCGCCGGGCGTGGCTTGTCCTTGCGCGCGCGCCGCCTGGCCTTCGCGGTGCCATTGCTGGTAAGCCTGTCGGACAGGGGGCAGGATCCAGGTGCCTTGCTGGCCGTCCCGGGGCGTGTGGGCGCAGGCGTTCATGACCTGGTTGAAGGCGCTGTCGACGCGGATCTCGCAACCCGGCGTCAGTCGAAAACGCTGGATGGCCTTGCGCAGGGAGCGTGACAACTTGAACTCGGCCACCGGCAGCACCATGCGCGGGTCGGTCGTCCACCACAGCACCGGCTGGCCTTCACTGAACCACGGGAAGATGCCACGCCGGTAGGCCGCTTGCAGACGGGGCAG
>CANBQJ010000247.1 GCA_947371645.1 Burkholderiales bacterium | reverse complement strand
CCAGAACCGCCCTTGAGGGTGTCCTCGCCGAGAGAGCCACCCAAGGTGTCGTTGCCCGTACCGCCCGTGATGGTCTCGCTGGCATTGGTGCCAGGCAAGTTTTGATTCGCCATGAATCGCTCCAGATTGTTGAATCCGGCTCTGGAATGAACTGCGCGACACGTGTAGAGCCCCCTGGTGTGTCGCGGGCAGCACGTGCGTCCGTCAGTCCATCGCCCAGGGGAAGGCTTCGCACCCACCTTGCGCGGGCACAGCCAGGCGCGCCCGCAGACCGCGAGTGCCCGCGACCACCGCAGCCTCTGCGTGCTGGCTTGTGGTCGATTCCTACCCTGAACGTTGTTCTTGTCCGGCGTGATGCCCTTGTGCATTCTGGGAAGCCGCCGCCGCCACCTGTAACTTAATGTTTCTGATGGGCACGGTCGATGGCGGGCTCAACAAGGTGGCGCCAACCGCCAGCCTGCTCGCATGGCAAGAAGACGCATGGTCATTGCCCACTGGGCCACTCGCGCGGTCAGGTGCAGCGCATCAGCTCGCCAGAGGCAGTCATTGCGCCATCAAAACGCACAGTATTTACCATGTCATCGTAATTTATGTGCTTTCAATGGATTACACATAAATTCATGTTTTGTGCTTTTTATGCCAATTGATGGCATTTTTATTGCCATAAAACAGCAACAATCGGTTTGAAAATGTGCCCGGCAGCGGCCTGGCTTGAGCGCTCAGGCCACAAAAAACCGGGCTCTCGGCCCGGTTGGTGCGCGGTGGTCTGGCCTTGCGGTGCTGCCACCGCAGGCCAAGCCTGGCCTCAGATGAAGGCCGTCAAGGCCTCCTGGTTGGCCAGATTGGGGAACATCTGTCCCAAGGCCGTCTTGTTGTTGGCGACGCCAACCCAATCCAGCCCCAGCCATCCGCCCAGCTGCTTGGCGAACACGTCCACTGAGACCTTGGGCACCATGGTGCCGTCAGACAGCAATTGCGGGTCGGTGTACTTGGCGCCATCCCAGGTGCCCAGGTCGGGGAACTGCCCGTACACCCCGCCCTTCACGGTGCCACCGAACACCAGGTGGTGCCCGCCCCAGCCGTGGTCGGACCCATCACCGTTTTCGTTGAGCTTGCGCCCGAACTCCGAAGCGGTGAAGGTGGTGACGCTGGAGAGGTGACCGCCGCCTTGCAGCTGGGTGTAGAAGTAGTCCAGCGCCTCGTCGAGCTGTTGGAGCAGCTCATCGTGCTTGCCCCCGGCGGTCTGGCCGTTGTGGGTGTCGAAACCACCAAGCTGAACAAAGAACACCTGCCGGCTGCTGTTCATCGCGGTGGGCACGGTGTCATGCCGACGGATGAAGGCCAGCACGGTGCGCAGCTGCGCCGCCAGGTCGTTGTTGGCCGGTGCGTCGGGGACCACCGCAGCGCCCATGTCGCCCAGGGCCTGCGAGGCCGCCTTCCAGGCGTCGTTGGCGCTCGCCAGCTTGCTGAGGTAGTCCTGTTCGATGGCGTGCTTGTAGGTGCCCAGGAGGAACACGGATTTCTGCGACACCCCTGCGGTGCCCGCAAAGATGGGGCCCAGGACGCTGTCGCGCGTCAGCCGGCCTTCATCAAAGCCATCGGCATTGCCGGTGGGCCAGGCCTGGCTGTTGGCATCACCACCGCCCGGACGCAAGACACCCAGCCGCGACGTGCCCAGCACGTTGATCAGCGGCTTGGCGGTCTCGCCCGTCACCTTGACATCGATGCCATTGCAGAACACCGCCGTGGCCTCCACGCCGATCGAGGCGAACTTGGTCGAGGCTGCGCCGTTGACGGTGTTGTTCTGCGCCAGGCGACGGATGAACTCGCCGCCCCACCCTGACACCGCACCCTCGGCCTTGCCGCTTTGCCAGACCGATTGCTGGTCGTTGTGCGAGAACAGCTTCGGGGGCACGTCCACCGAGCCTGGCACATAGGCCGCATTGGTCATGGGCTTGACCAGGGGGCCGATGTTGCCGATCAAGGCCACCCCGCCGCCCGTGGCGTTGAAACGCGCCCGCATTCTGGCCAGGTGCTTGTTCAGCCGCAAGTCCAGGCCGGGCGTTCCGGTGAAGTTGTTGGTGGCGCCGATGTTGAGCTTGAGGCTGGTGTCGGCCAGGTCGGCATCGGTCCAACGGATGGTTTGGCGCGCATCCTTGTAGCGGCTCAAGCCCGGTATCGAGTCGGCCCGCACCACGGTGTTGAAGGCGTCGTTGCCGCCGGCCAGGAAGACGCAGACCAGAGCACGGTAGCCGCTCAAGGTGTCGGCCGCATGGGCCGTGCCCGGAGCCAGGTTGAACACCAGCGGGCCGCCTGCTGCCGTCCAGGCGCCCAAGGCACCCGCTTGCTGGATGAAACCACGGCGGTTGATGGGTTGGGTCATGTCCATTCTCCTCAGCGTTGAACCACGAACTCGGGGCTGATCACACACAGGGTCAGCAGGTGATTGAGGCCGCGGTTGGCACGCCCCTCGAAGTCCTTCACCGTGCCACCCCAGCTGCCCACCTGCATGCTGGTCGCCACCGCTTTCAGGTGGTTTTGCAGGCCGGTGGACATGGCGTTGCCAAACAACTTGCGGTTCACCAGCGCCGTGAAGTTGGTGATGCGCGTGGCCGCCGAATCTCCGGGCTTGATGAGTGCCGCCAGTTCTTCCGAGTAGTCCGGGTAGATGCTCGACCAATACTGCAGGGGCTGGCTGCAAATGGGGTTGTTGACGACATCATTGGCCCGATCGAAGCCGAAGCCCGCGCGGGAGGCGGTCATCATGAAGCGCACATACACGGCCACTTCGGTTTCGCTGGAGATCTGCATCTCCGGCGTGACCAGGTTCTTTTTGGCCATTTCGCCCCCCGGCGAGACATAGCCAGGCCTGAAGAAGTTGAAAACCGTGGGCGACTCCAGGGGCGCCTGCCCCAGCGAGTACTTGGGCCAGCTGGACGACACCGTTTCCATGGAGCCGCAGGCCCAGCTGCCATTGATCGAACGGACGTTCATGGCGCGCATGTACTGGGTCACGCGCAGGATGGGTTCCTTGAGCTTGCCGTAGGTCGGGCTGGTCTGCACATCGCACAGGTTGGCCGTGTCGCGTGCTTCGTTGTCCAGCAAGATCGTGCGGACCAGCGTCTGCAGGCTCCACGAGACCTTGAAGGCTGCGGCCACCCGGCCCACGTACGCGGCGGAGGGGTTGCTGGTCACCAGGCGCTGGATCATGGCCTTGGCCACAAACGGGGCCAGGTTCGGGTGCTTGAACACGATGTCGATGGCGGCCGTGCGGTCCGCCGTCGGGTCACCCGAGGGGGTGAAGGTCTGGCCCAGCAAGGTGATGGCGCCTGTGAGCGGCGTGCCGGCATAGCGCTGGATCTTGCCGTCCGTGCCCAGGCGCGGGAACTCACCGGGCGCGGAGTGTTCCTCTGGGTAGGCCACCATGGGCGAGGTCTGCGAATCGATGAAACCGTAGCGGTCAAACCAGGTGCTGAAGGTGTGGCGCCAGCCCCAGCCGGTGAACACGTGCGACAGCACCTCGACGTCATAGGGCTTGTAGGTCTCGACGGGCTTGCCGGCGCCGTCTGTGAGCAGCGAACCATCGGCCTTGAGGTTGACCAGGCCCAGCGTGAACAGCTGCATCAGCTCGCGTGCAAAGTTCTGGTCCGGGATGCGGTTGCCGCTGGGGCGGCTGTTGCTCAAGTGCGAGAGGTACATGCCCATCGCCGGGTGACCGGCCACCTGGGTCACCAGGTCCTTGTAGCTGCCGAAGGCGTTGTTCAGCAAGAGGTCGTAGTAGCTGGCGCACATGTAGGGCCACTCCGCCAGCGTGCCGCCGGTCATGGCGATGACCAGGACCTCCGACAAGGCGAAGGCCACGCGGTGGCGCAGCTGGTCGGACGCGGTCAGCGACATCTGCCACCAGGCGGATTCCACATGGTCGCGGTGCAGGTAGCCGCCGGGCACGGCCTTGTCCCCATACAAGCCACCGATCTTGGTCGTGTCTTCGAAGTTCAGCTTGGTGAGGGGGTAAGCCGCGTAGCTCGGCGCGGCGACAAACTGGGCGTCCAGCCAGGCTTCGAACGCACCGGCCTTCATCAGGGTTTCCGGCTCGCCCGGCTTGGGGCCAAACGTGGCCTGCACCAGAAAGCGGTGCGCGTCACGCAAGGTGGGCGCCACCTTGGGGGAATAGGCGGCCGCCTGCGACCTGGTGCCCTCTTGTGGCGCGGTGCCTGCGGGCGTGGTGCTGGCGGCACTGCCGCCGTCTCCCCCGCCGCAGGCAGACAGCGCTGCGGCGGCAGCCACAGCCGTCAGCGCCGCGGCGCTGCCTGGTTGGACCGGCATGGCTTCGGTCTGGGTGCCGATGGCCAGATCGGCCTCATCGGTGTGTGGCCGCACTGGTGGCAGCAAGGTCTCGTGACTGGACATGTCGATTCCCTGGGTTGAAGTGGCTGGGCGGCGACCGATGGCCGCACACCGCGAAGGCCTGACGCCAACATCCGGGAGTCGTCGATGCACGCGCTTTGGACGCGCACATGCACACCCACACCGAGTTCCGGTGGAACTCAGGTGGCAACCCCCTGGACCGCTTTGCATTTCTGATGGCGCAATGCCTGAAGAAATTGTCGAGTTCGCACCCCGCCCGACCTGTAAGCATTGGCGACAGGCGTCAGCCAATCACCCCTGTTGGACCGCTTTGGTGCCTCCCGATGCCCCGAACCAGCGCCTACCCCGACCGGGTTATTCCGCATACCCGTCACCGGCGAGCGGACAACAAAAAAGCCGGGCACAGGGCCCGGCTTGTTGGGGTGAAAGCGCGTGGCTCACTCCACCGCTTTGACCATGTCTTCCACAACCTTCTTGGCATCGCCAAACACCATCATGGTCTTGTCCATGTAGAACAGCTCGTTGTCCAGGCCGGCATAACCGCTGGCCATGGAGCGCTTGTTCACGATCACGGTCTTGGCCTTGTAGGCCTCCAGGATGGGCATGCCGTAGATGGCGCTGCCCTTCACATGGGCCGCAGGGTTCACCACGTCGTTGGCGCCCAGGATGATGGCCACGTCGGCCTGGCCGAACTCGCCGTTGATGTCTTCCATCTCGTGCACCTGGTCGTAGGGCACTTCGGCTTCGGCCAGCAGCACGTTCATGTGGCCAGGCATGCGGCCGGCCACCGGGTGGATGGCGTACTTGACGGTGATGCCCTTTTCGGTGAGCTTGGCGGCCAGTTCTTTCACGGCGTGCTGCGCGCGGGCCACGGCCAGGCCGTAGCCAGGCACGATGATCACGGTCTCGGCATTGCCCAGCACGAAGGCGGCGTCGTCGGCCGAGCCACTCTTCACCGGCCGCTGCGCTTGCGCGCCACCGGCGACCGCGGCCGTGGCCTCACCACCGAAGCCACCCAGGATCACGTTGAAGAACGAGCGGTTCATGGCCTTGCACATGATGTAGCTCAGGATCGCGCCCGATGAGCCCACCAGCGAACCCGCCACGATCAGCATGGCGTTGT
>CANBQJ010000246.1 GCA_947371645.1 Burkholderiales bacterium | reverse complement strand
GCCTTGTCTTTCAGGGCCGCCAGCCAGTTGCCCGAGCCCTCAGGGACCGAGGCCACGTGGTCCCGGATCACCTGCATGAACAGGATGTCGCCGATGCGGTTGAGGATGGCCTGCTGGCCGGGGCTGGGCATGGCCACCTGGATGGCCAGGAACTGCATGCCCACGTCCAGCCACGGCGGTGGCGAGGCCCCGTGGCCGCGCACATGCAACAGGGGCGGCAGGGCGCGGATCATGGGCGCGGCCATGTTGACGTCAAAGCGCGCATGGGTGCTGATCAGCTGGCAGGCATCGGCCATGCCGCTGGTGGACCCTGGTGTGACCTGCGCGTTGTCGCCCATCAGCGGCAGCATGTCCCGGGGCCGGGCGAGCGTCCTGGGGTGGTCCTGGATGCGGTGCGCGGTGCCGGCAGGCAGCACCACCAGGTCGCCGGCGACCAGGTGCAGCGGCGCTTCCTCTTCGCGCACCAGCCAGGCTTCGCCCTGGACCACCTGGTGGGTGCAGGCCACGCCAGGTGTCGCCAGCTGCCAGGCCCAGGGCGACTGGTTGATGGAGTAGGCGAAGCGCACCCCTTCGAAGTGCATGTCGTCGAGGATGAGGCTCAGGCTGTCCATGGTGGCTGCAGGGAACGGCTGTGGGGCTCGGCTCAGGGGATCTCGACGCCGCCCATGCGGGCCACGATCGTGGCCGAGCGGCCCAGGACATACGGCGAGTTGGGCCGCTGCTCGAAGCGCTTGGGTGCGGGCAGCATCACGGCCAGGCGCGCGGCCTGGTAGGCGCTCAGTCGGTTGGCGTCCACCGCGAAGTAGTGCCGCGATGCGGCCTGCGCACCGAAGACGCCTTCACCCCATTCCACGTTGTTGAGGTAGACGGTGAGGATGCGCTCCTTGCCCAGCAGGCCTTCGAGCATGAAGGTGATGAGGAACTCCTGGCCCTTGCGCAGCAGGTTGCGCTCGCTGCTCAAGAAGAGGTTCTTGGCCAGCTGCTGGGTGATGGTGGAGCCGCCGATGACCTTGGCCTCGGGCGGGCTGAGGGCTGGTGCCGGGGGCGGTGTGCGGCCCCGGGCCTGGGCGCGGGCCACGACCCGTTCATGGCGGGCCAGCAAGGCCTGCTGCGCTTTTTCTGCACGGGCCTTGGCGCGGTTGTTCTTCGCCCAGGCCGATTGCAGGGCATCCCATTCGACGCCGCAGTGGTCCACGAAGTTGGCGTCTTCAGAAGCAATGACGGCGCGGCGCAGCTGGTCGGAGATCTGGTCGCCGGCCACCGAACGCTGAGACCACAGGATGCGGCCTTGTGCCTGCAGCACGCGGGCCATCTCGCTGCGCTGGAAGGTGGTCGATTCAGGTGCCACCACGCGCATCAGCGCGATGCGCGCCGCAAAGTAGAGCTGCAGGCACAGGCCGCTGAGCACGATGAGGCCCAGCAGGCGGCCAAGCTGGCCAGCCGATGAGGAGCTGCTCATGCGGCGTCGACTTCCTGGCGCAGGCGGGCCAGCACGGGGCCGGTGTCGGGTTGCACGCCGCGCCACAGGGCGAAGGCGGCTGCAGCCTGTTCCACCAGCATGCCCAGGCCGTCGCGGCCCACGGCGCCATGCGCCCGGGCCCAGTCCAGGAAGGGCCGGGCGGCCGCGCCGTACATCATGTCCATGGCCAGGGTGCCGGGGCGCAGCACGGCGGCGCTCACGGGCACGCCCTGGCCACCCAGGCTGGCGGCGGTGCCGTTGATGAACACATCGAAGGCCTCGCCGGGCGCGTCCAGGCTGCTGGCGCGCAGGGTCACGCCGTGCCGGGCCGCCCAGGCCTGGTGGCGGTCGACGATGGCCTGGGCCTTGGCCACGGTGCGGTTGGCCATGACCACCTCGGCGGGGCCGGCTTCGATCAGCGGGCCCAGCACGCCAGCGCTGGCGCCACCTGCACCCAGCAGCAGCACACGCTGGCCCTGCAGGGGCACGCCCGCGTTGACGGTGATGTCGCGCACCAGGCCGATGCCATCGGTGTTGTCGGCCAGCCAGCCAGCCGGGTCGGCGCCGTCAAAGCGCAGGGTGTTGGCGGCCTGGGCCAGTTCGGCGCGGGCGCTGTGCTGGCCGGCCAGGGAAAAGGCGTCGAACTTGAAAGGCACCGTGACGTTGCAGCCCTTGGCGCCTGCTTGCGCGAAGGCGTTCACCTGCGGGGCAAAGCCGTCCATGGGGCACAGCAGGCGGTCGTAGTGAACCGCCTGGCCGGTCTGCGCGGCAAAGGCCGCATGGATGGCCGGCGAGCGGCTGTGGGCCACGGGGTTGCCCACCACGGCATAGCGGTCGGGGCTGGTGGCTTGGGCTGGGGCGGTGGACATGTGGGGGGCGGGTGGTACAGCGGTGCGAGCGGTGCAGGATGGGCGTGTGCAGGCGTGGGGCCGGCTTCAAGGTGAAGGTGGCGCGGCACCAGGGGCCGCCCCGGGCGCGCCCTGGTCGTTGCCCGGCAGGGTCACCGAGCCCGCGCCGGACTGCGTGGTGGCCTGCAGGCCCATGTCGCGGGTGAACTTGAAGCGCGACGAGATCAGCAGCAGGTCTTTGCCGGAGATCACGTCCGGCGGCACGGCGCCGAAGGGGCCGGCGGCGAGCACGATGGCGCGTGCGCGCTTGTCCAGGGCCTTGTTCTTGGACGGGCGGGTGACGATGGCGTCCACCACCTTGCCGTTGCGGTCCAGCCAGACTTCCATGACGAGGTCGCCATAGAGCTTGTGGCCCTTGCTGTCGGTGGGGAAGTGGTCGGTGCCGGCGCGCTCGATGAGGCCGCGGAACTGGCTGTAGTACAGCGCGTCCACGGCCTTCATGGTGGCCGGGCTGATGTAGCGCTTCTTGGGGCGCTGGTTTTCTTCGCGGATGCGCTTTTCGATTTCGGCCAGCAAGCGCGTGAGCTGGCGGCGGCGCTCATCTTCGGCGCGCTGCTGGCTGCGGTCGGTCTTGCTGCGTGGTTGGGGCGGGGGCAGGGCGGCCAGTTCTTCGCGCATCTGGGTGAGCAGCTGCTGCTGTTCTTGCTGCATCTGCTCGATCATGCGGGTGGTCTGCTCCAGCGAGTCGCCGGTTTCTTCGGTGGGCGAGGGGGGCAGCGGCGAGGTGGCGCGGCCCGTGGTCTCGCCGCCGCCGGCCAGGTTGAGCTGCGCCAGGGCCTGGGCCTTGTCGGGGCGCTGCTCGCTGCCGCCATTGACCAGGATGACGTCCAGAGGCGTGTCCTTGAAGACCCGGTCGAAGCCCTCCGGGTCGACCAGGCGGAAGCTCAGCAGGCCACCGTGCAGCAGCACCGACACGCCAATGCAGATCTGCAGCAGCGTCCGCTGTTTCAACCACAGGATCAGTTTGGCGGGCATGGCTGGGCTTGCTGGGGCAGGGGTCTTGAGCGCCTGGCTCAGGCCGCGGGGGCGGCCGGTGTCCCTTCTGCAGGGGCTTCGGCGTCGTTGAGGTCGATGGCAATCGTCAGCGGGCCGGCGTTGTCCAGGGCCTCGTCCTCGTCGCCGGCTTCTTCCTTGTCTTCGCCGGACGGCGCATCGTCCAGGCGGGCGATGACGCTGGCGTGGGCGTCCAGGGTCAGCAGGTCGACCCCGGTGATGCGCACGCGCACCTTGGCGTGGCGGGGCAGGTTGTCGGCACCAATGGCCTTGAAGACCAGGGGCAGGTCGTCGGCGCGCACCAGGCCGTTGACCATCACGGCGGCGTTGAGCTCGGTGATGCCTTGCTGGCCCAGGTATTTGAGCGTCCAGTAGCGTTCCATGCTGGACTGGAAGCCGTTGTAGGCGCTGTAGGCGTTGTCGAAGTTGGAGATGACGGCAAAGAGCTCGGCATCCTTGGGCTTGAAGGGTGCGACCAGCGCGGCGGTGCGGCCGTGCTTGGCGCAGGCCACGATCTGCCACTGGTTGACCAGGTCGACGTAGCGGCGCAGCGGCGAGGTGGCCCAGGTGTACTGCGCCACGCCCATGCCGGCGTGCGGTGCGGGCTTGGTGCCCATGCGCACCTTGATGCCGGGCGCCAGGCTGGCCTGGCTGCGGTAGATGCCGGGCACGCCCAGTTCGGCCAGCCAGCCACCCCAGGTGCTGTTGGCCAGGATCATGGCTTCGGCCACGATGAGGTCCAGCGCGGAGCCGCGTTGCCGCGTGCCGATCACCACCTGTTCAGAGCCCTGCGGCTCGATGCCGTCGCTCATGGTGTTCTCGCCATTGGGGCCGATCAGCTTGAAGCTGTAGTCCGGGCGGTTGAAGGTCTCGGGCTTGCCGCGCGCCACTTCGCGCTGCGCCTTGAGGTGGCGGGCGATGCGGAAGGCAAAGGCCAGTTCGGGCGCGAAGGCGTAGTCGGCTGCGGCCTCGCCGCTCAGGGTGGCGTCGGTGATGACGCCCTCGAGCTTGTCGTGCCGCAGGTTGGCGGCGATGGGCACGCGCTCCAGCCTGGTTTCGCTGCCCTTGCGCTCCAGCGTGGCCTCGTCAAAGCTCACGTACAGCGACACGGCGGGGCAGTCACGCCCTTCGATCAGCGTGTAGGTCTGCACCACCTCGTCGGGCAGCATGGTGATCTTGTGGCCGGGCATGTAGACGGTGGACATGCGGCCGCGGCCATGCACATCCACCGGCGAGCCCGGGGCAATGGCCAGGCTGGGCGCGGCGATGTGGATGCCGTAGGTGACGGTGCCCGTGCCCAGGCCCTGCACCGACAGGGCATCGTCGATCTCCGTGGTCATGGAGTCGTCGATGGAGAAGGCGCGCACTGCGGCCAGCGGCAGCTCATCGGTGATGGGGGGCGCCTGCAGGGGCGGGAAGCCCGTGCCCTTGGGGAAGTGCTCGAAGAGGAAGCGCTTGTAGTGGAAGAGGTAGGGGCTGTCGATGGCGCCGGCGTCTTTCAGCAGGTCCAGCGGCGCGCGCTGGGTGGTCTTGGCGGCCTCGACCACGGCCTTGTAGGCCGGGCCGTTCTTGTCGGGCTTGAAGAGGATCTTGTAGAGCTCGTCCTTGATCGCGGGCGGGCACTGGCCGTCGACCAGGCTCTGGGCCCATTCGGCGATCTGCAGGGCCTGCTGCTTCTTGCGCTCGATGGCGACCAGGGCCTGCTTGAGGATGTCTTCGGGCGCCTTGCGGAAACGGCCCTTGCCCCGGCGGTGGAAGTAGTGCGGGGCCTCGAACAGGCGCATGAGCATGGCGGCTTGCTGCACGGCACCGGCGTCGGCACTGAAGTATTCACGGGCCAGCTCATCAAAGCCGAACTCTTCTTCGGGGGCCACTTCCCAGACCAGGTCGACGTCGATGTCGCCCGCCTGGGCCGCGCCTTGGGCCAATACCTCGGCCGGCGAAGGCTTGGCGAATTTGATCAGCACGTTGGCGGCTTTCACCTTCACGCGCTTGCCCGAGTCGAGCTCGATTTGCATCGAGCTGTCGGCTTCGGACATCACACGGCCGGCGAGGAACTTCCCGGCGTCGTCAAACAAGGCGTACATGAGGGCGTGGCAGGCGCATTCGCGCAGGTGAAACAAGCGGGTGGATTGTCCCATCTCGCGGGG
>CANBQJ010000245.1 GCA_947371645.1 Burkholderiales bacterium | reverse complement strand
CGTGGTGCTGGATGAAGCTGAGCTCACCCGCGTCATCGGTGTGCTGGACTGGGAGATGGCCACCCTGGGTGACCCGCTCATGGACCTGGGCAACGCCTTGGCCTACTGGATCCACGACGACGACAACGCGCTGATGAAGGCCACGCGCCGCCAGCCCACGCACCTGCGCGGCATGCTGCGCCGCGAAGAGGTGGTGGCTTACTACCTGAGCCAGACGGGCATCCAACTGGACGTGCGCCGCGACTGGCCCTTCTACGAGGCCTATGGCCTCTTCCGCCTGGCCGTCATCGCGCAGCAGATCTACTTTCGCTACCACCACGGCCAGACACGCAACCCGGCGTTCAAGCGTTTTTGGGTGCTGGTCAACTACCTGGATTGGCGTTGCCGGGGCATCATCCGGCGCGCTGGAGGCTGAACGCTCATGGGTGCCATCTATTTGCTGAGACACGGCCAGGCCTCATTTGGCGCGGCCAATTACGACCAGCTCTCACCCACCGGCCATGCCCAAGCGCAGGTGCTGGGCCAGGCCCTGCGTGCGCGCGGCGTCAGGCCCGACCACGTGGTCTGCGGCAGCATGCAGCGCCATGTGGAAACGGCCCAGGGCGCCCTGGCCGCCTGGGCCGATGTCCCTGAGCTGACCCTGCCCCAGACCGTGACCCATGCCGGCGTCAACGAGTTCGACCACGAGAACGTCATCGAGGTGGCCCAGCCGCGCTATGCCGACAAGGCCCAGATGATGCTGGACATGGCCGCCACCGCCGACCCGCGCCGCGCCTTCCAGAAGTTCTTCCAGGATGCGGTGAGCCGCTGGGTGGGCGGCAACCACGACGACGAGTACAAGGAGCCCTGGTCGGTGTTCAAGCTGCGCTGCGTGGCCGCACTTGAAGACCTGGTGCGGCAGACACCGCCCAAGGGCACGACGCTGGTCTTCACCAGTGGCGGCACCATCAGCGTGATCTGCGCCCACCTGCTGGGCCTCAACGACGCGCAGGCCTTCACCATCAACTGGACGCTGGCCAATGCCGGCATCACCAAGGTCCAGGCGGGCCGCGATGGCCTGCACCTGATCTCGGTGAACGAGCATGCCCATGTGGAGGGCGCGCAGCCCCCGATGCTGACTTACCGCTGACACGCGCTGAAACGGTGCGTGGCCTGTCGCGACGTATGCTTGCAGATTCCGCTCGGCGATTGCGGGGCGGGTGCACACATCTGAAGCAATGGAGTCGGGTATGAAGTGGACGATTGGGCGCGTGGGCGCCTGGGCCCTGGTGGCCGTCTTGGTGTTGCTGTTGGCCGGCGCGGCCAGCGTGTGGGCGCCGGACCGGCCGGTCGACGAGCTCAAGGCCCGCTGGGCGCCTGCGCCTTCGCAGTTCATCGAGATCGATGGCATGCAGGTGCACCTGCGCGATGAAGGCCCGCACGACGACCCGCACCCCATCGTGCTGCTGCACGGCACCTCGGCCAGCCTGCACACCTGGAACGCCTGGGCCGATGCGCTCAAGGGCACGCGCCGCGTGGTGCGCATGGACATGCCCGGCTTCGGCCTGACCGGCCCCAACCCCAGTGGCGACTACAGCCTGCTGAGCTATGTGGCCTTCGTGGACCACGTGCTGGCGCAACTGGGCGTGGACCACGCCGTGGTGGCCGGCAACTCATTGGGGGGCGAGATCGCCTGGCTGCTGGCCTTGCACCACCCCGAGCGCGTCGAGCGCCTGGTGCTGGTGGATGCCGGCGGCTACCCCTTCGAGCCCGCAGGCATGCCCATCGGCTTCAAGCTGGCGCGCATCCCCGCTTTGCAGCCGCTGACCACGCGATTGCTGCCGCGCAAGACCATCGAGGACAGCGTCAAGAGCGTCTACGGCCACCCCGAGCGCGTGACGAACGAGCTGATCGACCGCTACTACGAGCTGACGCTGCGTGAGGGCAACCGCGCCTCGCTGATCCAGCGCTTCGTGCAGTCGCCCATCGGCCACTTTGCCGACCAGGTCAGCAAGGTCACGCAGCCCACCCTGGTGCTGTGGGGCGGGCAGGACCACCTGATCCCGCCCGCCAATGCGCAGCGCTTTGCGCAGGACATCGCCGGGTCGCAGGTGGTGATGTTCGATGACCTGGGCCATGTGCCGCAAGAAGAAGACCCGGCCCGCACGCTGGCGGCGGCGCGCGAGTTCATGTCGCCCTGATTCACCCTGAATGCCGTTCACCATGCCGATTCGACAACACATCCTCATCACCGGTGCCAGCTCTGGCCTGGGCGAAGGCATGGCCCGCGAGTTCGCGGCCAAGGGCCGGCACCTGGCGCTGTGCGCCCGCCGCACCGACCGCCTGCTGGCGCTCAAGGCCGAACTGGAGGCCCAGCACCCTGGCGTCAAGGTGTTCGTGCGTGCGCTGGATGTGAACGACCACGCCCAGGTGTTCGAAGTCTTTCGCGCTTTCGCGCAGGACATGGGCCGCATCGACCGGGTCATCGTCAACGCGGGCCTGGGCAAAGGCCAGCCCATCGGCAAGGGGCGCTTCGATGCCAACCTGCAGACGGCGCAGACCAACTTCATTGCCGCCCTGGCGCAGTGCGAGGCGGCGGTGGAGATCTTCCGCGCCCAAAACAGCGGCCACCTGGTGGGCATCGCCTCGATGAGCGCCATGCGGGGCCTGCCGCGCAACCTCACCACCTACGCGGCGACCAAGGCGGCCCTGGCGCACCTGTGTGAAGGCATCCGCGCCGACCTGATGCGCACACCGATCAAGGTCACGACGATCTACCCGGGCTACATCGAAACCGAGCTGAGCAGCAAGGCGCAGAAGACGCCGCTGATGGTGGACACGGCCTCGGGTTGCCGTGCCCTGGTGGCGGCCATCGAGCGCGAGCCGGCCAAGGCCTGCGTGCCCGCCTGGCCCTGGACGCTGGTGGGCTGGTTCATGCGCAACGCGCCTTTAAGCTGGGTGGCGAAGACCAGCTGAGCGCCCCACCGCGCTGCCGGAGGCTTACTTCTTGTCGCTCTCGGCGGCGGACGCGGGCGCTTGCGGCTCCGCGATCACGTCGCCTGGCAGCACCTTCACCATCGACAAGGTGACGGTGGCTTCGTCCAGGTTCCAGGCACCTGGCGTGATCAGCCCGATGGCGGGTACCAGGAAAAGAAAGCCGCCCACGGCATCGACCTTGCCTGTGCCGCTGAGGCTGGCGCGCACCCGACGTGTGGACGTGTGGAAGCCTGTTTTGGAGCAGGTGAGCTCCAGGTCCTTGTTGCGCTGGGCATCGAACTCGGCATGGCCACGGTACTTGACGCCGTTGACGTCGAGCACGGCATCCGGCTCCGCACAGGCGATCTGAATCTGTTGCGTCCTGGTTTGCAACACGGAGCAGCCAGCCAGCAAGACGCAAGCGCCTCCCAGCGCCATCAATTTGATTTTCATGGGTTGTTTCATTCTCAGGTGGGCAATGCAGGTCAGGCCAAGGCCACAGCCGGGGGTGAGTTCGGGGCGATGCCCCAGGCCTGTTGCAGCACCAGCGTGTACTGCGCCGAGCCGACGCCAAAGCTGGCTGCGGCCGCCAGCAGGCTTTGCACGCCGCTGTTGGACAAGGTGAGCGTCTGGTCGCCGTTCAGGGCCTGAACCTGCATGGACGCCGTCACCCCTTGGCTGAAGTTGACCACGTCGTTCGGATTCTGGGTGGAGGCGATCTGCAAGATGCGCTTGTATGGGCCCGTGGTGGTGAACTTCAGTTGGTCGTACTGCAAGTTGCTGAAGACCAGGGTGTCGATGACGCTGGTGCCTTCTGGGTATTCATTCACCGAGTCCTGGCCAAAGTCGCCCGCAAAGATGTACGTGTCGGAGCCTGGGCCGCCCCCCAGGTAGTCCGGGCCTTCGCCGCCAATCAAGGTGTCGTTGCCTTTGCCTCCGCCGAGGAGGTCAAAGCCGCCCAGCCCCATGAGCAGGTCAGGCCCGTCGCCACCATTGATGGGCTCGTCGTCATCGTCTGTGCCGATCAGGGTCAGGCCCGGTGTCGTGTTGGGGTCGGGCAGCGGGTCCGGCGGGATGGGCTCACCTGTCCAGATCGAGCGCAGCTGGTTGGCGAACTGCCTGGAGATCGCCACCGGCACGGCGTTGTTGCCTTGTCTGACGCCCAGTGGGTAGGGCGCCATCAGCTGCACCAGGGACTCGACTTGCGCGCGCCCAATGGTGTACGTCGTGCCATCGGTGGCCGTCAGCGCGATGCGCGACACCGGATCCACGCCATCGACGTACCAGTCGCGCACGACGATGTTCTGGATCGACGATGAACAGCTGATCACCAGGTCATTGCTGCCATCGGCGTGGGTGAACCAGACCTTGCCCCAGGACTCACCATCGGGCAGCTTGAGGCTGTTGACGCTGCCATCGCTGCCCGTGTCTTCGATGATGGTGGTGCTGGCCAGGCCCTGCCCGATCTCATAGAGGTCATCGCCGGCCCCGCCGATCAGGGTGTCGGTGCCCAGCTGAGAGCCGATCAAGGTGTCGTTGCCCAGGCCGCCGATCACGAGGTCGTTGCCGACGTCGCCGTCCAGCAGGTCGTTGCCCGCGCCACCTTCTAGGGTGTCATCGCCCCAGTCACCATTCAGCGTGTCGTTGCCGCCCAGGCTGCGCACCCAGTCGTTGCCATCGGTGCCCACCAGGGTCAGGTCGGATTGACCCCGCCACACGCTGTCGATCACTTGCTGGTCGGTTGCGGCCACCGCCGTCGGCTGGCCCAGAGGCGCCATGAAATCGGCCAACGTGGCCAGCTGCGTGCTGCCCAGGCGCAGGCTGCCGCCTGTGGCCTGCGCTTCGATCGCGTCATCGCCTTGCTGCCAGCCCTGCACCGTGACGCTGTGGTCGCTGCCGAGCACGCGCACAGACAGGTCGCCGCCCGGTGTGACGGTGAACCACAGTTGGCCGTGGTCAACGTCCTGGAACACGTCCAGGTCAGCGCCCGGGCCGGCCACGACGGTGTCCTGGCCGAAGTCTCCATTGAAGTGGTAGGTGTCGTTGCCGATGCCGCCATCCAGCAGGTCGTTGCCTGCCAAGCCTTGCAGCGTGTCGTCGCCGCCGTAGCCTTTGAGCGTGTCGGCGCCGGCATGGCCGGTGAGCTGGTTGTTGACCTCGTTGCCGCCCAGCGTGATGCCCGTGCCCACTGGCACGCTGCTGTTGGCGACCAGGTTCTCGATGTTCAGGAAGCGGTTGTGGCGGGCACTCAGGTCCACTGAAAACGTGACGTTCAGCGTGTCGATGCCCCCGTTGGCGGCCTCGATCACGGTGTCAAACGGGTTGTCCAGGATGTAGAGGTCATTGCCCTTGCCGCCCACCATGATGTCGATGCCGGCGCCACCATCGAGCGTGTCGTCCAGGTTGGCGCTGAAGATCAGGTCATTGCCTTCTCGGCCCTGGATGTCTTGCTGGTTGGCGTTGTCGTGGCGACGGTCGATGCGGTTGGCAAAGCGGTTGCCGATGGTCTTGATCACACTCATCTGGTGCTCCCTGATTTTTGCAGCAGCTTAACCGGCCGATCCCAGCA
>CANBQJ010000244.1 GCA_947371645.1 Burkholderiales bacterium | reverse complement strand
CAGGGCTTCGAATTCGGTGCCGGGGATCAGGTTGTTCAGGTTGGTGACGTAAGCCTGGTGGTGCTTGCCGTAGTGGTATTCGAAGGTTTCCTTCGAGATGTGCGGCGCCAGTGCGTCCTGAGCGTAGGGCAAGGGGGGAAGGGTGTGTGCCATGGTGCTTGTTCCTGACGGTGTTGGAAAGTGACGGCCGATTGTAGGCAAGCCGAATGGGCCCAGTGGCCTGCACGGGTTTGGACTGGGGGCTTTCAAGCAGAACCTGCGCCGGGCTTGGGCGCGCGCCCGCCATTGGGCACGGCCTTGCGCGGCGCACGCCTCGGTTTGGCTGCGGCCGACGCTGCTTCAGCAGCAGGCTGCTGTCCGTGCACCGTCAGGGCCAGTTGCCCGTCTTGCAGCATGGCCTTGACGTTCTGCCCTGGCTGCGCCTGTGCCGCGTGCGTGATGGCCTGGCCCTGTTCGGACTGCAGCCAGGCATAGCCACGCTGCAGCACCCTGGCCGGATCCAGCAAGCGCAGGTGCTGGGCGTGTTGTGACAAGGTGTCGCGCTCGCGAGACAGGCTGACGGAAAGGGCGCGGCCCAGCGCCTGCTCATGGGCGGCCAGGTCGCGCAAAGGCCAGCGGAGCAGGTTGCCGGCTGCGGCCTGCAATCGGTGGGCGGCCAGGCCCAGGGTCTGGCGTTGCCGCGACAAGGCCTGCGCAGGCCTGGCCAGCTTCATGGCCGCGCGGTCCACGCGCTGAGCGTGACGCCACAGGTGCTGCTGGGCACCCTGCCCCAGCCGGCGTTGCAGCTGTGCAAGCTCATCCTGCAAGTCGCCCCAGGCCGTGGCCGCCAGCTCGGCAGCCGCCGTGGGCGTGGGCGCCCGCAGGTCGGCTGCCAGGTCGGCCAGGGTGACGTCGGTTTCGTGTCCCACGCCACAGATCACGGGCACCGCGCAGCCCACCACGGCACGCACCACGCGCTCGTCATTGAACGCCCACAGGTCCTCCAGCGAGCCACCACCCCGGCACAGCAGGATCGCATCCAGCCTTGTGCCTGCTCGGTGCAGCCTTTGCAGTGCGGCCAGCGCATCCACCAGCTGTGGCGGTGCTTCGGCACCCTGAACGGAGGCCGGCGCCAGCACCACCTCCACGTGTGGCGCTCGCCGGCGCAAGGCCGTGACCACGTCGTGCAAGGCCGCACCCTGCGCCGAGGTCACGAGCCCCAGGCGGCGCGGGTGCGCGCTGATCGGTCGCTTGCGGGATTCATCAAACAGGCCTTCGGCAGCAAGCTTGGCGCGCAGCCGCAGGAACTGTTCGAACAACGCACCTTCGCCAGCCCGGCTCAGGCCCTCGACGATGAGCTGCAACTCGCCACGGGCTTCGTAGACGCCCAACACACCACGGGCCTGCACCAGTTGGCCCTCGCCCGGCGCGAAGTCCACTTGAGACAAGGCGCGGCGGAACATGGCACAGCGCAAGCTGGCGTTGCCGTGTTCGTCTTTGAGCGTGAAATAGCCATGGCCGCTGGCAGCCCGCACGAAGCCGCTGACCTCGCCTTGAATGACGCAGTTGCCAAAACGCGTCTGCAGGTTGTCACCCACGGCCTGGACCAACGCGGCCACACCCCACACGCGCGCCATCGGGCTGCCGTGCCCCGGGTTCATGCGGCCACCCCACGGGAGACAAGTCCACACCCCACGGGGTATGGGCCATGCGACACGGCCGGGTTGTCATGCCCAGGCAACACTGTGCTAACTGATTGATTCATAAGAGAAATCGCTTGCTTAAAAATGAGGCAAACCAAGGGAGTGCCGCATGAATCGGGCTCTTTGAGCGATCTCAGCCACCTTGCCCACAAAGTTATCCACAGCTTCGGTGGATGATCTGGGGGAGCAGGACGCACGGCTTCGGCCTGCGCAAGGCGGGTGAGCAGGGCGCCAACAACAGTGTGGCGCCAGGGTGGCAGCGGCGTGAGAAGGGCCTCGGATGCCGCCATAATCTGGCGCAGTATTTCACTGCTTGCAAGACGCACCCCGCGGCTTGTGGCTCATCCGGAGCGTTGCATTGTTTTCGATCTTACAAGCCGCAGGCTGGCCCATCGTGCCTTTGCTGCTCTGCTCGGTGGTTGCCCTGGCCCTGATCATCGAACGGTTCCTGAGCCTGCGTGAGCCTCGCGTGGCCCCTGCCCGACTGGTCGACGAGGTGATCTCGGTCACCCGCACCGCGCTGCCACCGGCCGATACCGTCAACAAACTCGCCGAGAACTCGGCACTGGGCCTGCTCCTGGCTCAAGGCATCCGTGCCGCGATCGCCGAGCCCCGGATCAGTGAAAACAACCTCCGCAGTGCGTTCGAATCGGCCGGCAAGGAGGCCGTGCATGGCCTGGAGCGCAACCTCAATGCGCTGGGCACCATCGCCAGCGCCGCGCCCCTGCTGGGGCTGCTGGGCACCGTGATCGGCATGATCGAGATCTTTGGCGCCTCGGGCGCTTCAGGCTCTGCCGGCGGCAACCCCATGGAGCTGGCCCATGGCATCTCGGTTGCGCTGTACAACACGGCGTTCGGCCTGATCGTCGCCATCCCGTCACTGATGTGCTATCGGCACTTCCGTGGCCGCATCGACGGCTACGCCCTGCGCATGGAGCAGGCCGCCGAGCGCATGGTGCCGCACCTGCTGCGCCTGGGCGCCCCCCGCCGCTGACCCGCTCAAGGCACATCCGCATGGCCATGAACTTCAAACGTCGGCAGATGCCCGAGGAGCCGGAGATCAACCTGATCCCCTTCATCGACGTCTTGCTGGTGGTGCTCATCTTCCTCATGCTGACCACCACCTATGCCAAGTTGACCGAGCTCAAGATCAACCTGCCGTCGGCCAAGGCGCAGGTGGCCAAGCCGCACACCCGGGAAGTCGTCGTGCTGGTGACGGCAGACGGCCGCTACATGGTCAACCGCCAGGTGCTGGATGGCCGCAGCGTGGAGGCCATTGCCGTGGCGCTCAACCAGGCCAGCGGTGGCGCACGCGACACCGTGGTGGTGGTCACCGCCGACGCCTCGGCCACCCACCAGAGCGTGATCAACGTGATGGACGCTGCCCGGCGTGTGGGCCTGGGCCAGCTGACCTTTGCCACGCAGGCCCCTGGCGCAGACGCTGCCGGCGAGGCCGGAGCGCCCGCCGCCGCACCCGGCACCGATGCACCTGCCCCCGCTCAGTGAACAAGGCCCGCCTGGAGCTGACCCTCACCCAGGCCTGGCAAGGGCGCGGCCCGCTGCCCTGCTTGCTGTCGCCACTGGGTTTGCTGATGTGGCTGCTGGTGCGCTGGCGCCGCCTTGCCTATCTGCGTGGCTGGCTGAAGCGTGAAGGTTTGCCGGTGCCCGTGGTGGTGGTGGGCAACCGCATCGCTGGCGGCGCCGGCAAAACACCCACCACACTGGCACTGCTGCATCACCTTCAGGCTCGGGGTTGGCAGCCGGGTGTGCTGAGCCGGGGCTACGGCGCACAGGCTTCGGGCAAGGAGCCCGTGCTGCTGGATGCCCAGAGCGAACCAGGCTTGACCACACAGCAGACCGGTGATGAGCCCATGCTGATCTGGCGCCGCAGCCACGCACCGGTGATGGTTCACCGTGACCGCGCCCTGGCCGGCCACGCCCTGCTGGCTGCTCACCCTGAGATCGACATCCTCGTGTGTGACGACGGCCTGCAACACCTGAAGTTGCGGCGCGACGTGGAAATCGTCGTCTTTGACGAGCGAGGGCAAGGCAATGGCTGGCTGCTGCCTGCCGGACCTTTGCGTGAGCCCATCAACACTGCCTCGGCCAGCACCGATGGCCGCCCGCCACTGCTGCTCTACAACGCCGATCGCCCGTCCACGCCGCTGCCGGGTCACCTGGCCCGGCGCGGGCTGGCACCTCTGCAGACCATGGGCGCATGGCAAGCAGCATCGGCTGCCTGCGCGCGCAGCCCGCTTGGTACGCAGCCCGCACAGCCACCACGAGACCGGCCCTTGATCGCCTTGGCGGGCATCGCCCAGCCCGAGCGCTTTTTTTCTGCCTTGCGCCAGCAAGGCTGGCCGGTCCTGGGCATCCCCCTGCCCGACCACGCCGACTGGTCCACCTTGCCCTGGCCGCTGGAGGCCACGCACGTCGTCGTCACGGAAAAGGACGCGGTCAAGATCGACCTGGCTCAGGTGTTGCAACAGCGCCCGGGGACCACCGTCTGGGTGGCCGCACTACACTTCCAGCCCGAGCCCGACTTCTGGACGGCGCTGGACGCGCGCTTGCCCCCACCGCCCTCACCTCAGCCCTGACACCATGGACACCCGCCTCATCGAACTGCTGGTCTGCCCCGTCTGCAAGAGCCAGTTGCACCGCCTGCCCCAAGGCCAGATGCTGATCTGCCGAGCCGACCGCCTTGGCTTCCCGATCCGTGACGGCATCCCCGTGATGCTGGAAAACGAAGCCCTGCCCCTGGACGAGCAGGACATGCCCTTGCCCACCAGTGCGGCACCTGCGCCGCCAACGAGCACCGCTGCCCACACAGAGACCTGAGCATGAGCTTCACCGTGCTGATCCCGGCGCGGCTGGCGTCATCGCGCCTGCCTGACAAGCCCCTGGCCGACATCTGCGGCTTGCCCATGGTCGTGCGCGTGGCGCAACGCGCAGCCTTGAGCAGCGCAACGGCCGTCGTCGTGGCCGCCGATGACGCGCGCATCCAGGCCGCCTGCGAGGCCCATGGCGTGCGCTGCGTGCTCACCCGCGCCGACCACCCCACCGGCAGCGACCGCCTGGCCGAAGCCTGCGCCCTTCTGGGCCTGGATGGCGACGACCGCGTGGTCAATGTGCAGGGCGACGAGCCCCTGATCGACCCCGCCCTGATCGATGCCTGCGCCCAGCAGTTGCTGGACCGGCCGGATTGCGTGATGAGCACAGCCGCCCACGCCCTGGATGACCCCGCTCAGTTTGCCAACCCCAACGTGGTCAAAGTGGTCTGCGACGCGCGAGGCCGTGCCCTGTACTTTTCGCGCGCGCCCATCCCCTGGTGGCGAGATGCCCCTGCGGCTGGCACCCCCGCCACCGGCCTTGGCGCCCCCATGCGCCACATCGGCATCTACGGCTACCGCGCGGGCTTCCTGCGCCAGTTTCCGCAATTGAGCATCAGCCCGCTGGAAACGGTCGAGTCTCTGGAGCAATTGCGCGTGCTTTGGCATGGCGAGCGCATCGCCGTCAGCGTGGCGCCCACTGCCCCTGGCCCCGGTGTCGACACCCCGGAAGACCTGGCCCGTGTACGGCTTCTGATCGCCCAGGCGACCTGAGCACAGCCATGTGTCTGTGTCATTTCGGGACAGGAAAACCCGGGCCCACATGAGGGTGTGCGTGTTATCCTCGCCCCCTGATCCAGATCCAATCTAGACACCCACAGTGCGTGGGCAGCGCGCCAGCTTTGGCCGTGTGACCCCCACATCCGTTGGAACCGAGGAGATTCATGAGACTCATTCTGTTGGGCGCGCCTGGCGCCGGAAAGGGCACCCAGGCTGCCTTCCTGTGTCAGAAATTCGGCAT
>CANBQJ010000243.1 GCA_947371645.1 Burkholderiales bacterium | reverse complement strand
GGTTGAGCACCATCTCGCCTCGGCGCAAGCGCTCGCGGATCTCATTGAAGACGGCCGGGTTGACATAGGCCCCCGAGATGTCCATGCCGCGCGCTTCGTCTTCAGATCGTTGCACCAGCTCGCAGAAGGCACGGTTCAGGAAGAGGATGCGGTTGTCTTTCAGGTCTGCCACACGCACGGCCATCGGCGACGCCGCGAGCACGCGGTTCAGCGTGGCGCGCTCCTGATGCAACCGTGTGAAGTCGATCACCGCTGAGCGGGTTCGCAAGACGGCACCGTGCTCGTCGCGCTGGAGGGTCGCCGAGAGCAAGACAGGGAGGATGCTGCCGTCGCGCCGCACCAGCTCCATTTCAAGTTCATTGCGCGAGCCGGTGGCCATCAGCTGCGGAAAGTTCTGCTGGAAAGTCGCGATGGAGGCCGGCGTCAGGAAGTCCGTGATGGGCTTGCCGAGCATGTCGTCGCGCGTGTAGCCCAGCCACTTCAGTTCGGTGTCGTTCACCCGCATGACCACGCCTGCGGCATCCAGCGAGTGGTAGCCACAAGGCGCCAGGTTGTAGAGGTCGTCGAGTTCGCGGGTGCGCTCCGCGATCCCTTGTGCCAGGCGCTGCTGCTCGCGCGCCAGCCGGCCCACGCCCCAGAACAAGAAGGCGGCCACCGGCAGGACCACCGCCGCCAGTGACGCCGCCGCACGCTGCCAGGCCCCGGTCATGGCATGGCTCGCATAGCCAACCGTCATCCAGAAGGGATAACGATGCACCTTCTGGTAAGCGTACCAACGCAAGACACCATCGTTGGGCGACACCGCCTCGAACAGGTATTGGTCCTGCCCAGGTTGGTCGCGCATCACGTTGCGCAGGGCCTCGGGCACGTTGCGGTTGCCCATGCCGCCGTCCGGCGCTTTCAGCGCGGGGCTGCGCACCACCTGAGCCAGGTTGGCGGTACGCAGGTTGACGACGCTGTCGGGGCCCAGGTCCACTTTGGACAAGGCCTGCCCGATGGCGGCCACCGGGATGGTGGCAAATGCCACCCCCAGGAACTCGCCGTTGGGCCCGTCTATCCGTCTTGCGAGCGCCAAGGACCACTCTGGCGTCAATTTGGGCAGCAGTGGCCCGTCGAAGAGCAAGCTGCGCTCACCGGCCTTGGCCCGCTGGAAGTAGCTTCGGTCAGCGGCATTCGGCCGTCGCAGCTCTTGGGCGGAGAAGCCGGTGTTGACGATGTTGAGGCCACTGCTGTCGAGGATGCCGATGCGCTGGACGAGCGGGTGGGTCTCAACGTCGTTGCGGAGTTCGTCGCTCAGCCGGGCCAGCGCTGGTTCGCTGCCACGCGGCGCGTGGGCGTATCGGTAGGCGACCGAGCGCAGCAGCGCATCGGCCTGGTCGAACGCGTGCTCGGTCTGCTCGGCCAGCAGCACGGCCGAGTTGCGCAAGGAGATCTGGGACAGCCGGAGGCTTTCTTGCTGCTGGTTCCAAAGCACATAGGCACACAGCGCGGTGATGACTGCCATGGCGACGATGGCCACCACGAAGTGCAAGGCGCGGCGCGGCGCGGCATGGCTCGTGTCTGACAGATCCGTCATCGCTCTTTCCATGACCATCCCCTTGGCCGTCCGGCCATGGGCCGCGGCGGCGTTCGTTTTGGGCAAGTATAGGGACCCGCTTCAACATGTGGGAAATGCGAGCAACCGCTTGCGACTGGTGGTGCTTGGATCAGGCCGTTGGCGGTGGCCATGCCCAAGCACACACGTAATCACGCCAGGGAGAAGTGAGGGCCCTGAAGCGGCGCAAGTGTTGCTGATAGAGTGCCCGCCATGAAACTGCTCGTTGTTGACGATCACCCGCTCGTTCGGGCGGGCGTGGCCGGTGCCTTGCAAAACCTCGCTGGCGCCGACCCCGTGCTTCAAGCGTGTGATGGTGTCGAAGCATTGGCCCACCTGGCGCAGCAACCCGATGTGGCCGCGGTGCTGCTCGACCTGCGCATGACCGGCATGGCGGGCCTGGCCCTGTTGACGCAACTCCAGCGCTTGCACCCCAAGCTGCCCGCCCTGGTGCTGTCGTCCTCTGAAGACCCTGACGATGTGCGCCGTGTGCTCAAGGCGGGCGCGCGTGGCTATTGCCCCAAGTCGGCCCACCCGGCCACAGTGATCGCCGCATTGCAGCTGGTGCTCAGCGGCGAGATCTACGTGCCCCCCTTCATGGCCATGGCCGCAGAGGCTGACGCGGCACCGTGCGGCGAGCCCAGCGCCCTGACGCCACGCCAGCATGAGGTGCTGCAGGCCTTGTGCAGCGGCAAGTCCAACAAGGAAATCGCCCGGGCCTTGGGGATGCAGGAGAAAACGGTGAAGGGCCATGTCTCGGCCATCTTCAAGAGCCTGAACGTGGTGCACCGCTTGCAAGCCGTCGAGGCGGCCAGGGCATCGGGCCTGGTCGGCTCCCCCCCCACCGACGGGAACGGGCACTGAGGCTAGTTCAAGGCCAAGGGTGACTGGCTTGCCGCCATGACCCTGGCGATGGCCTCACGCAAATGCGCCTGCGTCACGGGCTTGTGCAGCAGCGGCAAGCCACTGGCCACCGCTTCACGCAGCCGCTCGGGGCCCGTGTCACCAGAAATCAGGATGGCGGGCACGTCAAGATTGAAGGCCTCGCGGATCTCGGCAATCGCGGTGATGCCGTCTTCGCCATCGCGCAAACGCGAATCGCACAGCAGCAGTGCAGGCGCCACGTGCAGGCCCATCAGCTGCGGCATCAAGGCCGCTGGGTTGGCCGCCACATGCACCTGACAACCCCAGGCGCTCAGCAGCGCCGCCATGGCCACCTGGATCGCCACGTTGTCATCGATGACGATCACGACATCGCCCGCGCGCAGCCCGGTCGACTCGGCGCCCTGCTGCTGTGCAGCCGGGGCCGTTGACGGCGCAGACCTGGGGAGATCGGCCAGCGGCAGGTGCAGCGAGAACACCGTGCCGCGCCCGGGCCTGGACCGCAGCGCCAGGCGCAACCCCAGCAAGCCCACCAGCCGCTTGACGATGGCCAGGCCCAAGCCCAGCCCTTGCTCCGGGTCGTGCCCGGCTTCGTGCAACTGCACGAACTCTTCGAAAGCCTCTTGCTGGCGGTGCCGGGGCATGCCCACACCCGTGTCGGCCACCACCAGCACCACCCGCCCCGCGCGAACCCGCGCCCGGATGACCACCGTGCCTTGCCCCGTGTAGCGAACGGCGTTGGACAGCAGGTTGCGCAACACGCGCTCCAGCAAGACCGGGTCGGTGCGCACCGGCAAGCCGGTGCCGCCTGGCGTGTCCACGCGCAAGCTCAAACCTTTCGCCTGCGCGATCGCGGCGTGCTCTGCACCGATGCGCGCCAGCATCGGCTGCACATCCACCACCTGCCACCTGGGCTGAAGCAATTCGGCATCGAGCTTGGAGATGTCGAGCAAGGCATCGAACATCGCGCCCATCGTGTCCACGGCCGTGCCCACATGCTGGAGGATCACGCCGGACTGCTCTGTCGATGGGTTTTGGTTCAAGGCGCCCACAAACAGCGACAGCGCATGCACCGGCTGGCGCAGGTCATGGCTGGCCGCCGCCAGGAAGCGGCTGCGCGACTTGCTCAGGTTCACGGCCCGGTCTTTTTCCACCTGCAGCCTGGCGGTCAGCTCCACCATCTGCCGGCCTTTGCGCAAGGCGTCGATCAGCATGCGGTTGAGCAAGGCCGCAAAGCGGGCGCTGACCAGCGTGTACACCACCAACAACAGCACCAAACCCCAGTTCGCCAGCCCCCCGGACCAGAGCAAGGCCGTCACCAGCCCTGCCGTGCACAGCCCCGCCAGCGCGTGATAGGCAGGCAAGTGGCCGTGCAGAGAATGCAGAGCGATGCTGGCCACGCCCATGATGCCGATCGCGGCCATCACCTTTTGGGCTTCGCTGCACTGCGGCCATGCCACCAGCAGGATCAGCGCCCACAACAAGCCATTGATGACCGAGGTGCGCGTCACCACCCGCAACCACACGGGGGCGTTCACCGCCGTCAGCGCACGCCGGCGCCAGCGCAGGCCCACATGGAGGTGAAAAGCCGCGTTCACCGCTTGCAGGCCCAGCCAGCACCACAGCCAGGCCTGCGGCATCACGTCATGAAAGGCCGCTGCGGTGGCCAGCACCGCCACCAGGTTGCTCAGCGTCATGCTGATGTCATTGGCCCTCAGGCGCCGGGCCACATCTTCGGTCACCAGGGCTTGAAGGGCATGTTCGTCGGTGGCAAGGGCAAGCGGGGCAATGGACATCGGCGAACAACGCGAGCAACGCGAATGAGGGGGGTCTCGGGACCTGGTCTCGGGACCAAGGTCCGATTGTGCCCGTGCGACCGACGGCCAACAATCGCGGCCATCGCAACACGCCATCCCGGAGACCCTCACATGCCTGCTGTTTCCAGCTTCGCCCTTGGTCAATCGACGCCGGCCGGCCATCGCCATGGCGCCCTGCTGGCCTTGGTCTGTGCTGCCGCCTCAGCTGGCTTTGTGGCCACCGCCCAGGCCAGCGAGACCATCGCCGAATTCAAAGTCACCCAGCCCAGCAACGGATTCTTCGACCTGAACGGGTTCCGGCCCGGCCAATCGTTCACGGTGCAGTCAGAGAACGACTGGGACCACATCACCTTCAATTTCTACAGCCGTGACACGGGCGAGTCCGCCGCAGCAGGCCACTTGTACCTGTTCGAAGCGCCGTATGCGGGCCAGGTCGACGCACTCGATCCCAACTCGCCGGGCCTGCTCGGCATTGGCAATGCAGCAGGTGGCATTTACACCTTCGATGTGTCGCTCAAGCTGCACGCCCATGCCCAGTACTTTGTCTACGCAGACATGGGCACCCGGGACATCGGGGGCGACCAAGGCATCGCCTACACAGCCGGCGCTTCAGGCCCGCGTTACGAAGGCGGCAGCTACTACTCGGGCATGCCGTTCTCGCCCAACGGCAGCTTCGCCACCGCGTTCCTCTTTGACCGCTACCAGGCCTCGCCAGGCGAAGACGCGGCCTTCAATGTGTCCGGTGTGTCCGCAGTGCCCGAGCCAGGCGCGCTCAAGCAGCTCTTCTCAGGCCTGGGCGTACTGGGCTGCCTCGCCCTGATCCCCCGCAAAAAAAGCTAAGACCATGACACACACATTTTGGAAAACAGTGGGCGCCACGCTCACGGCCCTGACCCTGCTGGCCGGCCTGACGGCCTGTGGCGGCGGTGGCGGTGGCGACACCGCCTCCACGGCCACCAGCACCACCGCCACCGCCGTGGCCGAGCCCCCTTTGCGCTTTGCCTACTTGGCCAACAGCGCCAGCGACACGGTCTCGGCCTACCTGGTGGACAACAGCACGGGGCAATGGCACCCCAACGGCTATGCCATCACCGGGCGTCGCCCCAGCTCGGTCAGCGTGGAGCCATCTGGGCAATTTGCCTACGTCACCAACTTCTACGCCAACAGCGTCTCGGCGTACCAGATCAACGCCAGCACGGGCGCGCTGACCAAGGTGGGTGATGACGTGCCCTCGGGCGAAAC
>CANBQJ010000242.1 GCA_947371645.1 Burkholderiales bacterium | reverse complement strand
TGTCACGCCGGTGCCAATGCCCTTGGTGTTGCTGTAAAACGCGCCACGCCCTGGCCGTGCTCAGTGGTCAGTCTCCCACCGCGCTGGACGGGCTGAACGTGCAGCTGACTGCCCTCAAGCAGCCTGCCGCGCCTGCGCAACTGCCTGTGGACCTGCTGGCCCATCGTCCCGATGTGATGGCTGCCCTGTGGCGCGCCGAAGCCGCCACGCAAGACAGCAAGGCGACGCGCTTGGCGCTCTTCTATCCCAACATCGACCTGACGACCTACGGCGGCTACAACGCGATTGGCCTGGACAGGCTGCTCAAGGCCAGCAGCTTGCAATGGGGCCTGATGCCTGCCATCCACCTGCCCCTCTTTGATGGCGACCGCCGCCGTGCCGGCATGCTGGAGCAGGTGGCCCAGGAAGACCTGGCGATTGCCAACTACAACCAGGTGCTGCTGCAGGCCGCGCAGGAAGCGGCCGACCAGTTCAGCTCCGTGCAGGCCGTGGCGCGCCAGCAGGCCACCCAGCGAGAGGCCCAGGCCAGTGCCGAAGCCGCTTATGGCCTGGCCCGCAGCCGCTACCAGGCGGGCCTGGGCAACTACCTGATCGTGCTCAGCGCCGAGACGGCGGTGCTGGCACAGCGCCGCACGGCCGTGGACTTGCAGTCGCGGGCGCTGGAGGCGCAGATCGGCTTGATCCGCGCCACCGCTGGCGCCTCGTCGGGTGCCGCTGCTGCCGGCTCGGGCACCTCCATCGCCCCCATTGCCCCCATTGCCAAAGGCCAGTCATGAGCGACACGCCAGACCCAAGCGCCGAGAAGGCCAGCAACACCGGCCCCCAGCACACAGCACCCACCGCACAAGCCCCTGCCGCCATGAACCACACCGCCACGCCCAACGCCCCCGCCACCAGCCAGCCCCGCAAGAAGGCCTTGAGCGCCATCGCCGCGGTGGTGGTGCTGGGCGGCGCCGCCTATGGTGCTTACTATGCGCTGGTGGCCAACCACTACGAGCACACCGACAACGCCTACGTGCAGGCCAACGTCGTGCAGATCACGCCCCTGGTGGGCGGCACCGTGGTGGCCATCCAGGCGGACGACACCGACGTGGTCAAGGCTGGGCAGCCGCTCATCAAGCTGGACACCGCAGACGCCCGCGTCAGCCTGGACCAGGCCGAGGCCCAGCTGGCGCAGACCGTGCGCGAGGTGCGCACCTTGTACGCCAACAACGCGACCTTGCAGGCCCAGATCCAGGCTCGCCAGGCCGATGTGGCCCGCGCCCAGAACGACTTCAAGCGCGCCCAGGACGACGTCAACCGCCGCGCCCCGCTGGTGGCCACCGGTGCCGTGGGCCAGGAAGAGTTCCAGCATGCCCAGGCTCAACTCAGCGTGGCACGCAGCGCGCTGACTGCGGCCGAATCGGGGCAACAGCAGGCCCGTGAGCAGCTCACGTCGAACGAATCGCTCACCGATGGCACGGGTGTGAGCCAGCACCCCAATGTGGCCCGTGCCGCCGCCCGCGTGCGTGAGGCTTACCTGGCCTGGCAGCGCGTGAACCTGCTGGCCCCGGTGGACGGCTATGTGGCCAAGCGCAGCGTGCAGCTGGGCCAGCGCGTGCAGGCCGGCACCCCGGTGATGACGGTGGTGGCCCTGGACCAGCCCTGGGTGGACGCCAACTTCAAGGAAAGCCAGTTGCAGCGCATCCGCTTGGGCCAAAGCGCCACCCTGACCGCCGACGTCTATGGCAAGAAGGTGGTCTACCACGGCACCGTCACCGGCCTGGGCGCGGGCACGGGCGCGGCCTTCGCGCTGCTGCCTGCCCAGAACGCCACCGGCAACTGGATCAAGATCGTGCAGCGCGTGCCCGTGCGCGTCAGCCTGCTGCCTGAAGAAGTGAAGGCGCACCCCTTGCGCGTGGGCCTGTCCATGGAAGTGGAAGTGGACGTGGCCCATCAGGATGGTGCCGTGCTGGCGTCCGTGCCGCGCGACAAGCCGGTGGCCAGCACCACGGTGTTCGACGCGCCGCAGGTGGAGGCCGACCGCCTGGTGGCCCGCATCATCGATGGCAACCTGCGTCATGCCAACCCGGCGCACCGCTCATGAGCGCGGGGGATGCGCCGGCCGCGCCCAGGCCCCAGGCTCCGTTGGCACCACTGAGCGGCACCTCGCTGGTGCTGGGCACCGTGGCCCTGTCGCTGGCCACCTTCATGAACGTGCTCGATTCGTCGATCGCCAACGTGTCCCTGCCGGCCATCGCCGGTGACCTGGGCGTGAGCCCCAACCAGGGCACCTGGGTCATCACCAGCTTTGGCGTGTCCAACGCCATCTCGGTGCCCCTCACCGGTTGGCTCACGCAGCGCTTTGGCGCCGTGCGCCTGTTCATCACCAGCGTGATCCTGTTCGTGCTCGCCTCGTGGATGTGCGGCCTGGCCTCGTCGCTGGAAATGCTGATCGGCTTTCGCGTGCTGCAAGGCCTGGTGGCCGGGCCCATGATCCCGCTGTCGCAGACCTTGCTGCTGAGCAGCTACCCGCCCAACAAAGCGGGCATGGCGCTGGCCATGTGGGCCATGACCACCCTGGTGGCGCCGGTGACCGGGCCGCTGCTGGGCGGCTGGATCACCGACAACATGGCCTGGCCCTGGATCTTCTACATCAACGTGCCGGTGGGCCTGGGCGCCGCGCTGGTGACCTGGCGCATCTACGCCAAGCGCGAAACGCCCACCAAGAAGCTGCCCATCGACACCGTCGGGCTGGCGCTGCTGGTGGTGTGGGTGGGCGCACTGCAGGTCATGCTCGACAAGGGCAAGGAGCTGGAGTGGTTCGAGAGCGGCCAGATCGTGGCACTGGGCATCACGGCGCTGGTGGGCTTCGCCGTCTTCCTGGTGTGGGAGCTCACCGCCGAGCACCCCGTGGTCGACCTCAAGCTCTTTGCGCGACGCAACTTCGTGACCGGCACGGTGGCCACGTCCATTGGCTATGGCCTGTTCTTTGGCAACGTGGTGCTGCTGCCCCTGTGGCTGCAGCAGTTCATGGGCTACACGGCTTCTGCGGCCGGCATGGCGGTGGCGCCGGTGGGCCTGCTGGCCATCCTCTTGTCGCCACTGGTGGGCAAGAACGTGGCCAAGGTGGACCCTCGCCGCTTTGCCACCGTCGCCTTCGTCGGCTTCGCCTTCGTGCTGTGGATGCGCTCTCACTTCACCGTGCAGGCCGACTTCGCCACCATCATGGTGCCGACCATCCTGCAAGGGGCGGCCATCGCCTGTTTCTTCATCCCCTTGAGCGCCATCACGCTCAATGGCCTGACGCCAGACCGCATCCCTTCCGCCTCGGGCCTGACCAACTTCGTGCGCATCACGGCCGGTGCCATGGGCACCTCCACGGTCACCACGATCTGGGAGAACCGCGCCACGCTGCACCATGCGCACATGGTCGAGAAGCTCACCGCCACAGACCCCGCTGCCGGCGAAACCTTCAACACCTTGACCAACCTGGGGATGAGCTTTGACCAGGCGGCGGCGCAGGTCACGCGCCTGATCGACCAGCAGGCCTTCACGCGCGCGGCCGATGACGTCTACCTGGGCTCGGCCATCCTTTTCTTGTGCCTGGTGCCTGTGATCTGGTTGTCACGGCCGCAGCGCACGGGCGCAGCGGTGGACGCGGGCGGCGCGCACTGACGTGCTTGGCCGCTCGGCCTGCCCTCAGGCGGGCACCGTGTAGTGGCTCTGCCCCATGAGGTCGATGCCGCAGCTCAGCTGTTCGGCCCAGTCGATGAATTGCCTGACCGCCGGGCCCTGCATGGGCGCGCCATGCTGCGGCACGATCATGTCGATTTCCAGGCTGCGCACCATGCGGGCCCACAGGCGCAAGACCTTGTTGGACACCATGTAGCGCTGGTGGAAGCCCAGCATGCCGGGGGGCAGCGGGTCGATGCTGCGCATGACCTGGCTGGCGGCCTGCGGCGCCATCATTGATGCGCCCAGGTCACCAGAGAACAGGATGCGGCTGACCGGGTCATAGAACTGGAAGTTGCCTTCGGCGTGCAGGAAGTGCGCGGGCAGGGCGATCAGCTCGCTGCGGCCGATGGGGATGCGCATGCCGGCATCGGGCATGCCCACGATGCGGCCCGTGGTCTTGCCGGCCTTGCAGAAATGCGGCACGAAGCGCTCCCACAGGGTGGACACATACAGCGAAGCGCTGGGCGTGGCCGTCAGCCAGCGGTCCAGCGACGCGATGATGTCCGGGTCGGCGTGAGACGCCAGGATGGCCGACAGCCTGGACGGCGCAAAGTGCCGGGTCATGGCCAGGTAGAGCTGGCTGTAGGCCAGGTTGCCGCCCGGGTCGATGATGGCGCCGGTGTCTTCGTTGACGATGAGGAACTGGTTGGCCTGCACGGCTTCGCCACCTTCGGTGCACAGGTCCGAGAACATCAGGCACACATGTTGACGGTCGCGGTAAAGCTCGAGCGGCATGGTGGGCGCCTGCTGTTTTGATGAGCCGCAACTTTAGGTGCGGAAGCCCTGCAGGGGCTTAACCTGGGTCAACCTTCAGGTGCTGGCAAAGGCCTGCATGACCTGGGGCAACACGCCTTCGCCATCGCAGGCCACCACCAAGCGCTGGGGCATGCTGCGCAGCCAGGTGACCTGGCGCTTGGCCAGTTGCCGCGTGGCGGCGATGCCCTGGTCCATCACCTGCTTGCGCACCTTGGGGTCGTTCAGGTCCAGGCCCGCGTCCAGGGCTTCCCAGACCTGGCGGTAGCCCACGCACCGGATCGACGGCAGGCCCGGGTGCAGGTCACGGCGCAGGCGCAGGCGCATCACCTCGTCGACAAAACCCTGGGCCATCATCTGTTCGAAGCGCAGGGCAATGCGGTGGTGCAGCCAGGTGCGGTCTTGCGGCTCCAGCGAGACCAGGGTGGCCTGCCAGGGCGATGCCTTGGCCTCCGTGCCGCCGCGGGTGTGGAAGCTGGACAAGGTCCGGCCACTGGCGTGCCACACCTCCAGTGCGCGCTGGATGCGCTGGGTGTCGCCGGGGGGCAGGCGCTGCGCCGTGACCGGGTCGACCTGGGCCAGTTCGGCGTGCAGCGCGGCAATGCCTTCTGAGGCGATGCGCGCGTCCAGCATGGCGCGGATCTCCGGGCTGGCGCTGGGCAGCTCATCCAGGCCGTCCAGCAGGGCCTTGATGTAGAGCATGGTGCCGCCCACCAGCAAGGGCTCACGGCCACGCGCGCGGATCTCGCCGACCAGGCGGGTGGTGTCGGCCACAAAGCACGCGGCGCTGTAGCTCTCGGCGGGGTCGAGGATGTCGATGAGGTGGTGGGGTACCTGGGCCAGCTCTTCCGGGCTGGGCTTGGCGGTGCCGATGTCCATGCCCCGGTAGACCAGGGACGAGTCGACGCTGATGACCTCGATGGGCAGCTGCTGCGCCAGGGCCAGCGCGGCAGCGGTCTTGCCGCAGGCGGTGGGGCCGGCCAGGATCCACAGGCGGCTTGACGTTGCGCCGGTGGCGCTTGTCTCGGTGATCGCCATGGTGCTCATGCGGCTTCGGCCACCACGGGCGGCGCGCCGTCACGCTGCAC
>CANBQJ010000241.1 GCA_947371645.1 Burkholderiales bacterium | reverse complement strand
TGGTCAAGGGCACCACTGGCCATCGGTTGGGGCTTCTCGGCGCCCCAACCCGGCTCGGCGGACACCAGCACCTGGGCAGCGGCTTCATCGGCGCCCAGGCTGGCCGCAGCCCCCATGGAGGCGGCCGTGACGTCAGCCAGCTGGATGCGTGCACCGTGGATGGTGAAGCCCTGCTCGTACAGCAACTCGCGGATGCGCCGCACCAGCAAGACCTCGTGGTGCTGGTAGTAGCGCCGGTTGCCGCGCCGCTTCATGGGCTTGAGCTGCAGGAACTCCTGCTCCCAGTACCGCAGCACATAAGGCTTGACCAGGCACAACTCGCTGACCTCACCGATGGTGAAGTAGCGCTTGTCCGGGATCGGCGGCAAAACGCCGTCGCTGCGGTCAGGTGCTCCCATGGATTGGATCTGGTCTCAGGCGGTTTGAAGCAAGCTTTTCACTTTACTCCAGTTCACCCTCACCAGGCACGTCGCCCTGGACCATGTCCTTGAGCTTCTGGCTGGCGTGAAAAGTGACCACGTTGCGGGCGTCGATGGGGATGGCTTCACCGGTGCGCGGGTTGCGCCCCGGGCGCGGTGCCTTGCGCCGGATCTGGAAGTTGCCAAAACCCGACAGCTTGACGTCGGTGCCGGCCACCAGGCTGCCTTGCACCTGCTCGAAGAAGGCTTCGACCATGTCTTTGGACTCGCGCTTGTTGAGGCCCAGGCGCTCGAACAGCATCTCGGCGAGCTCCGCCTTGGTCAGCGTCGGCGTCTCTATGGTAGGCAGCAGCACCTTCGCATCCTGGATGGCATCGTTCATGGCGGCGTCTCCTCCCGTGGCCCCGGCGCTGCCAGGGTCCGGCAGCTTGTCTCGCGAACCCTGCATCATGCCCGAACCCGGGCTGCAACCGTTTGCGCCAACTGGGCCAGAACGGCCTGCATGGCGCTGTCGATGCGCTCGTCGGTCAGGGTCTGCTCGTCGTCACGCAGTTCCACGCGCACGGCCAGGCTGCGCTCGTGGTCGGCCATGCCAGCCACGGCCTGCTTGGGCTTGTAGATGTCGAACAGGCGAGCGCCACGCACCAGGCCATCCGTCTGCGCGCCGGTGATCGCGCCGATGACGGCGTCGTGCGCGGTCTCGTCGGCCACCACCAGGGCCAGGTCACGGTAGACCGATTGCATCTTGGGCACACCGGTGAAGGCGGGCACCGCGTGGCGGGCAAGCAGATCGGCATCCAGCTCGAACAACACGGGGGCCTGAGGCAGCTCATAGGCCTGGCGCCACTTGGGGTGAAGCTCCCCCAACCAGCCGGCATCGCGCTCGCCTTCTGCGGTGCGCACCCACACGCGGGCGCTGCGGCCGGGGTGGAAGGCCGGGTGCGAAGTGGCGGGTTCAGCAGCCTCAAAGCGCACTGGGGCCGGGGCCAGCAGGGCTTCGACATCGCCCTTCACATCAAAGAAGTCCACGTTGCGCGAGGACAGGCCCCACTGCACCGCATCGGCTGGGCCATAGGCCAGGCCCGACACGCGCAAGGGCTGGGCGAAGCCGCCCACTGTCTGGTCGGTGTCCTGCACCGAAGCGTCGCGCGCGAACACGCGGCCCACCTCGAACAGGCGCACGCGGTCGGCCTTGCGAGACAGGTTGGTGCGCAGCACCTCCACGAGAGAGCCAATCAGCGTCGAGCGCATCACGGCCAGCGGGCTGGCGATCGGGTTGAGCACGCGGATGGGCTGAGCGTTGCCGGCGAAGTCGGCTTCCCACTTGGCTTCCACGAAGCTGAAGGTGATGGCTTCCTGGTAGCCACGGGCAGCCACGGCACGACGCAGCGCATACAGGCCACGACGGGCCTCGTTGCGCACCAGTGGCGTGATGGGCGCCTTGGGTGCACGGCTGGGCAGCTTGTCGAAGCCAATGACGCGCACGACCTCTTCGATGAGGTCTTCTTCAATCTGCACGTCGAAGCGCCAGCTGGGCGGCGTCACGGTGAGGTGGGCATCACCCGCCACATCGGCCACCGTGTAGGCCAGGCCCAGACGCGTGAACACCTGCTCGACCTGCTCGCGAGACACAGGCATGCCGATCACGCGTTGCGCACGCGACAGGCGCAGCGTCACCGGGGTGCGGGCGGGCACGGCCAGGGTCAGGTCATCCAGGGGGCCGGCCTGGCCACCGCAGACGTCCAGGATCAGCTGAGTGACTCGCTCGATGTAGAGGGCGGTGGGGGC
This sequence comes from Burkholderiales bacterium, assembly GCA_947371645.1. Next base: position 3,362 of record CANBQJ010000241.1, on the reverse strand, counting down.
CGGGTCCACGCCACGCTCGAAGCGGTGAGACGCATCGGTCGAAAAGTTGTAGCGGCGGGCGCGACCCGCGATGGCCTTGGGTGCCCAGAAAGCGCCTTCGAGGTAGACGTTCTTCGTGGTGTCACCCACGGCGGTGGCATCGCCACCCATGATGCCTGCCAGCGATTCCAGTTGCTGGTCATCGGCGATCACACCGACCTCTCCGTCCACGGTGACGGTGTTGCCATTGAGCAGCTTGAGCTGCTCACCCGTTCGCCCCCAGCGCACGGTCAGGCCGCCATGGATCTTGTCCAGGTCGAACACGTGCGAGGGCTGGCCCAGCTCGAACATCACGTAGTTGGATATGTCCACCAATGGCGACACGGTGCGCTGGCCGCAGCGCTTGAGGCGCTCGACCATCCAGTCGGGCGTGACGGCCTGAGCGTTGACGCCTCGGATGACGCGGCCACCAAAGCGGCCACACAGGTCGGCGGCTTCCACCTTCACCGGCAGGCGGTCATCGATGGCGGGCAGCACGGGCACGATGGCGGGCAGCGTCAGTGGTGCACCCGTCAGCGCAGACACCTCGCGGGCGATGCCGGCCACGCTCAGACAGTGCGCCAGGTTGGGCGTGAGCTTGAGCGTGAACAGCGTGTCGTCCAGGCGCAGGTGATCGCGGATGCTGACACCCACCGGCGCGTCATCGGCCAGGATGTGCAGGCCATTCGATTCTTCCGAGACACCCAGCTCGCGGGCCGAGCACAACATGCCCTGGCTCTCCACGCCGCGCAGCTTGCCCAGCTTGATCTTGAATGGCTTGCCGTCCTTCGAGTCTGCGCCCGGGGGCAGCTCGGCGCCCACCGTGGCGCAAGGCACCTTGATGCCCACACGCACATTGGGCGCGCCGCAGACGATCTGCAGCACGGTGCCTGTGCCCGCATCCACCTTGCAAACGTTGAGCCGGTCGGCATCGGGGTGCTTGGCCACTTCCAGCACCTGCGCCACCACCACGCCCGTGAAGGCCGGCGCGACGGGCTGCAGTTCTTCGACCTCCAGGCCGGCCATGGTCAGCAGGTCGGCCAGTTGCTGGGTGGTGATCGCAGGGTTGCAGAACGACCGCAGCCAGGATTCAGGGAATTGCATGAAAAGGATCCTCGGTATTCAGGGTGCGCGACGGGCGTGCAGGCAAGGCGGAGCAGGCTTCAAGCGAAGTCGGCGTCAAGGACCACGCGGTAGCGGGCCCTGCCGGCGCGCAGGTGGTCCAGCGCGTCGTTGATGCGGCTCATCGGGAAGTGTTCGGTTTGCGGCTCGATGCCATGGCGCGCGGCGAATTCGAGCATGGTGTCGATGTCCTGGCGCGAGCCTGTGGGCGAACCCGACACGCTGCGCTGGCCACCGATCAGGGTGAAGGCCTCGACCTCCATGGGCTGGGGCAGCACGCCCACCAGGTGCAGGCGGCCGTTGGGCGCCAGCGTGCCCATCAGCGCCTTCCAGTTGAGCATGGCGTTGACGGTGACCAGCACCATGTCCAAGCGCCCGGAGATGGCGCGCATGGACTTGGCGTCCACGCTGGACACCACCTTGTGGGCACCCAGCTGCAGGGCCTCGTCGCGCTTGGAGTCGCTGGAGGTGAACGCCGTGACCTCGCAGCCCCAGGCCCGCGCAAACTTCAGCGCCATGTGGCCCAGCCCCCCGATGCCCACCACGCCCACGCGGTGTGTGGGCTTGATGTCGAAGTTCAGGAAGGGCGAAAACACCGTCACGCCGCCACACAGCAGCGGGCCCGCCTTGGCCGGGTTCAGGCCTTCCGGAATGGGGCAGGTCCACAACCAGTGGGCGCGCACACGGTCGGCAAAACCGCCATGGTGGCCGATGATGGTGGGCTGACCCGCCTTGCACAGTTGGGGTTCGCCTCCCAGACAGCTTTTGCAGCTCATGCAGGAGCCGGCCATCCAGCCCACGCCCACCTTCTGGCCCAGCTTGAGCCCCTTGGTCTGGCTGCCCAGGCCCACCACCGTGCCCACCACCTCGTGGCCGCCCACGATGGGGTAACCCGAGAAGCCCCACTCGTTGTCGATCATCGACAAATCGGAGTGACACAGACCACTGTGCTCGACCTGGATCTCGACTTCTTCTGCTGCCAGCGGGCCTGCCTCGTAGTCGAAGCGCTGCAAGGGCTTGCTGGCCTCCTGGGCGGCCCAGGCGCGGATGGTGGTGCTGGTGGTGCTCATGACGGGTCCTTGGTGGTCACTGGAACTGCTGCAGGAAGCGCAGGTCGCCCTCGTAGAACAAGCGGAGGTCGTTCACACCATAGCGCAGCATCGTCAGCCGATCGGGGCCCAGGCCAAAGGCAAAGCCGATGTAGTGCTCAGGATCCAGCCCGAAGTTGCGGACCACATTGGGGTGCACCTGCCCTGCACCGCCCACTTCCAGCCAACGGCCCTTCAAGGGGCCCGAAGAGAAGGCGATGTCCACCTCGGCCGAAGGCTCGGTGAAGGGGAAGAACGACGGACGGAAGCGGATGTCCATGTCGCGCGTCTCGAAGAAGGTGGCGAAGAAGTCACCCAGCACGGCCTTCAGGTCGGTGAAGCTGACCGACTCGCCAATCCAGAGGCCTTCGCACTGGTGGAACATGGGCGAGTGCGTGGCATCGCTGTCGACACGGTAAGTGCGGCCTGGCGCGATGACGCGGATTTCTGGCATGCGCTCGCCTTGGGCCAGCAACTCGGCGTGGCGCTTCACGTGCTGCACGGCGTAGCGCACCTGCATCGGGCTGGTGTGCGTGCGCAGCAGGTGACCGCCTTCAACGTAGAAGGTGTCATGCATGGAGCGCGCGGGGTGGTCTTCGGGCGTGTTGAGCGCCGTGAAGTTGAACCAGTCGTCCTCGATCTCCGGGCCATCGGCCACGTCAAAGCCCATCGAGCCAAAAATGCCTTCGATGCGCTCGATGCTCAGCGACACCGGGTGCAACCCGCCTTCGCCACGGCGCCGACCCGGCAAGGTCACGTCCAGGCGTTCGGCTTGCAGCTGCTGGGCCAGTTCGGCATCGGCCAGGGCCTGACGGCGCGCATTCAGCGACGCCTCCACCTGCTGCTTGGTCTGGTTGATGGCCGCGCCCCGGGTCTTTTTCTCCTCAGGGCTCAGAGCCGCCATGCCCTTGAGCAGGTCGGTCAGGCTGCCTGACTTGCCCAGAAAGCGCGCCTTGGCGTTTTCCAGATCGGCGGGCGTGGCCGCTTCAGCAAAAGCTTGCTGGGCCTGTGCCACCAGGGCGTCAAGGTCGTTCATGGTTCGCACTCAGGTGTGGGTCGTGCAGATCATCAGACCGGCGCATGACGCCTGAGTCTGATGGTCGAAAAAAAAGGCCAACATCGCTGTTGGCCTTC
>CANBQJ010000240.1 GCA_947371645.1 Burkholderiales bacterium | reverse complement strand
GCGAGTTGGTCCCACTCCTTCCCATCCCGAACAGGACAGTGAAACGACTCAGCGCCGATGATAGTGCGGATTCCCGTGTGAAAGTAGGACATCGTCAGGCTACCTCTACCCCCAAAAGCAATTCAAGCCCCTGCGTGTGCAGGGGCTTTTTGCGTTTGGAGTTTTGATTTTGGACATGGGCTAGACGGCGCCGCCTTCATCCTGCGCTTTGATCGGTATGCCATCGCGACGCCGGGCTTCGGGTTCGCGATTGACATGGTCTTGAAGGCTTGCGCTATATTCATTGCATGTTTGATGTCCTCGTCTACCTCTACGAGCACTATTGGCGCCCAGACGCTTGTCCGGATGCCGATCAGTTGGTCCGTAAACTGGCTTCGGTTGGTTTCGAGCAAGAGGAAATCTCCGAAGCGCTGACGTGGCTGGATGGGCTTCGTTCGGTGACTCAGCATGCGATAGAGGCGCCGGCGGACACGTCTTGCCGGGTCTTCGTTGACGCCGAGTTGGATCGCTTGGGCCTTGAGGCTTTGGGGTTCTTGCACTTTCTGGCGTCCGCAGGCGTGTTGACGCCGAAACTGCGCGAGGTCCTTCTGGACCGTGTCATGGCCATCCCTCAAGGCCCTGTGTCCCTGGAAGACTTCAAGATCCTGGTGTTGCTGGTGTTCTGGAGCTTCGGTGAAGAGCCAGATGCGCTGATCCTGGATGAATTGTTCGTCGATGACGAAGAGCGCTTGATCCACTGATCTGCTTCGCTGCAGTGGGTCTGTTGATTGGCTGACCGCTCTCAAGCGCAGGGCGTTTTGACCGAAGATGGGTTATCCCGGTTTCTCCGGCGCGTGTCGCGCTGGCCGGGCTCGTCTGAGATGCCTTGCTGCCCTTCCCCATTGGCCTTCTGGCGACCTTGCTGTGCCCCCTCGGTGTGCAAAGCGTTGTTTGTCGTGCTGATGGCGATGTTGTCGGGGTGCGACCAGCTCGGCATCGAATCGCCCCAGAAGGCGGCCGAGCGTGTGGAGGCGGATGCGAAGGCCGTGGGCGGGGCCTGCAGGCATGCTCTGCGAGCCATCGAGGACTGCTACACCCTCAACCCCAAGGCCGATAAGTCTGCCGTCTATGGGGGCTGGCGCGAGATGGACGAGTACATGCGCGAGAACAAGCTGGAGGGCGTGGTGCCTGTGGTGCCCCGTCCTGTGCCTGGCGCGGCTTCTGCGGCGGCCAAGAAGGCATCCGAAGAAGAGGATGCGGAAGATCCTGAGGACGTGCCCAAGAAGGGCGGCGCCAAAGCAGGTCCGAAGGGCCACTGACCGGTGGTCTCGGCGCGAGCGGATGTGGGCAGGCCCCACAATCCGCAGGTGGACACGCCGACCTCGCCTTCGATCTTGCACGACAGCCCTGGTGTTGAAGCCACGCCAGCTCGCATCGAGCGCTTGGATCTTCGGGCCCTGTGGTGTCACCCGGAGTGTCGCCAAGGCATGAAGGACATGGGCCGGCTGATGCCGGGCTTGGTCGCTTGGGCGGTGGTGACGGGCGTGGTGATGGCCAAGTCTGGCCTGCCGCTTTGGGTGGCGTCTGCCATGGCGCTCTGTGTGTTTGCGGCCAGCGCCCAATTGTCTGCAGTGCCTTTGCTGTTGGCCGGCGCACCGTTGTGGGTGATCTGGCTGACTGCAGCCTGTGTCAACTTGCGCTTTGTGATTTTCAGCGCCCAGATGCGCCACCACATGATGGCTTTGCCTTGGCGCTGGCGGCTCGTGGCCGGCTACCTCACCGCCGATGTGACCTACGTGCTGTCGGTGCAAAAGCATGGGCAAGGGCCGTCGGCCGGCCCGAAGGAGCTCGCACCCCTGGCCTATTTCATGGGCCTGGCCTTGGTGAACTGGTCGGGCTGGTGTGCCGGAGCCCTGCTGGGCGTGGCGGGTGCGGCGTGGATACCGACCAGCTGGGGCTTGAGCTTTGCGGGGGCCCTGGCCTTGCTGGCACTCTTGGTGAACCTGTCGAGAGACCGGCGCACCTTCACCTCTGCCGTGGTGGCCGGTGTGGCTGCGGCGGCCTGCTATGGCCTGCCGTTCAAGTTGTACATCGTGCTGGCCGTGTTGGTCGGGGTGACGGTGGGGCTGGCGTGGGATGCATGGGCGCAGGGCCGGCGGGATGGGGCTGCCTGATGGCGGCCGTGGACTGGACCGCGGTGGGTGATACCGCCTACATGGCTGCGGGGGTGGCAGGGCTGGTGGCGTTGTCGGTGCTGTCGCGGTCTGCGTTCTTCTTGAGTGACCGGCCCTGGCACATGCCCACCTGGGTCGCGCGCGGGCTGCGGTATGCGCCAATGGCGGCGCTCGCCGCGGTGGTCCTGCCCGAAGTGATGTTGCAGGGCGGACATTGGCCCGCCCATTGGCTGGATGCACGGTTTGTCGCCGCTCCACTGGCAGCAGTGTGGGCGTGGTGGCGCAAGGACATGTTGGGCACGATCATCGTCGGGATGGCGATTTACCTGCCCCTTCGCGCCTGGTGGGGCTGAGCGGGGGCGGGGCAGCCCACATCTCCTCGTGGCCACAGCGTGAATTCGCGCCCGGATGCCGTGGGCTTTGGACGTCACCTCAATGGGTGGCGCGCACTGGCGGGGTGTCGGTGGCGCGCGCAAGTTCCTACAATGGCGGATTCGAGTTTCAGCCTCTGCGACCCACACCATGAACATCCTCCGATTCGAAGACCTCGTTGCCCAGGGCAAAGCCGCCGGCCAGCGCGTGTTCATCCGCGCCGACCTCAACGTGCCGCAGGACGACGCCGGCCGCATCACCGAAGACACGCGCATCCGCGCTTCGGTGCCGGCCATCGAGATGGCGCTGAAGGCTGGCGCCGCCGTGATGGTGACCTCGCACCTGGGCCGCCCGACTGAAGGCGAGTTCAAGCCTGAGGATTCGCTGGCCCCGGTGGCCCAGCGCCTGAGCGAGCTGCTGGGCCGAGAGGTCAAGCTGGTGAGCAACTGGGTGGACGGCGTGAGCGTGAACCCCGGTGAGGTGGTGATGCTGGAAAACTGCCGCCTGAACAAGGGTGAGAAGAAGAACAACGAAGAGCTGGCCCGCCGCATGGCCGGCCTGTGCGACATCTACGTCAACGACGCGTTTGGCACGGCCCACCGCGCAGAAGGCACCACCTACGGCATCGCGCAGTTCGCCAAGGTGGCCTGTGCCGGCCCGCTGTTGTCGGCCGAGATCGACGCCATCACCAAGGCCCTGGCCAATCCGAAGCGCCCGCTGGTGGCCATCGTGGCGGGCTCCAAGGTGTCGACCAAGCTGACGATCCTGGAGTCGTTGTCCAAGAACGTCGATGGGCTGATCGTGGGTGGTGGCATCGCCAACACCTTCATGCTGGCCGCTGGCCTGAAAATCGGCAAGTCGCTGGCTGAACCCGACCTGGTGGGCGCGGCCACGGCCGTGATCGCGTCGATGAAGGCGCGTGGCGCCGAGGTGCCGATCCCCGAGGACGTGGTGGTGGCCAAGACCTTTGCCGCCGACGCGCCGGCTACCGTGAAGGCCGCCACCGATGTGGCCGATGACGACATGATCCTGGACATCGGGCCGAAAACGGCGGCCAGGCTGGCTGCCCAGCTGATGGCGGCAGGCACCATCGTGTGGAACGGCCCGGTGGGCGTGTTCGAGTTCGAAGCCTTCGAGCATGGCACGAAGACGATCGCCCAGGCGATCGCCAAGTCCAGCGCCTTCAGCATCGCCGGTGGTGGCGACACGCTGGCCGCGATCGCCAAATACGGCATTGAGCAGGACGTGGGCTACATCTCGACCGGCGGCGGCGCCTTCCTGGAGGTGCTGGAGGGCAAGACCTTGCCGGCCTTCGAGATTTTGAGCAAGCGCGCGGCGGGTTGAGCCGATGCACGTGGCGGTGCGGCTCACGCCCGCTGCCACGCACGCGGGGCACATCAAGGCCCGGGGCAACGCTCCGGGCCTTTTGTTTTGCGGCCTGACGCTGGCAAGGCGGTGGGTGTGGCTTCTTCGTCGGCGTAGAGCACGTTGCTGGCGGCGACCGGGTCGTGCTGGTGCTGCTCAAACGCGACCATCCACCGGTTGAAGCAGGCAGGCAAGCCGCTGTCCCAGGGGTGAAAGCCAGGCTTGAACCAGGCCAGCCAGGGCTTCAGCAGCGGGCCCATGAGGCCGCCTGGGCCGTAGAGCCACCACAGGCCGCGCGCCCACAGGCGCAGGCGCTGGCGACGGCTGAAGCCGTCGACCTTGAGCATGTGGTTGACGATCTGGAAGGTGATCAGCGGGAACTGCAGGCTGACCTCGATCAGGGCCCAGCAGCGCAGGGCCCAGCCCACCCGGGCGGTCTGCTGCATCAGGTCAAAGGCCACCGCTTTGTGTTCGACTTCTTCGATGGCGTGCCAGACGTACATGGCGCGCACCCGGGGATCGGCCTTGGCAAAGTGTCCGGGCCGGTCGGTGAAGCCTTGCGCCATGAGCGCCGTGAGGTGTTCGCAGGCGGCAGTCAGGGCGAGGGTGTGGGCCCGGCTGAGGTGCGTGCGGGCGGTGTCAAACAGGTGGTGGCGCTGGGTGCGCAGGATCTTGTCGACCTTGACGCCTTGGGCCGCCAGGCGCGCGTTGAAGGCCTGGTGGACGCGGCTGTGCTCGACTTCCTGGCGGGCGAAGGCCAGACTGGCGGCTTGCGCGTCGGGATCGGCGGGCTGGAAGTCGCGGACGCAGGCGATGAAAAAGCGCTCGCCCTCGGGGAAGAGCGTGGACATGGCGTCAAAGAAGCGGCTTTTGAAGACATCGCCCCCGAACCAGTGGCGGGGGATGTCCTGGTCGAGGCCGAACGCCAGCCCCTGGCGCAGCTGCAGTGCAGGTGCTGCGGTGGTGGCGGAAGGGGGCAGTGGGGCCATCCTGAGATCTTCGGATGGCCTCGCCGCCAGTCAAGGGGCTGGGGCAGCGCAGGGTGGGCGTTGGCGTGAGCGATGCACGCATCCGGCTCCCATGTGGCGCCCGGTGCGGCGAGCGCCGCATGTACCGCTGCTCAGGCGCCGGCCGCGTGCAGGACGTTGCCCGCTGCGATGGGGTCACCCGTGCGGTTGAAGGTGTCCAGCCACAGGTCGTAGCTGTGCAACTGCCCTTGCTGCCAGGGGTGGAAGCCGGGCTTGAAGTACTGGAGGTAGGCCCCCAGCATGGGCATGTAGAACCCACCGGGTTTGTACAGCCACCACAGGCCTTTGGCGAACAAGCCCAGGCGTTGGGCCCTGGAGAAGCCATCGGCTTTGAGCATGCGCCGGGTGATGAGCAGGGCATTGATGTTGAAGCCCAAGGTCACCACGATCAGCGCGAAGGTGCGGCGCAGGTAGCCGACCTTGGCCACCTTTTGCATGACGTCGAAGGCGACGGCCTTGTGCTCGACCTCTTCCATGCCGTGCCAGGCGTACATGGCGCGCATGCGGTGGTCGGCCTTGGCCAGCACTTCCTTGCGCTCGAACAGCACATGGGCCATGGTGGCGGTGAGGTGCTCGGCCGCCGCCGTGTCGGCCAGGGTGACGTAGGCGGGCAGGTACTTGCGCAGCACATTGAACATGATGTGGTGCTGCGTGGCCTCGATGGC
>CANBQJ010000239.1 GCA_947371645.1 Burkholderiales bacterium | reverse complement strand
TGGGCATCATCATCGGCATCGCTTCGGTGGTGTCCATGGTGGCCCTGGGCGAAGGCTCGCGCCAGCGTGTGCTCAAAGACATCTCGGCGATGGGCACCAACACCATCGACATCTTCCCGGGCAAGAACTTCGGTGACCGCCAGGCGGTGCGCATCCGCACCCTGGTGCCGGCCGACGCCACGGCCCTGGAGCAGCTCAGCTACGTGGACAGCGTGACGCCCACGGTGAGCACCAGCGTGACGCTGCGGCGCGGCAACATGGAGGCCACGGCCAACGTCAACGGCGTGGGCGAGCAGTTCTTCCGCGTCAAGGGCTACACCATGGCGCAGGGCCAGGCCTTCGATGCCGACAGCGTGCGCCGCCAGACGCAAGAGGCGGTGATCGACCCTGGTACCAAGGACGCCATGTTCCCCAATGGCGAAGACCCGCTGGGCCAGGTCATCTTTCTGGGCAGCGTGCCGGTGCGCATCATCGGGGTGACGGCACCTCAGGACAGCATGTTCTCCATGGGCGACAACCTCAACGTCTGGGTGCCGGTGACCACAGGCATGCGCCGCGTGATCGGCACGCGCTACCTGCGCAGCATCACCGTGCGGGTGAGCGACGACGTGTCGTCCACCGCGGCGGAGTCGGGCATCACCAAGCTGCTGACCCAGCGCCACAACACGCAGGACTTCTTCACGCGCAACAGCGACAGCATCCGCCAGACCATCGAGAGCACCACGCAGACCATGACGTTGCTGATCTCGTCGATCGCGGTGATCTCGCTGATCGTGGGCGGCATCGGGGTGATGAACATCATGCTGGTGTCGGTCACCGAGCGCACACAAGAGATTGGCGTGCGCATGGCCGTGGGCGCGCGACAGGGCGACATCCTGCAGCAGTTCCTCATCGAGGCGGTGATGGTGTGCCTGCTGGGCGGCGTGCTGGGCATCGCGCTGGCGCTGGGCATTGGCGAGTTGTTCGCCAGGTTCGGGGGCGGTTTTTCAATGGTGTATTCGGTGTCGTCCATCGTGACGGCGTTTGGGGTGTCTTCGCTGATCGGCGTGGTCTTCGGCTTCCTGCCGGCCCGGCGCGCGGCGCAGCTCGACCCGGTGGAGGCCTTGTCGCGTGAGTGATGTCCTGGGTGATGTGAAGAAGGGGCGTGATCCGGTGCGCTGGCTCGCGGCTGGCCGTTGGCTGCTGAGCGCTTTGTGTGTGGCGGCATTGGGTGCTTGCGCCACGCGCACGGCGTATCAAGCGCCTGCGCTGGTCAAGCCAGCAGGGTGGCAGAACGGGGCGACCTCACCGGCCCCGGCGTCTGCAGCATCGAGCGCGGCCAGCGCGCCCGCCGCCTGGTGGCAGCCCCTCAACGACCCGACGCTGGATCAGCAGATCCGCCAGGCCCTGGCGCGCAACAACAGCCTGGCGCAGACGGTGCTCAAGGCCCAGCGCGCACGCCTGTCGGCCGGCCAGGCCGCCAGCAACCAACTGCCATCCGTGTCTGCGCAGGGCAACAGCACCATCTCTCGCCGGGCGGGCACCGACGGCAGCACCCGCACCCACACGGCCACGTTGGCGGCCAGCTGGGAGCTGGACCTCTGGGGCCGCCTGGCCAGCTTGCGCGATGTGGCCGACTTCGAAGCCCAGGCCACCGATGAAGACCGCGCGGCCGCAGCCTTGAGCTTGAGCGCTTCCGTGGCCAATGCCTACTGGCAGCTGGCCTACCTGAACCAGCGCGTGGACAGCAGCGCGCAAAGCCTGGCCTACGCACGCCAGACCTTGCAGCTGGTGAAGGCGCAATACGGCGCGGGGAGTGTCTCCGGGCTGGAGCTGGCCCAGGCCACGCAGGCCCTGGCCACCCAGGAAGCCAGCCACACGCAGTGGCTGCGACAGCGCGTGGAGGCCCGCAATGCGCTGGCTTTGCTGATGGATGGACCGCCGGGTGGCTTGTCGGGCGCAGCACCAGGCGTGACCGTGGCCGACCCCCTGCGCTTGCCCGATGGCGCGTTGCCCCAGGTGGCGGCAGGCCTGCCTGCTGAAGTGCTGACCCGCCGGCCTGACCTGCGCGCGTCCGAGCTTCGCCTGCGCAAGACCCTGTCCACCGTGGACGCCACCCGCGTGGGCTACTACCCGGCCTTGACGCTCACCGGGTCGGTGGGCGGCAGCAGCAGCAGCCTCAGCCAGGTGCTGGACAACCCGATCACCACCCTGGGCGCAGGCCTGGTCCTGCCCTTCATCCAGTGGCGGGACATGCAGCGCAACGTGGACATCGCCCAGACCGACTACGACAGCGCCGTGCTGGCTTACCGCCAGAGCTGGTACCAGGCTCTGTCCGATGTGGAAAACGCCTTGTCTGCCCGGCAGCAGTACGAAGACCAGGGCGTGCAGTTGCAGGTGGCGCTGGACGCGGCGCAGACGGCAGAGCGCCTCAGCGAGGTCCGCTACCGGGCGGGCTCCGTGCCGCTCAAGACCTGGCTGGACGCGCAAGAGACGCGGCGGCAGGCCGAAGTCAGCCTGTCTGCCAACCGGCTGAGCCGGCTCAACGCCTGGGTGAGCCTGATCCAGAGCCTGGGCGGCTGAGCCCCGTGTCATGCGGTGCTTCGCCCGCAGGCCTTATGCTTGCCGGATGATCACCGTTCACCACCTCGAAACCTCGCGCTCCACGCGCATCCTGTGGCTGCTGGAAGAACTCGGCGAGCCCTACGAGCTCAAGACCTACAAGCGCAACCCCGTCACCCGGTTGGCGCCGCCTGAGTTGCGCCAGGTGCACCCGCTGGGCAAGGCCCCGGTGATCACCGATGGCGACATGGTGGTGGCCGAGTCCGCGCCCATCCTCGAATACCTGGCCGAAACCCTGGCCCTGCCTGCGCAAGGCGAGCTGGCCCACCTGGTGCCGTCGCACCGCACGCCCGAGGCCCGCCAGATGCGCTTCTGGCTGCACTACGCCGAAGGCTCGCTGATGAACTGGCTGGTGATGAAGCTGGTGTTCATGAGCATCCCCACGCAGCCCATGCCGTTTTTCATCCGGCCCATCGCGCGCGAACTGTGCCAGCGCGTGCAGCAGCGCCTGATCAACCCCAACCTGGACACGGCGGCCGCCTTCATCGAAGCCCATCTGAGCCAGCACACCTGGTTTGCCGGTGAGCAACTGACGCTGGCCGACTTCCAGATGAGCTTTGCCGTGGCGGCCTTGATGGCCCGCTCGCGTGGCACCAGCACGCCACGCACGGCGGCCTGGCTGGCGCGCATCGAGGCCCGTCCGGCCTTCCAGCGTGCCTTGGCCAAGGGCGGCCCGATGATCATGGCTTGACCCCTGTTGCGTTCGACCTGAATACAAGGGATAACCCGCGCGGGTGATGCATCCCAGGCTTGCGTCAGATCAAGAGCGATTCCGCCCTGCATCCGCAGAATCTGTTCGGTGACATGGGCAAAAGAGGAGCGTCGCGATGGGGTCTCGGCAGGTGAACCCGCTGGTCTGTCTGGGTGAACAGACGCTGTTCAGGGAACTGGCTGCCCACGACCTGGAGCGGCTGGCTCACGCCTGCCAGGTGCGACGCCTGGGGCGAGGTGACGACCTCTTTCATTCTGGCGACCCTTGTGAAGGGCTCTACCTGGTGGTGGAAGGGCAGATCAAGCTCTACGCACAGTCCTCGCCCGGCCACGAAAAGGTCATCGAGGTGTTCAACGCCCGCGACTGGGTGGTGGAGGCCATGACCTTTGGCGACAGCTCCCACGCCGTGAACGCTGCGGCCTTGTGCGAGAGCACCTTGCTCATGCTGCCCAAGAGTGTGTTGCTGCAAGAACTTTCCGGCAACCCGGCGCTCTCGTTGCGCATGCTCACCGAGGTGTCGCGACGCCTGCATGGCCTGATGAAGGACATCGAAGCCGTGACCCTGCATTCGGGCGTGCGCCGTGTGGTGGACTACCTGCTGCAGGCACCGGCATTGACGGGGTTGTCTCGTCCGGGCAAGCGCGACACCGGGGCCGTGGTGGCCGAACGCGGCGACCGCACCGTGTCGCTGCCGGCCAGCAAGGGCACCATTGCCTCGCTGCTGTCGGTCACGCCCGAGCACTTCTCGCGCATCCTGCACGAGCTGCAGTCGCGTGGCCTCATCGAGGTCGAGCGCCGCGACATCCACATCCTGGACGCTGACCAGTTGGCGCGCTACGCCTGAGGCGGTCTGGCATAGACTGCGGGGCATGATGGCCCCCAGATCCTCTTTTTCCCACGCCTTGCATCGCGCCACTTTGAGCCTGGCCTTGCTGGCCGGGTGCAGCTTGGACGCGCATGCCCAGGTCAAGCCAGAAGTCGCCGAGCAGGTGATGCGTGCCAGCGGCGCGTGGTCGCAGCTGGCCGCGGTGTCGCCCGCGGTGCAGACCTACCTGCTGGCGGCATTGAATGCCGACCCCAGTGGCGATGCCGCCCGCCACCGCGACCTCAAGCCTGTGAGCCAGGCCTTGCAAAAGGCCTATGCCCCGGACCGCCTGCGCACGGCTGCGGCCCAAAGCCTGGCCAGGCAGCTTTCGCCCCAGGACGCCGCCGGCTTGCTCGACTGGTTTGGCACCGAGCTGGGCAGCCAGGTCAGCGCCGTGGAGGCCCAGGGCGGTGAGGCCGCAGGCGACCCGGGTCAGCACCTGAAAGAGGGCGGCGCTCGCCTGGCCGCGTTGACGCCGGCACGACGCGCCTTGTTGAGCGATGTGCTGGCCGGCACGCACGTCACCGATGTGCAGACCGACGTGCTCATCCAGAGCCTGCAAGCCATCCACCGGGGCACCTCTGGATTCATGCCGCGTGCGGCCAAGGTGTCACCCAAGGATTTGCGCAGCCGGCTGGAGGCGCAGCGTGCCGAGTTGCATGAGAACTACCAGTCGGCGGGGCTGGCGCTGGCCAGTGGCTTTTACGCCAGCCTGAGCGACGAGCAGTTGAGCCAGTACCGGGCCTTCCTGTTGTCTCCTGCAGGTGAGCGGCTGCAGGCCTTGCAGCAGCAGGCCATCACCAAGGCCCTGCGCGATGCCACGGAAGACGCTGCGCGGCAGATGGGTGGCGGCAGTGCAGGTGGGCCACAGCAGGCGACGCCCGTGCTGCCCGGCCCGCCCGGTCTGCGCTGATCACGCGCAGGTTTATCTCAGGTGCAGCTCAGGTGCAGCACAGGTGCAGCACAGGTGCAGCGGGCCCCGCTGACCGCAGGCCCCTGAGCCAGCCTCAGCTGGCCGCCAGCACGACCAGCGCCTGACCGGCCGCCACGGCCGCCCCTTCGCTGACCGGCGCGGCCAGCACCTGGCCTGCGCGCGGCGACAGCAGCGGGAACTCCATCTTCATCGACTCCACGACGGCCAGGGCCTGGCCTTCGCTGACCGTGTCGCCGGCTTGCACCAGCACCTTCCACAAGCTGCCGGGCACCTGAGCGCGCACGGGGGTGGCGTCCACGGGCCAGTCGCCCTCTGCAGTGGCGGGCACCACATCGGGCAGGCTGAGGCTGCCGTCCTGGCCGCTGGCGGCCCAGCGTTCGCGTTCATCCGAAAAGGCCTGGCGCTGCTGCAAGCGGAACGCCGCGATGCTGTCGGCCTCTTGCGCCAGGAAGCGCTCGTATTCGCCCAGCGAGAAATGCCCGTGCTCGATCTTCAAGGGCATGCGGCCAGCGGGGAAGTCGCGGCGCATCTGCAGCAACTCACCTTCACTGACGGGGTAGAAGCGGATCTGGTCGTAGAAGCGCAGCAACC
>CANBQJ010000238.1 GCA_947371645.1 Burkholderiales bacterium | reverse complement strand
GCGTATTCCTTGTAGGTGTCGAACTTGCCCGAGCGCGTGGCGTGTTGCAGCTTGGCGATCGCGTCCGGCGTCCACATGTGCTCTTCACCGCGGGTGCGCCAGGCGTACTCGCCGCCGGCGTCCAGCATGGTGGCCAGCACCGGGTCGTCACTGAAGGCGGCCTTGTGGTTGCGGATCGCTTCTTCAGCCACCTCGAACACACCGATGCCGCCGACCTGCGTGGGCGTGCCACGGAAGTACTTCTCGATCAGCGGCTTGTTCAGGCCGATGGCCTCGAACAGCTGCGCGCCGCAGTAGGACATGTAGGTGCTCACGCCCATCTTGGACATGATCTTGGACAGGCCCTTGCCGATCGCCTTGACGTAGTTGTAGATGGCCTTCTCGGCCGACAGCTCGCCCGGCAGGTCCTTGGCCAGCTGGCCCAGGGTTTCGAGCGCCAGGTAGGGGTGGACGGCTTCGGCGCCATAACCGGCCAGCACGGCGAAGTGGTGGACTTCGCGGGCGGTGCCGGTCTCGACGACCAGGCCGGCCGACGTGCGCAGGCCTTTGCGGACCAGGTGGTGGTGGATGGCCGACTGGGCCAGCAGCGCGGGGATCGCGATGTTGGCGCGGTCCATCTTGCGGTCGGTCACGATCAGGATGTTGTGACCGGACTGGATGGCTTCCACGGCTTCGGCGCACAGCGAGGCCAGGCGGGCCTCGACACCTTCATGCCCCCAGGCTGCGGGGTAGGTGATGTCGATCTCATAGGCCTTGAACTTGCCGCCCGTGTGCTTCTCGATGTTGCGCAGGCGGGCCATGTCGTCGAAGTCCAGCACGGGCTGGGCCAGTTCGAGGCGCATGGGCGGGTTGACCGCGTTGATGTCAAGCAGGTTGGGCTTGGGGCCCACGAAGGACACCAGCGACATCACCACGGCTTCGCGGATCGGGTCGATGGGCGGGTTCGTGACCTGGGCGAACAGCTGCTTGAAGTAGTTGTACAGCGGCTTGTTCTTGTCCGACAGCACAGCCAGGGGCGAGTCGTTGCCCATGGAGCCGGTGGCTTCTTCGCCGTTGGTGGCCATGGGGGCCATCAGGAACTTGACGTCTTCCTGCGTGAAGCCGAAGGCCTGCTGGCGGTCCAGCAGCGTTTCCGCAAATTCGCCGGCGGCGCCGGTGGCCTCGATGGTGTCGAGCTTGATGCGGACGTTCTCGATCCACTGGCGGTAAGGCCGTGCCTGCGTGAACTGCGCCTTGAGCTCTTCGTCATCGATGATGCGGCCTTGCTCGAAGTCGATCAGCAGCATCTTGCCGGGCTGCAGACGCCACTTCTTGACGATCTTGTTCTCAGGAATGGGCAGCACGCCGGACTCGGAGGCCAGCACGACCAGGTCGTCGTCGGTGATCAGGAAGCGGGCGGGGCGCAAGCCGTTGCGGTCCAGCGTGGCGCCGATCTGGCGGCCGTCGGTGAAGACCATGGCGGCCGGGCCGTCCCAGGGTTCCATCATGGCAGCGTGGTACTCATAGAAGGCGCGGCGGCGCTCGTCCATGGTGGCGTGCTGTTCCCAGGCCTCTGGGATCATCATCATCGCGGCCTGGGCCAGAGGGTAGCCGGACATGGTCAGCAGTTCGAGCGCGTTGTCGAACGTGGCCGTGTCGGACTGGCCGTCCATGCTGATGGGGTAGAGCTTCTTGAGGTCATCGCCCAGCACAGGCGACTTCATCACGCCTTCACGGGCGCGCATCCAGTTGAAGTTGCCCTTCACCGTGTTGATTTCGCCATTGTGGGCGACCATGCGGTAAGGGTGGGCCAGCGGCCATTCAGGGAAGGTGTTGGTGGAGAAGCGCTGGTGCACCAGGGCCAGGGCCGAGGTCACGCGCTCATCGCCCAGGTCGAGGTAGTACTTGCCGACCTGGTCGGCCAGCAGCAGGCCCTTGTAGATGATGGTGCGGCACGACATGCTGGGCACGTAGTACTCGCCGCCGTGGGTCAGGTTCAGGCTGGAGATCTTGGAAGACGCCGTCTTGCGGATGACGTAGAGCTTGCGCTCCAGGGCATCGGGCACGAGGATGTCCGGGCCACGGCCCACGAAGACCTGGCGGATGACCGGCTCTTTTTCGCGCACGGTGGGCGACATGGGCATGTCGGCGTCCACGGGCACGTCGCGCCAGCCCAGCAGCACCTGGCCTTCGGCCTTGATGGCGCGCTCGAGCTCTTGCTCGCAGGCCTGGCGCGAAGCGCTTTCCTTGGGCAGGAAGATCATGCCGACGCCGTATTCGCCTGGCGGGGGCAGTTCGACGCCTTGTTCGGCCATCTCGGCGCGGTAGAACTCGTCGGGGATCTGGATCAGCAGGCCGGCACCGTCGCCCATCAGCGGGTCGGCACCCACGGCGCCGCGGTGGTCGATGTTCTCAAGGATCTTCAGGCCCTGCTGCACGATGCTGTGCGCCTTGAGGCCCTTGATGTGCGCCACGAAGCCCACGCCGCAAGCGTCGTGCTCGGCGTTGGCGTACAGGCCGGTGTCAATGGCGGCCTGGATTTCTTGAGCGGTGGCAGTGACCAGGTGGTCGGCTGCGGCATCGGTGGGGGACGAGGTCCCCGAAGTCGCCTGAGGCATGTGGGCGCTCCAGTGGTGAGTGTGAGAGAACAACAAGAACCGCCAAGGATAAACCTGCGGAATTCAAAGATCAACCTGAAATAATTAGGGTCAAATCAATTTAAGCATGCACGTTCAGGCAAATCCATCGTAAATTAGGGACACATCAAATCACGGGGGCAGCTTGCGCGGCCGACCGCGCGGGCGGGGTTGCAGTCGGCGGCCGGTCACTTTTTCCAGCCCGGGCGCCTCCTCTTGCGACACCAGCGCCCAACCTTTGTGCACAGCCTCGGCCAGCGCCTGCGCCTGCGTGCCACCCAAACCTTGCTCCAGCCGCCGGCGCCAGGCCAGCTCTCGGTCAAATGGCGTGTTGCCCGTGGCCCAGAACAGCGGCGAGTCGGACACCAGCGGGTCGCTGCCCTGCCCCAGGTGGTGGCCCAGGCTGCACAGCCGCACGACCTGATCGCCGGGGCGCTGGCCTCCGGCCACCAACCACGCCGGCTGCTCGACCCACAGCATGGCATCAAGCAAGTAGCGGGCCGCGTCGAGGACCGTGGAGCGGTATCGCCCGGCCCACAGGCTGCCTCGCCGGCCGTGCCGGCGGTTGTAGGCCGCCACATAGCGCCGCCCCACCGCCTGCATGAACAGGCTCAGGGCTTCATCGCTGCAGGGCGTGAGGACCAGCGCCAGCACGGGTTCGCCGGCATCGCCCAAGCGGTAGGCGTGCACCGCCACCCCGCATTGCCGGGACGCGTCCACCAGGGCGGTGTGCAGGGCCAGGGCGTCCTGGGCGTCTCGCCACAGGGCCTGCCCGTGCTGCACGCCCTGCACCACCAGGTGCGGCCACCCGCCCACGCCCAAACGCGCCAGTCTCGCCATGGCCATGCCTTTCTGTCGATCTGACCCCATTATGTCGCGACCACGGGATACCCCCTGTTCGCGGGGCGTTGAGCGTCATGCAAGGACTTCCCCCGTTGTTGACATGACGCAGGGCCAGATAAGCTGCACACATAACAATACAAGTGTCCTGTAATGCCTGCATCGACCCGGACCGGGGGGCTGGTCAGGTGCATGAGTACCCCGCATCGTTTTTGGAGATTTTTGAATGGCCGATACGACCGCCGCGCCCCTGCCGGCAGCCGCCGCCACCAGGCTTTCGGGCTGGTTGACCCACCTGGGGGTCAGCCCGGCCGCCTTTGACGACACCATCGGCCTGATCAACCCGCTGCTGACCGTCCACCGCCTGCACGCCAAGGTCGTCGAACGCGTCCAGGAAACGCCCTCTGCGCTCACCGTCGTCCTGCAAGCCGGGCCGGCCTTCACCGGCCTGCGCCCGGGGCAGTTCGTCATGATCGGCCTCGTGATCCGTGGTGCGCGCCACCGCCGCGCCTACTCGCCGCGCGCCATCCCTGGCCATGCAGACCGCTTTGCCATCACGGTGCAGCGCCAGCCCGGCGGCCTGATGTCGGGCCACATCCACGATGAGCTGCGCGTGGGCGAGGTCATCGAGATCGAACAGCCCGCGGGCGCCTTCACCCTGCCAGCCACCTTGCCCGACCAGCTGCTGCTGATCGCCGGCGGCAGCGGCATCACCCCCGGCATGGCCATGCTCCAACACCTGCAGGCCACCCAGGCACGCACCCGCGTGACGCTGCTGTACTTTGCCCGCAGCGCGCAAGACCGCATCTTTGGCAAGCAGCTGGAAGCCCTGGCCAAAGCCTGGCCCCAGCTGCGCTACGTGCCACTGGACAGCGTGGCCAACGTCAACGGCCAGGAAAATGGCCGCTCCGGTGCCAGCGCTGCCGCCCAGGCTGTGATGCTGGACCGCACCCTGCTGGACGCCCAGATGCCCAACTGGGCGCAGGCCGAAGCCTACTGCTGCGGCCCGGCGCCGCTGATGGACGCCGCCCGTGCCCTGTGGACCCAGGCCGGCGCCAGCCCCAGGCTGCACCTGGAGGCCTTTGCCGCGGCCAAACCCAGCGGTGACCCGCATGTGCGTCATGCTGTGCGTTTGACGCGAGGCAACATTCCGCAACAATATGAAGCCCCCGGCGACCTGACCTTGTTGGTGGCGGGCGAAACGGCAGGCCTGAGCCTCAAGCATGGCTGCCGCCAGGGCATCTGCCACGAATGCACCTGCCGCCTCAACCAGGGCGCCGTCAAAGACCTCACCACTGGCGAGACCCTGAGCGCCGAAGGCCAGACCATCCGCCTGTGTGTGAGCTCGGCTCTGAGCGACCTCGAGCTCGAATCGCTCTCCTGACCCGATCTGCAGTACCTGAACCTCCTACTGGACAACCCAACATGAGCAGCAAAACCATCACCGTAGGCCCACGGAGCATGGAAGAAATGGCGGCCTTCGAGCGCGACATCGACGCCGTCCGTGAAGACGTGTGGCGCAAGGTGGGCGACGAAGACGCCCGCTACATCAAGGGCATCTTGCTGACCATGCGCCTGCTGGAAACCACCGGCCGCGCCTTGATGATGTTCGGCTGGTTCCCGCCCACCTGGCTGCTGGGCACCTTGTTGCTGGGCTGCGCCAAGATCATCGACAACATGGAGCTGGGCCACAACGTGATGCACGGCCAGTTCAACTTCATGAACGACCCGCGCTTCCAGGGCGACACCTTCGAGTGGGACAACACCTGCCCCAAGGAAGGCTGGCGCCACGTGCACAACTTCGTGCACCACACCTACACCAACGTCATCGGCAAGGACCGCGACTTTGGCTACGGCATGCTGCGCCTGTCCAATGACCTGCGCTGGCGCTGGTTCTACCACCCGGTCCAGTTCTTCTACATGCTCATGCTGCTCGTGTTTTTCGAGTGGTTCGTGGCCTTGCATGAGATCCAGACCGACAAGCTGTTTGCCGGCAAGATCACGCTGGACAGCATGCGCACCCAGTGGAACCTGATCAAGTCCAAGATGTGGCGCCAGGTGAGCAAGGACTACATCGCCTGGCCGCTGGCTGCCGCAGCCGTGGCCGCACCCTTTGGCCACGCCATGGACGTGGGCCTGGCCGTGCTGGCCGGCAATGCCGTGTCCAACCTGATCCGCAACGTGTGGGCCGGCGCCATCATCTTCTGTGGCCACTTCACCGACGACATCTACACCTTCGACAAGAAGTGCCTGGAAGGCGAAACCAAGGGCCAGTGGTACCT
>CANBQJ010000237.1 GCA_947371645.1 Burkholderiales bacterium | reverse complement strand
CGGCGCCCTGATGGACGCCGAGTTGCTGGCCGAAGTCTTCATCAACATGACCCGGGGCCAGGACGCCCTGTTGATCGATGCCGATGGCAGCGAAGAAGGTGGCACCAATGCGGCGAACGACCAGCCGGCCATCGACCTCTCCAGCTTTGACCTCCCAGTGATCGCGCCGAACGAGACCGAACGGCAAGCCCATGCCGCCGCGGTGGCCGACCTGGACAAGGCCAGTGGCGGAAAAACTTTGTGGAAGGCTTTGGAAGCTGTGCTATAGTGGCGGTCTTCGCTGATCGCTGCATCGCAAGTTGCAGAGACAGTGAAGCCCGAACCAGTTTCGGGCGGTTAGCTCAGCGGTAGAGCACTGCCTTCACACGGCAGGGGTCGCAGGTTCGAACCCTGCACCGCCCACCAGGACAAGCCCTGCAAATCCCAGATTTGCAGGGCTTTTTCTTTGCAGGGCTTGGCCTTTAGGCCACCATGTGGTGGCCCGAACACCCCAGCTGCCCCATGAGCACCGCCCCCAGACTGCCCGCCATCGCCGCCCCCCACCTGGCCCGCCTGCGCGAGCTGATGGCCCGCGCGCCCCGTGTGCTGCTGGGCTTGGCGGGACCCCCGGGTTGTGGCAAGTCCACCTTGGCGGCCGCCTTGCAGCGGCAATTCCCCGATGAGGCCATCGTCGTGCCCATGGATGGCTTCCACCTGGCCAACGTCGAACTGGCCCGGCTGGGGCGCGCAGGCCGCAAGGGTGCCCCGGACACCTTCGACAGTGCCGGCTACGTCGCCTTGCTGCAGCGCCTCCGCCAACAGCGGGCCGATGAAACCGTCTACGCGCCCCTGTACACCCGCGAACTGGAAGAAGGCGTCGCTGGGGCCATTCCCGTGCCGGCCAGCGCGCGCCTGGTCATCACCGAAGGCAATTACCTGCTGCTGAATGACGGCCATTGGGCTCGCGTGGCGCCTTTGCTGGATGAAGTCTGGTACGTGGATGTGGACCCGGTGTTGCGCCTGGCGCGCCTGACCCAGCGCCACCAGCAGTTCGGCCGCAGCCTGGCCGATGCCCAGCAATGGGTGGAGGTGACCGACGAGCCCAATGCCCGTTTGATCGAAGCCACCCGCGAGCGCGCCCACCACCACTTCAGCTGGGATGCCGTTTGAGCTTGCCGCACGCGCCGCAGCACCTGCCCGTCCGTGAGTTGGGTCATGGCGACCTGGCGGCGGTGCATCGCTTGCAAGCCCTGTGCTACCCGCCCGGCTACCAGGAGCCGGCAGCCGCCTTTGCCGCCAAGCTGCAGGCCAGCCCGCGCAGCCTGTGGGGCGCAGACCACCCTGTGCTGGCGGGTGACTTGATGGCCTACCTCATCTGCCTGCCGGTGTGCGGCCTGCGTTGGCCTGGTTTGCACGCGACCACGCAGCCGCCGGCGCAAGGTGCCGATGCGCTCTATGTGCATGACCTGTCGCTGCACCCGGATGGGCGAGGGCAAGGCCTGGCGCAAGCGCTGGTGCGGCATGCCACGGCCTGGGCGCGCGGCCAAGGTTTGCAGCGCCTGTTGCTGATGGCGGTGCAGGGCTCGCAGCCCTATTGGCGGCAACAAGGCTTCACGCCCATTCCGCCAGCGGTGCTGACGCAACACGGGGCGGAGTTGGGCTCCTTCGGTGAACAGGCCACGGCCATGTGGCAGCCCATCGGCCCATGAGCTCAGGCCCAGGCTCAGGGCGTGCGGGCCAACACCCAGGCCGAGATCGACCGGGCGCCGGCCTCACGCAGGGCCAGGCTGGCCGCGTCCAAGGTGGCCCCGGTGGTCAGCACGTCGTCCACCAGGGCCACATGTCGGCCGCGCACCCACTGGTGATGCGAAGCCGGCACGACAAAAGCTTCACGCAAGGCCAGCGCGCGGTCTTCTGCCGACAAGCTCATCAGCCGCGCGGTGTGCCGCGTGCGTTGCAGGACGTCGTGCCGGCAAGGCAGGTCCAGGGCGCGGGCGCAATGCCGTGCCAGCAGCCACGACTGGTTGAAGCCCCGTTCCTGCAGGCGCGGTCCGGACACAGGCATGGGCAGCACCAGGTCTGCAGCGCGTTGCGGCCGACCGCCCACGCGCAAAGACACAGCCTGGGCCACCATGCCGCCCAGTGGTCGCGCCACGGCAGCATCCCCTTGAAATTTCAGCCGCGCGATCAAGGTGGACCAGGGCGCAGCGTAGTGCACCGCCGCCACGGCGCGATCGAACTCCGGGTGATGGGCTTCGCAGTGCGGGCAGTCTTCCGCTGCGCCGTTGGCCGTCAGGTGGGCTGCGGCCTCGCCCAGGGGCATGGCGCAGCGAGGGCACCGCGCACAAGGCGCTGCCCAGTGGTGCAGGCAGGGCCCGCAAAGGCGCCCGGGCCCCCAATCGCCACACAGCAGGCATCGCCCCGGCCAAGTCAACCGTGAGGCCAATGTGTGCCAAGCCTTTGTCCATTGCATCGGCTCAATATACTGACGCGCCCTGGCCCTGACTTCGCACTCAAGGGGGCGCCCACTTGGTGGTGGCGCGTCCGGGCCATTGCCCTGCACACCTCTGCCCATGTCCGCGCCCACCGATTTGCCGCCCTCCGCACCCGATGCCGCCGCCTGCGCCCGACAGCGCAGGCGATTGCAGGCGCAGCAGGAGGCCCCCTGGCTTCACGAAGAGGTGGCCCGCCGCCTCGACAGCAAGCTGGAATGGATCAGGCTGCAACCCCGTTCGTGGGTGGACTGGGCCCCTCGCTGGGGCGGGGGCTCGGCCTTGGTGGCCGCGCGCTACCCCCAGGCGCTGCATGGACGGCTGGACCCCTGGGCGGCCGCGCCAACCGCGGCGTCCAAGCCCGCGTCCACCTTGGCCAACCTCAAGCAGACGCTGCAGCAATGGTGGGCGGGGCAAGGCGAGCGCACCTGGACTCGTTTTGACGTCGACCAGGCGCCCTGGCGCGAGCAGGGCGCGCAGATGCTGTGGGCCAACATGAGCCTGCACACCGGCACCGACGTGCCGGGCCTGCTGCGGCAATGGCATGAGCAGCTCGGCCCGCAAGGCTTCTTGATGTGTTCAGCCCTCGGGCCCGACACCGCCAGAGAACTGCGGGCCCTCTATGCCGACCTGGGTTGGGGCCTGCCCACCATCGATTTCATCGACATGCACGACCTGGGCGATGAGCTCGTCAAGGCCGGTTTCGCCGAGCCCGTCATGGACATGGAGCGGCTCAGCTTGACTTGGGCGAGCCCAGAGGCCATGCTGGCTGAACTGCGCACCTGGGGTGGCAACGTGGCGGCGGGCCGCTTTCAGGGCCTGCGAGGTCGACGCTGGCGGCAGGCCTGGCTGGACGCCGTGGCTGCGCACCTGACCGATGGCGATGGTCGCGTGCGCCTGAGCGTCGAGCTGATCTACGGTCATGCCATCAAGCCTGAGCCGCGTGCGCCGCTGGAAGCCGAAACCCGGGTCTCCCTACAGGACATGCGCAGAATGGTCCAGCGCAAAGACAAGCCCTGAGCGCTGGGGTGGCAGATGTCGTCAGCGCGCCACCATTCATGCCCGCAATGCGGGTTTTACATAGCGTTTGGCCATCGATTACAACTTGAGGTGCCTCAAGCTGCTGGCTAGAATGACCCTCAAACAGGTGGGTGTCGCGTGCCGTTGGTTCGCGCAGCCCATCTTCATTGACCCCCTCTGAATTCACCTTCAGAGCCTGCGTGCGTATCTGGGAGTTTGGGCGCCATGTCCGCCATCTCGTCGCTTGCGTGGTTTGCAACACCTTCCGCCCTGGAGGGTCGGGTCATCCGCATTTCAGCAGTCATTTCTACGTCTACACCTGCCACGGGCCTTCTGGCCGTGTGGCATGCCATGTAGGCGCGTTCAGGCATTCAGGGTCACATGGGGTCAGGTCAACCCCATGCGCACACGCCGGCCCTCACCGACCACGTTCCAATCCTTGACGAGCAAGCACATGAGCGAAGGTTTCTGGAATTCCAAGCGGGCCGCCGGCCGCCTGACGGCCCTGGTGGGCCTGATGTGTTCGACCCTCGCTCAGGCAGCCGACGTGCCTGACCTGCCGGGCGGCCCAGCCGTCAGGCAACTGAACCTGGTGCCCGCCGTCACCAAGATCGCTGCCGAGCAGCAGTCGCTGCACATGATGATGCTGTACATCTGTACGGCCATCTTTGTGGCGGTGTTCGGGGTGATGTTCTATTCGATCTTCAAGCACCGCAAGTCCAAGGGCCACAAGGCGGCCGATTTCCACGAATCCACCACCGTGGAAATCGTCTGGACGATCGTGCCTTTCCTGATCGTGATCGGCATGGCCTTGCCGGCCACCAAGGTGGTCGTTGCGCAAAAAGACACCACCAACGCCGACCTCACCATCAAGGCCACCGGCTACCAGTGGAAGTGGGGTTACGACTACATCAAGGGTGAAGGCGAGGGCGTGGGTTTCATCTCCACCCTGGACAGCGCCCAGCGCACCCTGTCGGACGCCGGCACGCCAGCAGGCGTCGACTACCTCCTGAAGGTGGACAACCCCCTGGTGGTGCCGGTGGACCGCAAGGTGCGCATCATCACCACGGCCAACGACGTCATCCACTCTTTCTCGGTGCCGGCTTTTGGCATCAAGCAAGACGCCATCCCGGGGTTCGTGCGCGACACCTGGTTCCGAGCCGAGAAGGTGGGTGACTACTACGGTCAGTGCTCAGAGTTGTGCGGCAAGGAGCACGCCTACATGCCGATCCATGTGCGGGTGCTGACCGCCGAGGACTACACCAAGTGGGTGAGTGAGAAGCAAAAGGAAATGCAGGCCAAGGCCGATGACCCCAACAAGGTCTGGACGCAGGATGACCTGCTGGCCCGTGGCGAGAAGGTCTACAACGCCAACTGTGCCGCTTGTCACCAGGCCAACGGCAAGGGCGGTGGCCCCATCAAGCCCCTGGATGGCTCGGCCAAGGTGCTGGACGCCGACAAGGGCGTGCAGATCCATGTGCTGCTCAACGGCCAGAACAACATCATGCCGTCCTGGAAGCAACTGTCGGACACCGAGATCGCGGCCGTGATCACCTTCACCAAGAACCACTGGTCGAACAAGACTGGCCAGACCGTGCAGCCCGCCGACGTGCTCGCTGCCCGCAAGTGATGACCCACCGGACTGAAAGGACTTCAACATGAGTGCAGTGCTCGACCACGGTGGTCACGCCCACGGACACGATGACCACGGCCACCCGCACGGCTGGCGTCGCTGGGTCTATGCCACCAACCACAAAGACATCGGCACCCTCTACCTGCTGTTTTCATTGACGATGCTGATGATCGGCGGCGTGCTGGCCCTGATGATCCGTGCCGAGCTGTTCAAGCCGGGGCTGCAGTTCGTCAACCCCGAGCTGTTCAACCAGCTCACCACCATGCACGGCATCATCATGGTGTTCGGCGCCATCATGCCGGCCTTCGTGGGCATGGCCAACTGGATGATCCCGCTGCAGATCGGCGCATCCGACATGGCCTTCGCGCGCATGAACAACTTCAGCTTCTGGCTGCTGATTCCTGCAGCGCTGATGCTGGTGGGTTCGTTCTTCATGCCCGGTGGCGCACCCGCCGCAGGCTGGACGCTCTACGCGCCGCTGACCCTGCAGATGGGCCCCTCGATGGATGCCGGCATCTTTGCGATGCACATCCTGGGGGCCTCGTCCATCATGGGTTCGATCAACATCATCGTGACCATCCTGAACATGCGCGCACCGGGCATGACGCTCATGAAGATGCC
>CANBQJ010000236.1 GCA_947371645.1 Burkholderiales bacterium | reverse complement strand
ACCTTCGCCGACTTTGAAGTGCTGGCGCGGCGCAACGGCCTGCGGGTGCTCGAATCCTTCGGGCTGAACGCCAGCGGGCAAGGCAGCGAGGTCTGCACCCTGTGGCCCAACCTGCGGGCATCCACGGCAGTGTTCAAGTTCGAGCGGGGATGATCCCCACGGCCTGGCGGGCCCCTGCCGGCCCGGTGCGGCAAACCGAGCGCCCATGAAAAAACCGCCCCGAAGGGCGGTTTCGTTTTGCTGAGACGTCAGGTGACGATCAGAAGTTGTGCTTGATGCCCACAGCGATGGACTGACCCGATTCCAGGGTGGTCTGGCTGTTGGACATGAAGGCGCCGTACACGTCGGTGCGCTTGCTCAGGACGTAGTCATAGCCCACCGAGAGGACCTTGTCGGACTTCTTGGTGCTGGTGGGGTTGAACGTGTCCTTCAGTTCACCGTAAGAAGCCATCACGGTGGCCTTGTCCGACACCGGGGCGCTCACGCCGATCTGATAGATCTTGTCCTTGTTGTCGGTGGTCTTGTCCTTGATGTTGGTCAGCTGCACGAAGGCCTTGGCCACGCCGAAGTCGTAGCTGGCGCCCAGGTCAATGACCTTTTCCTTGGCGGTGTAGGCGCTGTTGGGGTTCAGGCCGCCGCTCACGTAGGTCACCATGGCGCTCAGGGGGCCGGCGTTGTAGCTGGCAGCAGCGGTGTAGCTGTTGTTGTAGCCACTGGTGGACGTTTCCTTGGGCGCGAACTGCAGGAAGCCTTGCAGGCCGCCAGCCACCACGGGCGATTCGTAGGTCAGCGAGTTGACCCAGCCGGTGTCAAAGCCAACGCCAGCACCCGCGATGTTGCCCGCAGCGGTCGTTTGACCGATGTAGTTCAGGTGGCGCATCGTGGGCGAGAAGCTCATCGACGAACCGAAGGGGTTGTAGGTGTAGCCCGAGGTGAACAGGGGGTTGTCGTACTGGCCGATGGCGACCTTGCCGAAGCCACCGCTCAGGGCGACGTTGGAAGCACGGCTCCACCAGCCGCCAAACTTGTTGGCCATGTAGCCACCAGCCACGCCGGTGTCACCAGCGATGAAGCTTTCCAGGGCGAATTCAGCCTTCAGGCCGCCACCCAGGTCTTCGCTGCCGGCCAGGCCGAAGAAGCTGGTCATCATGTCGCCGCTGTCCACAGCCGTCACGCGGGCGGAGGTGTTCTTGGCGTGGGCGGTTTCAAAAGAGCCGACCGAGTAATCCAACGTGCCGTACAGCTTCACATCTGCGTGAGCCACAGCAGCCACAGCCATCAGGGCGGCAGCAGCCACCAGGTTCTTCTTAAGCGTCATCAAGTTCTCCTAGCAATGAGATGAACAGAAATTCGATCAGGGAGGGTCTCGGGGATCGATCCCAACCTCGAAGATCATTGTGGGACGGAAAGTCCGCCGCGAGGAGTTGTAGCAAGAACCGTGACAGGTTCAGGGGGGTGTTTGAGGCCATTTTTGTAGCCTGAGCACAACAATGTGGCACTTTCATACCATGTTTCAGGACATTTTGGCCGTTGAAGCGCCTGCATGCCCTCGCTTACCCGCATTGCTTTGCAGCCGCCGTGGTATGCACACCGGTGGTGCAAACGGCTGGCGCCCAGGCCGTCCAGGTCAGCTCAATGCACGCGCCTGCACCATGAAAGTGCACCAATTCAGTCGGTCAATACGGCCAGGATGTCCTGCCCGTAAGCCTGCAACTTTTTGGCGCCCACGCCACTGATCTGGCCCAGCTCGCCCAGGCTGGAGGGCGCGATGCGGGCCATGTCGGCCAGTGCCGCATCGTGGAACACGACGTAGGCAGGCAGGTTGTGCTCGCGCGCCACCTGGGCCCGCCAGGCCTTGAGCGCCGCAAAACGCAGCTGGGCGGCCTCGTCCAGATCGGCGGGTGCCGCTGCGGCCTTGGCCCCGCCTTTGCCCGAGGCGGTTTTGGCGCCCCGACCGCGCGGGGGGGCTTCACGGGCTTCACGCAAGGTCAGCTGCACCTCGCCTTTCAGCACCGCGCGGGCACTGTCGCTGAGCACCAGGGTGTTGAATTCGCCCTCGGCCACCACATGCCCCAGGGCCACCAGCTGGCGCAGCACGGCGCGCCACTGGGTTTCAGACAGGGCGGAGCCCACGCCGAAGGTGCTCAAGGTCTGGTGGGCGTACTGCAGCACCTTGTCGGTCTGGCGGCCCCGCAGCACGTCGATGAGGTGGCCGGCGCCAAAGCGCTGGCGGCCGTGCTGCCAGAAGCGGTAGACGCAGCTCAGCAGCATGCGGGCCGGCTCGGTGCCGTCCCAGGTGGCGGGCGGGTTGAGGCAGTTGTCGCAGTTGCCGCAACGGTAGCGGGGCGGCCCGCCGTCTTCGCCGTCTGTGGGTGTGGCCTGCGGGCCGTCCTGGCCCTGGGCCAGCTCTTCGCCAAAGTAGGACAGCAGGCGCGCACGGCGGCAGTCGTGGGCCTCGGCCAGGGCCAGCAGCGCGTCGAGCTTGCCGCGCTGCACGCGCTTGAATTCATCGGCGGCCGGGCTCTCGTCGATCATGCGGCGCTGGTTGACCACATCGGCCAGGCCGTAGGCCAGCCAGGCTTCCGAGTCTTCGCCATCGCGGCCGGCGCGGCCCGTCTCCTGATAATAGCCTTCGATGTTCTTGGGCAAGTCCAGGTGGGCCACGAAGCGCACATCGGGCTTGTCGATGCCCATGCCGAAGGCCACGGTGGCCACCATCACCAGGCCGTCTTCGCGCAGGAAGCGGTCTTGATGACGCTGGCGGGTGCCGGCGTCCATGCCAGCGTGGTAGGCCAGCGCGGGGATGCCCTGCCCGCGCAGCCACTCGGCGGTTTCGTCCACCTTGCGGCGGCTCTGGCAGTAGACGATGCCGGCTTCGCCTTCGTGCGCGTCGCGGATGAAGCGCAGCAGCTGTTGCCTTGGGTTGTCCTTTTCGACCAGGGTGTAGCGGATGTTGGGGCGGTCGAAACTGCTGATGAACAGGCGTGCAGCCTGCAGGCTCAGGCGCTCGACCATGTCCACGCGGGTGTGGTCGTCGGCGGTGGCGGTCAGGGCCAGGCGGGGCACATCGGGGAAGCGCTCGTGCAGCAGGTTGAGCTGCAGGTAGTCTTCGCGGAAGTCGTGGCCCCACTGGCTGACGCAGTGGGCCTCGTCGATGGCAAAGAGGCTGAGCAGGCCACGTTCGTGCAGGCTGGCCAGCTGCGCCTGGAAGCGCAGGTTGGTGATGCGCTCCGGTGCGGCGTAGAGCATCACCAGCTTGCCCGACATCAGGTCGCGCTCGACTTGCTGGGCGTCTTCGCTGCTCAGGGAGCTGTTGAGGTAGGCGCTGTGCACGCCCACTTCATCCAGCGCCCCCACCTGGTCGTGCATCAGCGCGATCAGCGGCGAAACCACGATGGTCACGCCCTTGCCGGCACGGTGGCGGGCAATGGCCGGTATCTGGTAGCACAGGCTTTTGCCACCGCCGGTGGGCATGAGCACCAGGGCGTCGCCGCCCGCGGTGACGTGGTCCACGATGCCTTGTTGCGGCCCGCGGAAGGCGCTGTAGCCGAACACCTCTTGCAGGATGGCTTGCGGATCGGTCGTCAACCGGTTGGCCGAAGTGGCCAGAGCGGGCGTGGGTGGCGACGACAGTTGGGCGGACATGGGCTGGGCAGGTGAGCGTAGGCCCGGAGTTTACGCGGCCCCTTCCCCGCACGCCTTTGGGGGCCTCCCCCCTTGGCGGTCACCCCTGTGGTGGTGTGCAAATCGGTCCGCTGGATGCGCTGAATCAGCTTGCTCAACTCGCTCAGGTCGCCAGGGTGTGCAAGCGGTCATGCAGCTGCGACATCGAATCGCGGATGGCGCTGGAGCCCGACACCACCTCCGCGATGCCGCTTTCCATGCGCGTGGCCACCGCCTGCATCGACTGGTTCTGCCGCGACTGGCGTTCGCTCACGTCTTGCAGCTGGCTCATCTCGCCGTAGACGCCCATGACCGCATCCTGGATGGCCTGCAAAGCCTGGCGGGCGTGGTCTGCGTTGACACGGCCGGACGTGGCCAGGCCCTGGCTGTCGTCCAGCAGCCTGGCGGTGCGCTGGATGTGCGCCAGGATGACGCCCAGCTCCTGGCTGATGGCGGTGGCGGCGTCGCCGGCTTCGCCCGCGAGCTTGCGCACGTTGTCGGCCACCACCGCAAAACCCCGCCCCTGGGCGCCGGCATGAGCGGCCTCGATGGTGGCGTTGAGCGCCAGGATGTTGGTCTGGAAGGCCAGGCTCTTGATGCGGTCCACCGAGTCACCCACCTGTTGCGAGCGCGACTGCAGCTGGCGCACCAGGCCATCCGCCTGGTCGATGGCCTGGGCCAGGGCGGCACTGGTGGCAATGGCCTCGCCCACCACGTCGGCGCCTTGCCGGGCCGAATCGCGCGCAACTTCGGCACCACGGGCCAGGTTGCTCGACGTGGCCTCGAGGGTGCAGACCAAGGTGGCGCTGGCATCCGAGGCCGTGCGCATGACGGCGGCCTGTTCGTTCTGGGTCTCCAGCGACATGGTCATGAGGGACACCTGCGCACTCACTTCCTGAGTCTGGGCTTCCACCTCCTTGACCAGGGCCTGGATGGTCTGAACCTGCTCGCGCCGGGTGCGGTCGCTCTGGTCTTTGGCGAGCTGGAAAAACAGGGCCAGGCCGGCCACAAAGGGCACCAGCCCCAGGTTGCTCAGCGTGTCGAGCAAGACCATGTCTCGCACCGGGTTGGCCGGGAAGCTCACCGCACCGGTGAAGCTGGCCCAGGCGAAGAAGCCCATGGCGGCCAGGCTCATGGCCAGCCAGAACAGGCCTTGCCGCAAGCCGCCCATGAAGGTGGCCACGACCGGCACGGCCACGAACCAGGCCGCCACGGCGGTGCGTGGGTGGCCACCCAAGGTCCATTGCAGGAAGCAAAACAGGCCCCACAGCGACACCATGGCGTTGACCTGGGCCAGTTTCAGGCTGCCCAGCCAGCGCATGCAGACCACACCCACCATCAGCATGGGCAAGGCCATGGCAATGCCCCATGCGCCCGCCGAGTTGCCCAGCCAGGCGTACAAGGCGGCAAAGGGCGGTGCGGCCAGCACGGCCACCACGACCAGCCCGACCTGGTTCTTGGCTTTGGCGAAGTCGTCTTCGTCGCGACGCAGTGCATCGGGAATGAAGAGCTGGAACAGGCCATCGAACAGACTCATGGACACCTCGCGCTGACCCCGGCTTGGAACGCGCCTGACTGGCGCCCATGGTTTGGCCGGGTACGGTTGGCTATCGGCCTTTCAGCGACAAACTGAAACGGGCCGGTCTCATGTGGCGCCGGGCTGAACGACGGCCGAGTGGTAAGCCTCCAGGAAGGCGCCAGGCATGCGCCGCACGCGCCCCTGCGCGATGTCCACGCAGACGTACTCGGTGCGCGCACGGAACACCGTCGCGCCATCGGTGGGTCGCCAGTACTGGAACTCGCGGGTGAGGGTGAGGCGGTCTGCGGCGGTGAGCCAGGTGGCCAGCACCAGTTGATCGCCCAGGCGCGTGGCGGCCAGGTAGTTCAACTCATGTTGCCGCACGACCATGCCGTGCCCATGGGCCTCGTAGTCCTGAGGGCCCAGGCCCAGCGCCTGCGAATGCGCCCAGGCGATGTCTTCGAGCCATTGCAGGTACACCACGTTGTTGGTGTGCTGCATGAGGTCGATGTGCGCAGGCAGCACCACCACGGCGTGCAGGTGGGGCTGGGGGTGATCCCAATG
>CANBQJ010000235.1 GCA_947371645.1 Burkholderiales bacterium | reverse complement strand
CCCGAGCAGCAAGACCGCATCTTTGAAGAGTTCTACCAGGTGGGCAACAACGCCCGCGAGCGCAACCGGGGCATCGGCCTGGGCCTGGCCATCGTGCGGCGCACGGCCAACATCCTGGGCGAGCGCATCACGCTGAAGTCCCGCCTGGGGCGAGGTTCGGTGTTCGCACTGGAGCTGCCCCTGAACCTGGTGGCCGCACCCGGCGCCACGGCCAGCAAGGAGGTGGCGCAGCCGCTGCTGGGCCGCACCATCTGGCTGGTGGAGGACGACCTCATCCTGCGCCGCGCCATGGCCGAGATGCTGCACACCTGGGGCGCCGCCACGCGCAGCTGGCCTGATGCCGAATCGCTGCTGGAAGAACTGCCGCAGCTGCTGGCCGGCAACCGGCAGGAGTCGCTGTCGGCCACCGCCCTGCCCGACAGCCTGCTCACCGACCACCGCCTGCCCGGCATGACCGGCCTGCACCTGGCTCAGACGGTGAGCGTGCACCTGCTGGCGCAAGGCCTGCACCTGCAGTGCCTGATCATCTCGGGCGACACCGACCCGGTGGAAATCGCGCGCCTGAGCGCCTCTGGCCACGAGGTGCTGGCCAAGCCCTTCCGCAGCGAACGCCTGCTGGACCACCTGCAACGCTCGCGCACAGAACGCACAGACCGCGCCGCCTGAACGAACCCACACCATGCTGAACTTTGAACTGCTCAAGACCGAAGGCCATGCGCGCCGCGGCACCCTCACGCTCAACCATGGTGTGGTGCAGACGCCCATCTTCATGCCCGTGGGCACCTATGGCACGGTCAAGGGCGTGATGCCCCGCTCACTGGAAGAGATGGGCGCACAGATCATCCTGGGCAACACCTTCCACCTGTGGATGCGCCCCGGGCTGGACATCATGAAACAGTTCGGTGGCCTGCACAAATTCGAGGCCTGGGACAAGCCCATCCTCACGGACTCGGGCGGCTTCCAGGTGTGGTCGCTGTGCGAGATGCGCAAGATCTCGGAAGAAGGCGTGCGCTTTGCCTCGCCCGTCAATGGCGACAAGCTGTTCCTGACGCCCGAGATCAGCATGCAGATCCAGACCATCCTGAACTCGGACATCGTCATGCAGTTCGACGAGTGCACGCCCTACTGGAAGGGCGACAAGTCCCTGGGGCACATCACCACGGAGAAGGAAGCCCGCGCCTCGATGGAGCTCAGCCTGCGCTGGGCCCAACGCTGCCAGACCGAGTTCGACAAGCTGCAGAACCCCAACGCGCTGTTCGGCATCGTGCAAGGTGGCATGTTCGAGCACCTGCGCGAAGAGTCCCTCGCGGCGCTGGTGGACATGGACTTGCCAGGCTATGCCGTGGGCGGGGTCAGCGTGGGTGAACCCAAGGACGAAATGATGCGGGTGATGAACCACATCAGCCCGAAGTTGCCCACGCACAAGCCCC
This sequence comes from Burkholderiales bacterium, assembly GCA_947371645.1. The sequence continues at coordinate 4,346 of CANBQJ010000235.1, read as the reverse complement.
GCTACCTGATGGGTGTGGGCACGCCCGAAGACCTGGTGGCGGGCGTGGCTGCGGGCATCGACATGTTCGACTGCGTGATGCCCACGCGCAATGCGCGCAACGGCCACCTGTTCACCCGCTTCGGCGACCTGCGCCTGCGCAATGCGCGCAACAAATCCGATGAACAGCCCATCGATTCGACCTGCAGCTGCTACACCTGCGCGAACTTCAGCCGTGCCTACCTGCACCACCTGGACCGTTGCGGCGAGATGCTGGGGCCCATGCTCACCACCATCCACAACCTGCACTACTACCTGAACCTGATGCAGGAGGTGCGCGACGCGCTGGACGCTGGCCAGTTTGCTGCCTTCCAGCAGCAGTTCGCAGCCGACCGCGCGCGGGGCGTGTGAGCTGTTGCGCTGATGAGCTGATGTGCGGCTGGGCCATACTCCAGCCATGAGCAAACCCGGGCCCCTGAGCCGCGTGCTGAACCTCCCGCTTCGCCTGCTGCGCTGGCTGGGCATCTGGCTGTTCGCCGCTGTCCTGCTCTTCGAGGAGTGGGGCTGGGCCCAACTGGCCGCCGTCATGGCCTGGCTGGGCAGCTGGCCAGGCATCAAGCAGCTTGAAGCCCTGATTCGCCGCCTGCCGCCCTACGGTGCCCTGGCACTGTTCATGGTGCCCGTGCTGGGGCTCTTGCCCGTCAAACTGCTGGCCCTGTACTGGCTGAGTCAGGGGCATGCCGCATTGGGGATAGGCGTGATCATCTCGGCCAAGGTGGTGGGCACGGCCATCGTGGCGCGCCTGTTCTCGCTCACCCACCCCACCTTGATGCGGCTGGCCTGGTTCGAGCGGCTGTTCCACCGCTGGATGGCCTTCAAGACCCGGGTACTGGACCAGGTGTACCGTTCACCCGCCTGGCGGCAGCTACAGGCCCTGCGTGGGGTGATGCGTGGCGCCGTGCAGCGCGTGCGGGCGCTGTGGCGTCGCTGAAGTCGTCTGGCCTCAGTCGCGCACCAGCACCAGGTCCGCGATCACCGGGCGGTGCTGCGAGCCACCCTTGCCCCCCACCCAGGCCTGGCGCACACCAATGCTGTTGCTGACCAGGATGTGGTCGATGCGGATGAAGGACTGCGAATGCCCCCTCAGCAGCGAGTGCCCATGGGTGTAGCCCCAGCCCCATGCGGACGAGCTGAACGCGTCCCGCAGGCCTTCGTGCAGCAGGTTTTGCACCACCCGTGATCGCTCGGGTGCATTGAGGTCACCCGCCAGGATGCAGGGGTGTCCGGCCCGCCGCACGTACGCGGACAGGTAGGCAGACTGGTGCAGGCGCTCGCGCAGGTTGGACCGCCACGCGGCCAGGCCCTTGAGCCCTTCAAAGCGCGTGGCATTGAGCCCGTCGCGCGGGGTGTTGAAGTGCACCGTGAGGATCTCCAACGCCTGCCCTTTCACCTCGGTCATGCAGTGGAAGAAGGTGTGCTGGTGCCCTTCAAAGGGAATGTAGTTGGCCGCGCAATCTCTCAAGGGCGTGCGGCTGGCGATGACGTACTGGCCAAACTCCTCGACATGGCGGTCACCGAACATCAGCTTGTAAGGCTCGGGCTGCATGGCTTGCCACTGCGGGAGGTTGCCCACGTCCTGCATGACCAGGATGTCCGCGTCTGCACGCCAGACCTCGGTCGCCAGGCGACTGGCGCCGCCGGGCTCATTGAGCGCCAGAAAGGCCTTGGCGTTGTAGGTCATCATCCTCACGCCCACGCTGCCGTGGTCGGGCAGGCCTGTGCACAGGCCCATGATGGGCCCCAGCACCACGGCCAGGGGCACCCAGGCCATCCAGCGCCACCATCCGCCCAGCGGCCACATGAACAGCGCCAGGAGCAAGGCAGGCGGGGCCAACAGGGCAAACGGCAGGTACTGCAGCAAAGACAGGTCTGGCCAGTGTTCTGGGTCATGGCCGAGGAACAGCCACAGCAGCAGGCAGCTTGCCATGGCCAGCCACCACGAGGCCTTGCGCCACCAGCCCCTGGGCGGTGACGACGGCGCGTCTTGCGAGGTCAGCGTGCTTGCCATGCCCTGGCTCACCAGAATTGCCATTGCGCTGAGAACACCACCCACGCGCCCAGCACGCCGTTGGTGACCGCATGGGCCAGCACGGCGGCCCACAGCGAGCGGGTCTGCCTGTAGAGCCAGGCATACAGCAGCCCCGCCAGCAAAGCGCCCAGCCACTGCGTGTGGGCCAGCATGAACACCAGGCTGGACAACACCATGGCCTTGGGGCTGACGTTTTCAGGCTGGACCCGCTCGAAGTCGGGGTTGTCGATCCAGCGCATCAGGAAGGACCGCCAGAACAGTTCTTCCATCACCGGCACCATCAGGCTGGCACCCACCCAGCGCACCACCACCAGAGGCCAGATCAGGTCGCCCTGAGCGTCCACCGGGCGGAAGGTGGCCGTGGGTGCACCCAGCATCATCCAGGGCTGGGTCAGTCGCACCCAGGCTTCGAACATGAGCGCACCCAGCGCCGCGGCCATCAGGCCATGTGCCCAGCTCAGGCGCCCCTCTTGGCCCAGTTCCTGGTAACGCTTGCGCTGGCTGATCAGCGCCAGGCTGACGGCCACCGTGGACACGCCATACACCCAGCGCGGGTCCAGGTAAGCGTTGTCAACGGGCAGCGCGCCGCGCAGGGCCAGCAAGGCCATGAACAGGACGAACGGCAGGATGCGCGCCAATGCGGCAGGCGTGAGCAGATCCGACATGGTCAGGGTGCGAATGCAATGGAAACCTCGCATTCAACCACGAGTGCACGACGCACCCGTGACTCAGTGCTGCCCACCTGTTCGCCAGCGGCCACACAGGGCCAGCGCGTCGGTCACCACCTGGGTGTGGCGCCGACAGGCCCATGCCAGCCACGCCCCTTGCGCCAGGGCCATCACACCCATGGCCATGCCCAGCGTCAGACCCAGTGACAGCAGCAGAGAGGCCAGGATGCTGGCCGCCAGGATGAACAAGGCGTTGAGCAGGTTGTTGGCCCCGACGACACGCGCGCGGTGAGAGGCCTCGGCGCGGGCCTGCATGCGCGCGTACCAGGGCACGCTGAACACCGCCATGCCCACCGACATCAGGCCCAGGTCGATCAGGCCCATGACGTGCTGAGGGTGAGCCTGAAGGGTGGCCCAGCCATAGTGCTTCACCGCGACCATGCCGGGATCGGCAGCGATGTCGCCCACCACCCGGGCCATGTCCAGACCGAACACGGCCATCATCACGCCGCCAAACAGCACCAGGCCCAGGTCCGGCGCCTGCCCTGCCCTCAGGCGCGACAAGCGCTCGCAGGCCAGCGCACCTGCCGCGACGCCCAGGGTGCTGACCACCAGCAGGCTGGCTGCCACGTCGGGATCGGCATGCAGCACCTCTTTGGCCACCGCGGGAAAGAGGCTGAACATCACCGAGCCAAAGGCCCACATCCACGAGATGCCCAGCAGCGACCACCACAGCTCAGGCTGGCGGCGCACCATCCCCAAGGTGTCTGCAGAGACGCGCCAGAGATCGAAGCTCAGCTTCAGCCTGGGCGACGCGGCAGGGGTGTGCGGCACGCGGCGCGCGCACCACCAGCCCAGCACGGCCACACCCAGCAACCAAGGCACGGCGGCGGTGGCATCTGCTGCGGCATCGGGGGCCACCTGGCCCATGCACAGGCCGCCCAGCACAGTACCCAGCAAAATGGCCGAGAAGGTGCCCATCTCCAGCAGGCCGTTGCCGCCCACCAGTTCATGCGGCGCCAGGTGGCGTGGCGGGTAGGCGTACTTGAGCGTGGCAAACAAGGTGACGTGCACACCAGAAGCAAACACGCACAAGAGCAAACCGGCGGCAGACTGCTGCCACAGGGCCCAGGCGGCCGCCAGCATCATCAGCAGCTCCGCCACCTTGCCCCAGCGCATGAGCGCGTCCAGATCGAAGAGGTCGGCCACCTCACCGGCCAGCACCGACCACAGCACCGAAGGCAGGATGAAGATGACACCCAGCACCGGCCCCACCTGGTCGACGGGCAACCAGTCCACCTGCACCTGGTAGGTCAGGACCAGCACGACGACGAATTTCAACAGGTTGTCGTTGAAGGAGCCCAGGAACATCGCCCAGAAAAACGGGGCATAGCGCCGCTGGCGCAACAGCAGGAACTGGTGCGGTGCGGCGCCTGCCTCAGGCGACGGTGGCAGTTGGGGTGTGGACATGACAACGCGCAGTGTCGGACGAATCACGCCATCCCGTCATCCTCAAGGTGAAGGGGCATCCAACAGTTGTTGCACCTTTTGCTGCAGGCCGTCCATGGTGACCTGATCGGGCGCAATGGGCTCGCCCACCAGCAGCCCGAC
>CANBQJ010000234.1 GCA_947371645.1 Burkholderiales bacterium | reverse complement strand
TTGGGGCTTGCGCACCACCTCGATGGGGTTGGACAGGCTCTCCATGCCCCACTCCTTGCGAGCGATGCTGAACACGTGAGAGAGCAGGGCCAGCCTGCGCACAACCGTAGCCGGTGCGTACCCATCTTTCAGCCAGGCATCGCGAAGTTGGGCGACGTCAGTGCTTCTGATCGAGGCCAGAGAGCGCTTGGCCAGGCTGGTGGCGCGCAGTATGCGAATGAACGACTTCTCGCCGTTGGCTGTTTTCTTTCCTGGCGTGATTTCCAGTTCGTACCGCTTCAAAGCCTCATCCAGCGTTGTGGACTCGGCCTCACCTCGGCTGACCCACACGCCACGGGTCATTTCCGATTCGGTCATCTGCACCCAGGCTTCAGCCTCCGCTTTGGTGGTGAAGGTCTTGCTCTGCGGCGGGAAACCGTTCTTGCGGATCTGTGCGCGCCACTGATGCGGCCCGCGCTTGTTGATGGCTGCCATCGTCCCTCATTCGTTGGTCACTGTGCCAAAATTGTGCCAACAAATAGGAAATCGCGCCAGGATGCCGATGAAATCTATGGTGTGCTTACCATTCGTAATGAGAAGGTCGAGGGTTAGATTCCTTTCTCCGGCACCATTCAAATCAAACACTTAGCCCAGCCCACAAGGTTGGGCTTTGTTGTTTCTGGGCGCTCAATCCAGCCAGCTCACGGCCGGCTCAAATCCTGCGGGTTCAACATCGCCCCCCCATCGCAACGCAGCATCTCCATCGTGCCCAGCACGTCGGCGCGCAGTTGTTGCAGCCGCCCGATCTGCTCGTCCAGCGCGGCCAGTTTGTCGCGCATGCGCTGACGCAGGTCATCCAGCTGCAAGCCACCCGTGGTCAGGGCTGGCATCACGTCCAGAATCTCTTGCAGCGAAAAGCCCAGCGCCTGGGCCGACTTGATGAAGTTCACCTGCGCCACCATCGTGGGCGCGTAGACGCGGTAGCCGGATTCCGTTCGGCCCGTGGGCGTCAGCAGGCCTTTGTCTTCGTAGAAGCGCAGGGCGTCCACGCTCACGCCGGTCTGTTTGGAGAGCTCGCCGATTTTCATGCTTGACTCTGGAGTTAACTCCAGACTTTAGCATCCGTCCACCTCCAACACCGGGCCGGACACATGCTTACCCACACCACCCCCACGACCCCCACCGCCGCTGGCGCACAGCCGGTTTTGCTGCTCACCGGCGCCACCGGCCAGATCGGGCGCCAGGTGCTCAGAGACTGGTTGCGCACCGGGCATCGGGTGCTGATCACGCTGCGTGATCCGGCTCGTCAGTGGCCCACGCTGCAGCGCTGGCTGACCCAGCAGGGCGTGGCCACACAGGGCGTCGACTGCGTGGCCACCGATTTCGCCTTGCCCGACTTCGGTTGGGACGCCGACGCGCTGAGCCGCTTGCATGCCGTGACCTGCGTGGTTCACCTGGCGGCCCTGTGGGGCTGGCATTTGCGCTGGGCCGATGCCCATGAGGTGAACGTGCAGGGCACCTTGCGCCTGCACGCCTGGGCCGTTCGGCAGGGGGCCGTTCAGCGCTTTGTCGGCGTGTGCGGCTTTCTGAGCCAGGTGCCGGGGCACCTCGATGGCATGGGCCTGCGTCAGCCCCAGGTGGATTGGGCCGCTGCAGCCCGGCAATGGGGCGCCTACGAGGTGTCCAAGGTCCAGGCCTACCTGAGCCTGCACCCCACGCTGCGCCAGCCTGGCGAGCTGCCTGTGACCTGGATCCACCCCGCCACGGTGATCGGCGACGCCACCTTGCCCGAGGTGCCCGAACAATCGGCCGTGGTCGGCATCTTGCAGGCCATCCAGCGCGGCCTCTTGCGGCTGGTGCCGGGCTCGCCCGCGCACGCCGTGCCTTGGGTGACGGGGCAGTATGTGGCGCGCTACACCGTGGCGCTGCTGCTGGCCCCCGACGAAGGCATGCCCGAACACCTGCTGATGGACCCGGCCTCGCCGTCTCTGCGCACGTCGGTCAACCTGCTGTCTGGGGCCATGGGCGGGCCCAGGGCGGTGGGGCACCTGCCCAAGTGGGTGCTGGGCAGCCTGCTGAAGCTGCCCGGGGTGCCGGCCTTGATGGGCACATCGGCCGAATCCCTGAACTTCATTGTCGACACGCCGCCCGACCCGGCCGCCTCGGTGCGCTGGGGCCTGCGCCAGGGCATCGCCCATCCGGATGTGGCCCAATCGCTGGCTTGCACGGCCCGGCAATGGCGCCAGGCGCAACAGCTGGCCTGAGCTGTGTCCAACTGATTGGCGCGGCCGTGGGGGGCGAGCAACAAAAAGCTCAGTAGACTGGGGTTCATGTCCACCCACTTCAGCCCGCTGTCGGACATGGCCCGCATGCGCCAGCATTTTGGCGTGGCACTGGACGCCGTGTCCTACCCCTCAGAGACCTGGCCTTGTGACCTGGCGCCTGCGATATTGCAGGACGCGAGCCAGGGCGTCGACCGGCAGGCCTTCCTGGGCCAGTTCGGCTTGCTGCCCTATTGGGCCAAGGACCCGACCCTGGCCCGTCGCACCTTCAATGCCCGCGCCAGAACGGCGCCAGAGCGCTCCAGCTTCAAAGATGCCTGGCACAAGGGGCAGCGCTGCATCATTCCTGCGGAATGGATAGGCGAGCCCAGCTGGGAAACCGGCAAGGCGGTGCGCTGGAAGATCTCCCGGCAAGACGGCGCGCCCTTGGGCATCGCCGGGCTGTGGTCGCGCTGGTGGGCGCTCAACGGGGTGGAGGTGCTGAGTTTCACCATGCTCACCGTGGATGTGGGCGAGCACGCGCTCATGCGGCGATTTCAGACGCCGGCTGGCGACAAGCAGATGGTGGCCATCCTGGACGAGGCCGATTACGGCCGCTGGCTGGGCTGCGCGCCGCAAGACATGATGGGCATGTTGACGGCCTACCCCGCAGAGCGCCTGGTCGCCCAGGAAGCCCCCATGCCGCCGCGCGCACGCGCTTGAAGGGCAACCCGCACCATGCCTGAACTGACCGCCAACCTGCAGGCCCTGGGCCTGGAGATGCCTTCGATGGCCTACATCCTGGGGGCCATTGTGTTCGGCCTGGTGGGCCTGTGGGCCTACTACCGGGGCAAGCGCGGCGGCAAGCCCACCGTGCGCTGGCTGGGCCTGGCCTTGATGCTCTACCCCTATGCAGTCGATGCCACCTGGCTGCTGTATGCCCTGGGCGTCGGGCTGACGGCGGCCATCATCTGGTACGACCGCCAGCCTCAGCCGTAATCGATCTCGAACCAGTCCGGGTGCTGCTTGCGCACGGTGTGCAGCAAGGCCATGGTTTGCGGCACCAGGCCATTGACGGCGTACCAGGTCTCCTCGCGACGCGGTTGGATGCCTGCACGCAGCTTCTCGTGCAGGGCATGCCAGCCGTTCCAGTCCACGTCACGCAGGCGCTGGTGCAGCATGGGCGTCACGTTGCCCAAGGTGTGCGCCATGATCAGCAACTGGGCCTCCACCGCCCGCAAGGTGCCCGCGCTGGAGAAGAGCTCGTGCTCGTCCTCCATGGGGGCCGTGAGCGTGCGCACCGTCTGGCCGCAGCCCATCAGGATGTCGTAGAGGGAGCGGTGGTACATCGTCACTCACCCCCAGCGCGTCAAACCGGACGGTTTTCGTTGGGGTTGCGCACCGGGCCCATCAGCGCCAGGCCTTCCGAGTAGGTGATGGTGTCGAAGGTGATGTCGAACTTGATGGCGGCGTCGGCGATGGCATCGAGCTTGGCCGCCGTGTCCAGCTTCTTCAGGTCGTTGCGCTCGAGGTAGAGCAGGTCCAGCAACTCGTTGTAGACGGTGGCTTCGTCGATGGGCAGCACATAGAACATCGCGCCCTTGTAAGGCACCTGGTACTTCTTGCTCAGGTCGATGTTGTTGCAAAACAGGAAGTACTTGCCACCGGCACTGAGTGAGTCGCCCAGCACTTCGGCCACGTCCTTGAGGTGCTCGAACGACAGCAGGTAGCCAGCGAAGAAGGGCAGGGTCTTGTCACCCTCTTGCGCCACCGACAGCACCTGGTCGCAGGTCAGCTCGGGTGGGCGGGCCTCGTCGGCCTTTTGCACGGAAAAGCGCAGCGCGAGTTCACCGCGAAAGCCCACGCGACCCGGCTTGTGGGTGCTGCCTTTGAACACGGGGTTCTGCAGGTGGCGCTTCTGGTTGAGCGGACCGAGCACGGTCTTGTCGATGGGGGAGAGTTCTGCGGTCGCGGTCATGGCGAGGGTCCTTCAAGGGTTGGGTGACACCGCTGCTTCTGCAATCGGCATACCAGCCATGTGGCCGCCACCTTCAGCGCATCAACCAGGTGGCTTGGTCGGGTGTTTGCATTGCGCTTGAATGGGGCCTGTGCCCCGGAAACCCCGATGAACACGGGCTTGTGCGCGGTAAGCCGACAAAAATTGTCGGTTTGAAGCCGTGCGCGTGAGGCCTGCCGACACGCCGCCGCTGTCGTGTGCCCTTCGCGACGTGAGGGGTTGTTTTGTCGGATTTCACACATGCAATTTACCCAGGTCCAAAGGCGCTGATTTTTACCAAAAAGCGATTGAAATCAAGCACTTGCTGAACCCATGGAAGGGTGGCACGGCGGTTGCGAAGGAAGGCTCTGCGCAGACCATGTCTGGCCAGAACGTGGCGATACAAGACCAACAACGGCACTCAAGGCACACCAGGGTCGCGGCCTCGCAACCTGCTTTCAATCCTCTTCCTTTTTGGAGAACTGCAATGGCTTCTTTGAGACAGATCGCCTTCTATGGCAAGGGTGGCATCGGCAAGTCCACCACCTCGCAAAACACCCTCGGCGCGCTGGCCGAAATGGGTCAAAAAATCCTGATCGTCGGCTGCGACCCCAAGGCCGACTCCACCCGCCTGATCCTGCACGCCAAGGCCCAGGACACCATCCTGTCGCTGGCCGCTGAAGCTGGTTCCGTGGAAGACCTGGAGCTGGAAGACGTCATGAAGGTCGGGTACCGCGACATCCGTTGCGTGGAATCCGGCGGCCCGGAACCTGGGGTGGGCTGCGCCGGCCGCGGCGTGATCACCTCGATCAACTTCCTGGAAGAAAACGGCGCCTACGAAGGCGTGGACTATGTGTCCTACGACGTGCTGGGCGACGTGGTCTGCGGTGGCTTCGCCATGCCCATCCGTGAGAACAAGGCTCAGGAAATCTACATCGTCATGTCCGGCGAAATGATGGCCATGTACGCCGCCAACAACATCTCCAAGGGCATCCTGAAGTACGCCAACTCGGGTGGTGTGCGTCTGGGTGGCCTGGTGTGCAACGAGCGCCAGACCGACAAGGAACTGGAACTGGCTGAATCGCTGGCCAAGATGCTGGGTTCGCGCCTGATCCACTTCGTGCCGCGCGACAACATCGTGCAACACGCCGAACTGCGCCGCATGACGGTGCTGGAGTACGCGCCTGAGTCCAAGCAGGCTCAGGAGTACCGCACGCTGGCTCAGAAGATCCACGCCAATGCTGGGAACGGCACCATCCCCACCCCCATCACGATGGACCAGCTGGAAGACCTGCTGATGGAGCACGGGATCATGAAGCAAGTGGACGAAAGCCAAGTGGGCAAGTCCGCCGCCGACCTGGCCGCCTGACCGAGAGCAGGGGGCGCTGCCAGCCCGGGCCGGGTTTCACGGACCGGCCTGGCGGTGGCGCCCTCAGATGAACCAAATACTGGAGTCCATCATGAGCATGACCGTTGAAGAGCGCAAGGCCACGAACAAGGCTTTGATCGATGAAGTCCTGAAGGCCTATCCTGAAAAGATG